>NZ_LT976853.1:1503252-1644474 GCF_900249755.1 Cupriavidus taiwanensis
GAAGAACCGATTACTGCTTGGCGGCCGGAGCCGAAGCGTCAGCAGCCGGAGCCGAGGCGTCAGCAGCCGGGGCCGAAGCGTCAGCAGCCGGAGCGACCGGGGCTTCAGCAGCCGGAGCCGAAGCTTCAGCAGCAGGAGCGGTGGCAGCCGGAGCAGCCGTGTCAGCGGCCGGAGCGGCAGCTTCTTCCTTCTTGCCGCAAGCAGCGAGAGCAACAGCGGCCAGCAGCGATGCGATCAGGAGAGACTTCTTCATTGTTCGTCCTTTAACTTGTAATAACGAAAAACAGGCGATGAATAATTACCGGTAATTATCGCTCTTGAACTGCAAAATTAGGCCCTCCCGGGTGCCGACATATGCAGTGGTCCACAGTACTAGCCAGCCAACGATTATATCCGCGTTTTCCCGGCTTGTGTAGCGCCGAAATTTGCTGATTCGCAATGTTACGCATTATTACAGCCGCGGCCCCAATTGCAACCATCCTTCCAGGGTCCAGTGATGGAAGGTTTCCATCAGATCGGGCAGATCGGCACAGGTCTCGACCTCCTGCGCGCTAAGCTGCCGATTATCGGCCAACTTCTTCAGCCACGGCATCAATTCAGCCGGCGGCTCGTAGGCTTCTCCATTCAGGAAGAAATTGGCCCGGTCGTAAAGCGCAATCGATGCCGGGGCCAGTACCACCCCATGCCGGGACGCCAGTGTCGCATAACGGCGCAACGGCATGTCAGCGATCTCTGCAAATTCAACGCCAGGCTTGGGTTCGGACAGATGGCTGCCCAGGAATTCCGACACCATCTGGCTGTTCCATTGCAATGCCTTGAGCCGTTCCGCCACCGCCTTGGCCATGCCGGCCGGCAATTGCGCGGGACGCGTCGCGGCGCGCTCGCCGGCATCGGCATAACGGCCGCCGAGTTCTTCGTTGTCCTCCACCGTTTCCGACAGCCACGCCAGGAAGTGCCCGGCCAATTCACGATAGGCGGGCGCACGGAAACCGATCGAGCAGGTCATGCATTCGCCCTCGGCAATACCATCGTGCGCATATTGCGGCGGCAGGTACAGCATGTCGCCCGGTTCCAGCACCCATTCCTGTTCGGCGCTGAAGTCGGCAAGAATCTTCAGCGGCATGTCGGGAATCAGTTCGAGGCTGGTCTGCGACGAAATGCGCCAGCGGCGCCGGCCCGAGACTTGCAGCAGGAATACGTCATAGGAATCGAAGTGCGGGCCCACGCCGCCGCCGTCGGTGGCGTAGCTGATCATCACGTCGTCGAGGCGGGCATCGGGCACGAAGCGGAAGCGGCCCATCAGTTCCGCCGCGGCGGCATCGTGCAGGTTGACGCCCTGCACCAGCAGGGTCCACTGGCGGGTCTTGACGCCGGGCAGGTTTTCGCGCGCAAATGGACCGTGCGCGAGCTTCCAGCGGTTGCGGAAGTGCGTCACCAGGCGCGATTCGACATCGTCGCGATCGGCGAGATCGAAAAGCGCATCGCGCGACACCGGCGGCACAATTCCCGGCACCGCCTGTCGAATGAGCAAGGGCTTGCGATGCCAGACATCCCGCATGAATGCAGCAGGCGTCATGCCACCAAGCAGGTCGAGCGGAGTGTCTGGATCGACGGGGCCAGGGGGCAGGGCCTGCGCGTATAATGCGGAATCGTTCATGGAGTCAAGAATTGAAAATCGCTAAGAACACGGTGGTGTCCGTGATGTACAAGCTATCGGACGCGCAAGGCAATCTGATCGAGGAGTCAGATGAAGCCATGGTCTATTTGCACGGCGGGTATGATGGCACGTTCCCCAAGATCGAGGAAGCGCTCGACGGCCATGACACCGGCTTCGAGACCCAGCTGCAGCTGGAGCCGGAAGACGCGTTCGGCGACTACGATGCCGACCTGGTGAAGGTGGAGCCGCGCAACCGCTTCCCCGAGCCGCTCGAAGTCGGCATGCAGTTCGAAGGCATGCCCGAGGACGGCGACGAAGAAGACTCCATTATCTACACCGTGACCGACGTGGCCGAAGACAAGGTCGTGCTGGACGGCAACCATCCGCTGGCCGGCATGGCGCTGCGCTTCTGGCTGAAGGTGTCGGAAGTGCGCGAAGCCACCGCCGAGGAAGTCGAGCATGGCCACGCCCACGGCGCCTCGGGCGTTGAAGTGGTGGACGAGGACGAGGACGACGATACCCCGCGCACGCTGCACTGAGCTTGCGCTTGCAGTGGTGTCACCAGGAAGCCGGCCGTTGCCGGCTTCTTTGCTTTGGGTGCGCGGTCAGTTCGGCGCCGGGGCGTCCTTCAGTACCACCGCGAACGGCGACGCCGCGGCCGGCGTGATCACCAGCTCGGCCCATTGCGAGACCGTGCTGGTCGGCAGCGACACGCGCGTGAAGTTCTGCATCACCTTGCCGGCCGTATCGCGCAGCGGCTTGTCGATGCCGAAGCCGGCGTCGGCGCCGCTGCCGGCCGCGTGCACCAGCAGAACCTGGCCGTTGAAACGCGCGCTCAGGTCGCGCAGCTGCCGCTTGAATTCCAGATAGCCATCCCGCGTGCGATGGCGCATGAAGCCATCGAGCAGCGTGGGCCGTCCCTTCTTCTCCCAGCCGTTGGCGAAATGCGGGTCGGCGTGCGCCACCACGACGATGCCATTCAGGTCGCGCTGGCGCGCCACCGAGAACGCCCGCGCCAGCCACTGCCGGTTGGCTTCGCGCCGGTCCTCGAATTCGCCGTTGCGGCCGCCCTCGTCGCGGTAGTGGTTGTTGTCGCCCGGCACGTTCAGGCCGACGATCAGCACGTCGCCGATGCTGATGCGCATGTTCTCGCGGAAGCTGCGGAACAGCGCCTGGTCCGATTGCCGCACCAGCGGCCGCGGCTGGCGTCCGAGCGTGGCGTCTTCCGGAAAGAACAGTTCGCGCAGCCGGTTCAGCCGCTCGACCGGGTCGAAGCTGCCGTTGACCGGCAGCCGGCACTCGGACCAGTCGGTTTCGCCCGGCACATAGACCAGCGGCAGCGGCGACTGGTTCAGCAACTGCTGGCGGCTGCCGAGCACGGCGTCGCTGCACGATTCGGTATCGCCCTTGATGCCGCCGGCATGGATGACGAGGTTCAGCTTGCGCTCGGCGAAGTGGTCGAGCAGCGCCGTCATATTGGCCTCGGCGGCGGGCCATTGCGGCAGGTCTGCGATCAGCGCGACGCGCACCACCTGCGGCTTGGCCGGTGCCCGCGCCGCCAGCGCCTGCGGCGCGGCAGCCGCGATGGCAGCCAGGCACAGCCAGGGCAGCAGCAGGGTCGGCAGGGCCCGGCGCAGCGCGTTCATACCCTATCGACCGCCTCGCCCGCCAGCGCCTTGAGCCGGTACAGCGCCTCCAGTGCCGCGCGCGGCGTCAGGGCGTCCGGGTCCAGGTTGTCCAGCGCGTCGATCACGGCAGCCTGCTCCGGCGCCAGCGCGGCGGGGAGGGTATCGGCAGCCGTGCTGGCGTCGCCATCGTCGTAAGGATCGTCGTCGTCGGGCGTCGGCGGCGCGGCGAACAGGTCCAGCTGCGGCGTCGGCGTGGCGTCGGCGGATTGCTGCTCCAGCCAGGCCAGGTGCTTGCGCGCGGCGCGGATCACCGGCTGCGGCACGCCGGCCAGTTGCGCCACCTGCAGGCCGTAGCTCTGGCTGGCCGGGCCATCCTGCACCGCATGCAGGAACACGATGCCGTCGCCATGCTCGACCGCCGACAGGTGCACGTTGGCCGCCTGCGGGAACTCCTGCGGCAGCTGCGTCAGTTCGAAGTAATGCGTGGCGAACAGGGTATGGCTGCGGTTGTGCGACAGCAGGTGGCGCGCGATCGCCCAGGCCAGCGCCAGGCCGTCGAAGGTCGAGGTGCCGCGGCCGATCTCGTCCATCAGCACCAGCGATGCCGGGGTGGCGTGGTGCAGGATGCCGGCGGCCTCGGTCATCTCGACCATGAAGGTCGAGCGTCCGCCAGCCAGGTCATCGGCGGCGCCGATGCGGGTGAAGATGCGGTCGATCGGCCCGATCACTGCGCGCCGCGCCGGCACATAGGCGCCGACGCAGGCCAGCAGCACGATCAGCGCGGTCTGGCGCATGAAGGTCGATTTACCGCCCATGTTGGGGCCGGTGATCAGCAACAGCTTGCGCGCCTCGTTGAGCTGGCAGTCGTTGGCGATAAACGCGACCGACTCCGCCGCGAGCTGGCCCTCGACCACCGGGTGCCGCCCCTGCACGATATCGACCACGTTCTCGGCAACGCGCTCCGGCGCCGACCAGTCCAGCGTCTGCGCGCGCTCGGCCAGCGCGGCCAGCACGTCCAGCCGCGCCAGCGCGCCGGCGACGCGCTGCAGCTCGCCGATATGCGGCAGCAGCGCCTGCAGCAGGCCGTCGTAGAGCTGCTTCTCGCGCGCCAGCGCGCGGTCCTGCGCCGACAGCGCCTTGTCTTCGAAGGCCTTCAGCTCGGGCGTGATGTAGCGCTCGGCGTTCTTCAGGGTCTGGCGGCGGCGGTAGTCGTCGGGCACCTTGTCGGCCTGGCCGTTGGTGACCTCGATATAGAAGCCATGCACGCGGTTGAACTCGACGCGCAGGTTGGCAATGCCGGTGCGGGCGCGCTCGCGCGCTTCCAGGTCGATCAGGAACTGGCCGCAGTTTTCGGAGATATCGCGCAGCTCGTCGAGCTCGGCATCGAAGCCGCGCGCGATCACGCCGCCGTCGCGCACCACGGTCGCCGGCTCTTCGGCCACGGCGCGCACCAGCAGGTCCAGGCAGTCCTGCGGCACGGCCAGGTCCTGCACGGTCTGCGCCAGCAGCACGCTGCCCTGGTCGTCGCGCAGGCAGGCCTGCACCTCGGGCAGCGCGCGCAGCGTGTCGCGCAGCGACGACAGGTCGCGCGGGCGCGCGTTGAGCAGCGCCAGCCGCGAGGTGATGCGCTCGACGTCGGCGAGCCGGCGCAGCGCCGCGCGCAGCGCGTCGGTGCCCTGGTCGATCAGCACGCCGATGGCCTGCTGGCGCGCCTGCGGCACCGCCGGGTCGTGCAGCGGGTGGTGCAGCCAGTGGCGCAGCGCGCGGCTGCCCATCGCGGTGCAGCAGGTGTCCAGCAGCGAGAACAGCGTCGGCGACTCGCCGCCGCGCAGCGTTTCGGTCAGTTCCAGGTTGCGCCGCGTGGCGGAATCCAGCCCGACGTACTCCGATTCGCGCTCGACCTTGACGCCCTGCACATGGCGCAGCGACTGGCCCTGCGTGGTGGCGGCGTAGTTCAGCAGCGCGCCGGCCGCGCCCAGCGCGGCGCCCAGCCCGGCACAGCCGAACGGGTCCAGGCTGGCCACGCCCAGCTGCTCGCGCAGGCGGCGCGTGCCGGCGTCCTGGTCGAAATGCCATTCCGGCAGGCGCGTGCGCGCGCACGCCAGCGCCGGCAGTTCGATGCCATCGGCATACAGCAGCTCGGCCGGGCGGATGCGCTCCAGCTCGCGGCCCAGCAGCGCCGCTTCGCATTCCATCAGGCGCAGCTCGCCGCTGGCCAGGTTCAGCCACGCCAGGCCGGTCTTGCTGACGCCGCGGCGCGTGGTCTGCTGGTGCACGGCCATCAGGAACGTGTCGGCCTTGTCGGGCAGCAGCGCGGCGTCGGTCAGCGTGCCGGGGGTGACGATGCGCACCACCTTGCGCTCCACCGGGCCCTTGCTGGTGGCGGGGTCGCCGATCTGCTCGCAGATCGCCACCGACTCGCCCAGCTTCACCAGCCGCGCCAGGTACTGGTCCGCCGAATGGAAGGGGATGCCGGCCATGCGGATCGGCACGCCATTCGACGCGCCGCGCGCGGTCAGCGTGATGTCGAGCAGGCGCGCGGCCTTCTCGGCGTCGTCATGAAAGAGTTCGTAGAAGTCACCCATGCGGTAGAACAGCAGGGTGTCGGGGTGGTCCGCCTTGATGCGCAGGTATTGCTGCATCATGGGCGTGTGGCGGCTGCCTGCGGCGTCTGCCTGTGCCTGTTCAGGGTCGGTTTTCTTCTGCAATCCCATTGCCATTTAGCCTGTCTGGCGGTGGGCCTGCGTCGTGCCGCCCGAACCGCGCCGAGCGCACCTTGCATGCCGCGGAAAAGCGCGTCCGCGGGGGCGGGCCGGGCGCTGCTCCGGCGGCCTGTGGCCGCGGCACGAAGGGGCGTTTTCGAGTATGGGCGATATGGTACAGCACGGTGGTGCCGCCGAAGGGGCGGCGCTGTGTCGGATCGATGCGCCGGATCGATGCCGGATCAGCGGAATACCAGCACCGGGATGTCGCTATGGGACAGCACCTTCTGCGTCTCGCTGCCGAGCAGCAGCCCGCTGAGTCCGCGGCGGCCGTGCGAGGCCATGAAGATGACATCGCAGCCCAGGTCCGTGGCGGCATGGATGATGCCTTGATACGGTGCCGAAGCGCTGGAGACGTGGCCGCTGCATGGCACGCCGGCCAGCGCGGCCGCGGCCTCGACCCGGGCCAGTTCCCGGCGTGCCTCCGCTTCCACGCGCTGCTGGTAGGCGTCGCGCTTTTCGTGCGAGCTGTCGCTGGTCAGCACATAGGGATAGCTCTCGACGCACATGTACGGCGTGAGCCGTGCCGCCGCGGTGCGGGCGAACTGGATGGCGGCGGAGACGGCCTGGTGCGACAGCTCCGAGCCGTCGACGGGGAGCAGGATGTGCTTGAACATGCGGTCCTTTTTCTGTTGTGCGAGGCGAATGGCGTGCGGCGTTGCCGCGCCACGCTCAGTTGGCCAGCGCGCGGCCGACGATCAGCGGGTCCGGCTGGCCGATGGCGGTGGTGTCGCGGTTGGCATAGGGAAAGCGCGACAGGATGTAGCGCAGCGCATTGAGCCGCGCGCGCTTCTTGCAATCCGAGCGGATCACGGTCCAGGGCGCATCGGCGGTATCGGTATGCGCGAACATGGCTTCCTTGGCGCGGGTGTAGTCGTCCCATTTGTCGAGCGAGGCGACGTCGACCGGGCTGAGCTTCCATTGCTTGAGCGGATGGATCTCGCGCTCGCGGAAGCGCCGGCGCTGCTCGTTCTGGCTGACCGAGAACCAGAACTTGAACAGGTGGATGCCGCTGCGCACCAGGTGCCGCTCGAAATCCGGCGCCTGCTGCAGGAAGTCCTGGTATTCGCGCGTCGAGCAAAAGCCCATCACGTGCTCGACGCCGGCGCGGTTGTACCAGGAACGGTCGAACAGCACGATCTCGCCCGCGGACGGCAGGTGTTGCACGTAGCGCTGGAAGTACCATTGCCCGCGTTCGGCTTCAGTGGGTTTTTCCAGTGCCACCACGCGGGCGCCGCGCGGGTTCATGTGTTCCATGAAGCGTTTGATGGTGCCGCCCTTGCCGGCGGCGTCGCGGCCTTCGAACAGGATCACCACGCGCTCGCCGCTCTCGCGCACCCAGGCCTGGAACTTGAGCAGTTCGACCTGCAGGCGGTACTTCTGTTTCTCGTAGTTGCGGCGCGACATCAGGTTCTGGTACGGGTAGGCGCCTTCGCGCCAGCCCGCGGACAGCTCGTCGTCCGGGTGGCGCTGGCGACCGGCCTGCCAGGCGGCCGGGTCGCCCTCGAGGATCAGGCTGCGCAGTTGCGCGGCCTCGTCCGGCGCCAGGCCGTCGAGCAGCGTGCGGAGGGCGCCCAGCATGCCGGTGCCGTCGCCGGCCTTGCTGGCCAGGATGTCCCGCATGCCGCTGGCCGCCACTTGCACCGCGGCTTCGATGGAGTTGTCGACCTCATTGCGCTGGGCCGACAGCGCCGAACGGGTGGGCAGCACATCGCCGCGGGAGGTGGCGCGGGGCCGGGCTGCGGTGGGGATGCGGGGCGGCTCGATGTCGTGATCGGTCATCTGCGCGCCTCCGTCAGGCGGTGGTGTGGCGCAGGATTTCGTAGAGCTGGTCCTTGAGCAGCAGCTTTTCTTTCTTCAGCCGCTCGATCTCGAAGTGGGACGCCGGTACCAGGCCCGCTTCCATGTTGTGGATTTCCTGGTCGAGCGAATTGTGCCGGTGGAACAGCCGCGCAAAGCGGGCGTCGTGCGTCTTGAGGGCGGTGATCTGGTCGCGGTACTCGGGAAACATGCTGGCTCTCCTGTGGCTGGATCCGTGCGCACGTTGCGTGGCGCATGGATTCATTCTGGTGAGCGCAGGGCGGCGCGGCCTTGACCAGGATCATGGCTCGCCGGGGAATGAGACGAGGCCCCGAACGCGGGGCGCACCGGCGGCGATCCCATAAAAACAAACGCCCGCCGGAATGCGGCGGGCGTGCTGGCATGGCCGCTCAGGCCATCTGCCGCGGTCAGGCGGCGCTGGGCTTGACGTTATCCAGCGAGTACGGCGACAGCAGGCGCACCATCTGCGCGAACGCCTTGGGGTTGCCGGCCAGCACTTCGCCCTGTTCCATCTGGCGCGGCTCGCCGGCGTAGTTGCCGACCAGGCCGCCCGATTCGGTGATCAGCAGCATGCCGGCGGCCATGTCCCACGGCTGCAGCCCGCGCTCGAAGAAGCCGTCGAGGCGGCCGCAGGCGACGTAGGCCAGGTCCAGCGCCGCGGCGCCGGGGCGGCGCAGGCCGGCGCAGCTGCGCGTCATCAGCGAGAAGATCTCCAGGTACTCGTCCACGCCTTCCAGGTCGCGGTACGGGAAGCCCGTGCCGATCAGGCAGTCGGCCAGCTTGTCGCGGCGGGTGACGCGGATGCGGCGGTTGTTGAGGAAGGCGCCGGCACCCTTGGTGGCGGTGAACAGTTCGTCGCGGGTGGGATCGTAGACTACCGCCTGCACCGGCGTGCCGCGGTGCAGCTGGGCGATCGAGACCGCGTACTGCGGGAAGCCGTGGATGAAGTTGGTGGTGCCGTCGAGCGGGTCGATGACCCAGGTGTATTCGTGGCTGTCTTCGCCCTCGGCCCAGGACTGGCCGGACTCTTCCGCTAGAATGCCGTGTTCCGGGTAGGCCGTGCGCAGGACCTCGATGATCGCGGCTTCGGCGGCGCGGTCCACCTCGGTAACGAAATCGTTGTGTTGCTTGCGCGAGACGCGCACCAGATCGACGTCGAGCGACGCGCGGTTGATGATGGATCCCGCCTTGCGGGCCGCCTTGATGGCGATATTGAGCATCGGATGCATGAATCTCTCCAGGCCGGCCACGACCGCGCGGCGGGGCGCCAAAGCGCCGCACGCCCGCTCATGGGCAGCTGACAACACAACGGATTGTAGAAGAACGTGGGGCGTCGCCTGGCCGATTGGCCTTGCTGCAAGACGCTTCGCAAAAGTGTCGCGAACGTCTCGCGGGCATGCATAAACCTGGCGCCGCGCCAAAGAAGAACCCCGAATTGTATATGAACCCGGCAATTGATACGAGCCAGCCCGCCATCCCCGGCTCCGGCTCCGGCGCCGACGCTGACGCAGACGCCTTCGGCCGCGTGCGCTTCGTGCTGGTGGAAACCAGCCATCCCGGCAACGTCGGCTCGGTGGCGCGGGCGATCAAGACCATGGGCTTCGGCAGCCTGGTGCTGGTCTCGCCGCGCGAACCCGACGTGCTGCGGCACCCCGATGCGGTGGCCATGGCCAGCGGCGCCGACGACGTGCTCGCCGCCGCGGTGATCGTCGACCAGGTCGACGCCGCGCTGGCCGGGTCCGCGCTGACCGTGGCCATGACCGCGCGCCAGCGCGAGTTCGGCCCGCCGCGGCTGCTGCCGCGCGCCGCCGCCGCGCGTGCGCGCCAGACGCTGGGCGGCAGCGCCGAGGTCGCCTTCGTATTCGGCAACGAGCGCTATGGCCTGCCCAACGAGGTGGTGGAGCGCTGCAACGCCGTGACCCATATCCCCGCCAATCCCGCCTACGCCTCGCTGAACCTGGCGCAGGCGGTGCAGCTGATCGCCTACGAAATGCGGCTGGCGCTGCTGGAGGCGGCCCCGGACGCGGGCGCCAATATCGGCTATGCTGGCGAGCCGGCCACGGCCGAGCAGGTCGAGGCCATGTTCGGCCACCTGCAGACCGGGCTGGAGGCAATCGGATTCCTCGATCCGGCCCATCCCCGCAAGCTGATGACCCGGCTGCGCCGGCTGCTGGCGCGCAGCGGCCTCGAGCGCGAGGAAGTGAACATCCTGCGCGGCATCGCCAAGCACATGCTGATCGCCGCGCAGAACCAGAACCAGCCTGGTCCGCAAGCGGACCGGTGACAGGAGCAAAGGACTGTGGCAGCAACCCGTGCTGATGCGATCAGGAACCAGGCCAGCGCATGCCGATGCGGCGCGGCCGGGTGTCCTGCCGCCGCGGGTGGACGCATGCCCGGTCGATGTTGATCGCAGCATCCAAGCAATGTCCCTGGCGGATCAGGGGCCAAACGCCGGCGCCGCAAGGCGGGCCGGTAAATCACTTACACTCCTGATCCTGTCTTCACCGGCCCCCGACCGCGCCGGCGACCCCGCCCCGGGCCCTGGCCCGCGTGGCGCGGCGCACCGCGCGGCACCACGACACGACCAAGATGTTCTCTCGCCTGAAGGAAGATATCGACACGATCATGCTGCGCGATCCCGCCGCGCGCAGCCGCCTGGAAGTGCTGACCTGCTATCCGGGCCTGCACGCCGTGCTGCTGCACCGGCTCGCGCACACGTGCTGGCGCGCGGGCTGGCACTGGCTGGGCCGCTGGATTTCGCACTGGTCGCGCTTTTTCACCGGCATCGAGATCCATCCGGCGGCGACGCTGGGCCGGCGCGTGTTCATCGACCACGGCATGGGCGTGGTGATCGGCGAGACCGCGCAGATCGGCGACGATTGCACCATCTACCAGGGCGTGACGCTGGGCGGCACGTCGCTGTACAAGGGCCAGAAGCGGCATCCGACGCTCGGCGTCGGCGTGGTGGTCAGCGCCGGCGCCAAGGTGCTGGGCGGATTCGTGGTAGGCGACGGTGCGCGCGTGGGCTCCAACGCGGTGGTGCTCAAGCCGGTGCCGCCGGGCGCGACCGCGGTCGGCATTCCGGCCCGCATCATCCTGCCGGATGCGCCGTCGGTGCAGCAGGGCGCCAGGCAGGAGTTCTCGGCCTATGGCATCACGCCCAACGCGGATGACCCGGTGTCCTTGGCGCTGAAGAGCCTGATCGACAATGCCGCGCTCCAGCATGACCGCATCGAGGCGGTGCTGGCGGCGCTCGACCGGCTGGGCGAACACCTGGAAAACACGCCGAACGACCCGTTCGATGCCAGCGAGCTGCGCAAGCTGATGAAGTAAGGGCGCGAGCGACGGCTGGAGGCGTTCAGTCGGTCTGCGGCAGCAGCCGGAAGCCGTCGCGGTCCAGTTGCAGCAACGCGGCGCGCGGATGCGCGCCATCCAGGTCCCAGTCGGTCAGTACCCAGCGCACGCCCGCGGCGTCTTCATGGCGGGCAGGGCGATGGGTATGGCCATGGACCAGCAGCCGCGAGCCGGCAGCACCGAGCAACTCGGCCGCCGCGGCGGGCGCGACATCCCCATAGACCATCGGTACCGCCGTGCCGGCACTGCGTTGCCTGGCGCGGTTGCCTTCGCTGTCCGCGCGCAGCTTGCGCGCGACCGCCAGGCGCGCGCGCAGCGGCAGCGCCAGGAACACGCGCTGCACCCAGCGCTTGCGGGTCCAGCGGCGAAAGCGGTTGTAGCGTTCGTCGTCGATGCACAGCATGTCGCCGTGGCTCAGCACCACGCGCTCGCCGGCGCAATCGATCACGGTGGGGTCGGGCAGCAGCGTGGCGCCGGCGGCGCCGGCAAAGCGCGTGCCCAGCAGGAAGTCGCGGTTGCCGTGCATCAGGTACACCGCCACGCCGCGCGCGGCGAGCGCGCGCAGCGCGAGCGCCACGCGTTGCGCGAACGGCGTATCGGTTTCTTCGTCGCCGACCCAGAATTCAAAGAAGTCGCCCAGGATGAAAAGCGTGCGCGCGTGCGCGGCGGCGCGCTCGAGCGTGCGCTCGAAGGCCGCCAGCGTGCGCGGCATGCCGGGCGTCAGATGCAGGTCTGAAATGAACCACGCCGGCGCCTGTACCTCGAGGGGACCGGCCACCGGCGTGTGGGAGATTGCGGTCATGCGTGGTGTCGGGAGGGAAAGGCCGGCACGCGGGCGCGCACGGCACCGCAATCGGCAGGCACAGGCTTATTCGACGACGACGGCTTTCTCGATCACCACGTCTTCGAGCGGCACGTCCTGGTGGAAGCCCGAGCTGCCGGTGCGCACGCCCTTGATCTGCTCGACCACGTCGGTGCCGTCGACGACCTTGCCGAACACGGCATAGCCGAAGCCCTGCGGGGTCGGCGACGAGAAGTTGAGGAAGTCGTTGTCGACCACGTTGATGAAGAACTGCGCGGTGGCCGAGTGCGGCGCATTGGTGCGCGCCATCGCCACGGTGTAGCGGTCGTTCTTCAGGCCGTTGCCGGCTTCGTTCTCGATCGGGGCATCGGTGTCCTTTTGCTTCATGCCGGGCTCGAAGCCGCCGCCCTGGATCATGAAGTTCTTGATCACGCGGTGGAAAACGGTGTTGTCGTAGTGGCCCTTGCGGACATACGACAGGAAGTTCTCAACCGTTTTCGGGGCCTTCTCGGCGTCGAGTTCCAGGGTGATCACACCCTTGTTGGTCTGGAGCTGTACCTTGGACATGGCGGTTTCCTCTGTTCGGTAATTATTTGACGACGGTGGCCGACTCGATCACGATCGGCGCGGCCGGCACGTTGCGCATCGGGCCGTAGGCGGTGGTCGGCACGGTCTTGATCTTGTCGATCGTGTCCATGCCTTCCACCACCTTGCCGAACACGGCATAGCCGTTACCGTCCGGCTGCGGGTAGTCGAGATTCGGATTATCCACCACATTGACGAAGAACTGCGCGGTGGCCGAATCCGGGTTGCTGGTGCGCGCCATGGCAACCGTGCCGGCCTTGTTCTTCAGGCCGCTGCGGGCTTCCAGCGGGATCGGCGCGCGCGTGGGCTTTTCCTTCATGTCGCGGTCGAAGCCGCCGCCCTGCACCATGAAGCCGTTGATCACGCGGTGGAAGATGGTGCCACTGTAGAAGCCGCTCTTCACATATTCCAGGAAGTTCGCGACGGTCTTGGGCGCGGCCTCGGGATAGAGCTCGACCGTGAACTTGCCGGCACTGGTGACGAACTGGACGCGCTCGGCGGCCTTCTGCTGGGCCAGCGCGCTGAACGAAGACAGCGCCAGCGCGCCGGCGGCCACGCCGGCCAGGAGGATGCGACGGGAACGGATCATGGATGGAACTCCGGTAAGTCGGGATGGACAGGGCCCGGCGCTTAGGCGCCGGACCGTTGCGGATGGATGCTGTCAGTTCGCAGCGGGCGCGCTGGCGGGAGCCTGGCGCCCGGCCGGCGCCGGCTTGCGGCCGGTGGCCGCGGCTGGCTTCGGCGGCACGGTCACGGCGGAGGCCGGGGCCAGCTGGCGCAGCGCGGCACTGGCGCGGGCATCGCCCGGATTGCGGCGCAGGGCCTCGGTGTAGGCCTGCTCGGCCAGGCGGCGGTAGACGTCGCCCAGGTTGGTGTAGCCCACGGCGAAGTTGGGCTTGGCCTCGGTGGCCAGCAGCAGCTCGGCTTCGGCGCGCTTGAGGTCGCCGCGCTTGGCATAGAGCAGCGCCAGGTTGTTGTGCGGCTCGGGCAGCTCGGGAAAGTCCTGAGCCATCTCGCTGAAGGCCTGGATCGCTTCATCCTCGCGGCCGGCCTGGGCCAGCGCCCAGGCGCGCTGGAAGCGGGCCTGCGCATTGCGCGGGTTGGCGGCCAGCACGCGGTCGAAACCCTTGATGGCGTCTTCATAGCGGCGCGCGTTGGCGGCCTGCTGGGCCTCGCCCATGCCCGGGTCGGTCGACTGGACGCCGCCCACCGGCGAGGTCGGCACCGCCAGCGACAGCGGGCCGTTCTGCGCGGACGCGGGGCCTGCCAGCGCCGCGGCCAGGGCCAGCAGCGGCAGGACGGTGCGGGATCCGCGCCGGCGCGCGCGTGCAGCGCAGGCGGCGGAGGCAGCGGGGGCAGCGGAGGCAGCGGAGGCAGCGGAGGCAGCGGAAAGCGGGGAGGGCAGCGGCAGGCTCATTGAGGACGGGTCCGTTATACTCCGCGGCATTCTAGCAAAGCGGCAAGTGCGGCACGAAGGCGCGGCACGAAGGCGATGCCGCGGCCGCCACGGTGCGGCGTCCATGCGCGGCTTTGCGCGCGCGCAAGCTGGCCGGGCCGCGTGCCCGACTCGCGCACCGCCTTCCGGTAAGATATGGGGCGCGACGGCATTGCGCCAGTGGCGGCGCTTGCGCCCGCGGCCGCGGCCCGCGCTGCCTGCCGTGCCAACCCGGCAGACTCCTCTCACCACTCACTTCGTTTCATGCAGCCCCTGAACATCTACAACACGCTCGCGCGTGAGAAACAGCCATTCGTGCCAATCGAACCCGGCAAGGTCCGCATGTATGTGTGCGGCATGACCGTGTACGACTATTGCCACGTCGGCCACGCGCGCGTGATGGTGGTGTTCGACATGGTGCACCGGTGGCTGCGCGCCGCCGGCTACGAGGTGACGTATGTGCAGAACATCACCGACATCGACGACAAGATCATCCGCCGCGCGGTCGAGAACGGCGAGACCATCGGCGAGCTGACCACGCGCTTCATCCAGTACATGCACGAGGATGCCGCGGCGCTGGGCGTGATCCGTCCCGACCACGAGCCGCGCGCCACCGACTACGTGCCGCAGATGCTCGACATGATCGGCAAGCTCGAGGCCAAGGGGCTGGCCTACCAGGCCAGCGACGGCGACGTGAACTACTCGGTGCGCAAGTTCGGCGGCTACGGCAAGCTGTCGGGCAAGTCGCTGGAAGACCTGCGCGCGGGCGAGCGCGTCAGCGCCAACGATGCCAAGCAGGATCCGCTCGACTTCGTGCTGTGGAAGTCCGCCAAGGCCAGCGAACCGCCCGAGAGCAAGTGGGACTCGAAGTGGGGCGCCGGCCGTCCGGGCTGGCACATTGAATGCTCTGCGATGAGCTGCGCGCTGCTGGGCGAGCATTTCGACATCCATGGCGGCGGGGCCGACCTGCAGTTCCCGCACCACGAGAACGAGATCGCGCAGTCCGAGGGCGCCAGCGGCAAGCCCTTCGTCAACCTGTGGATGCACAACGGCTTCGTGCGCATCAACGACGAGAAAATGTCCAAGTCGCTTGGCAATTTTTTCACCATCCGCGAGGTGCTGAAGGCGTACGACGCCGAGGTCGTGCGCTTCTTCATCCTGCGCGCGCACTACCGCAGCCCGCTGAACTACAGCGACGCGCACCTGGATGACGCGCGCCACGCGCTGACGCGCCTGTACACGGCGCTCAAGGACAGCCAGCCCGGCGGCTGCGCGGTGGACTGGGACGAGCCCCACGCGAAGCGCTTTGCCGAAGCCATGGGCGACGACTTCAACACGCCGATCGCGATGTCGGTGCTGTTCGACCTGGCCAGCGAAATCAACCGCACCGGCTCTACCGCGGCCGCGCGCCAGCTCAAGGGGCTGGCCGGCACGCTGGGCCTGCTCGAGCGCGATCCGCATACCTTCCTGCAGGGCAGGCCCGACCACGGCCCGGCGCCTGACGAGATCGAGAAGCAGATCGCGGCGCGCAAGGCCGCCAAGGCCGAGCGCAACTTTGCCGAGGCGGACCGCATCCGCGCCCAGCTGCTGGAAGCGGGCATCGTGCTGGAAGACAAGCCGGGCGGTGCCACCGAGTGGAGGCGTGCTTGAACGCTGCCGCGCGCAAGCCCGCCACCGCCGCGCCGCCCGCCACCGCGGGCCGGGTGAAGGCGGCCGGCCCGCGCCCGGGCAAGGCCGGTGCCAAAGAGGCGCCGCTGCCGGACGGCAAGGACACCAGCAAGGACGCAGGCAAGGAGCCTTCGCGCCCTGCGGGCAAGACCGCGCGCAACGCCAGGGCCGTGCTGCCCGAGGCGCAGGCGGTGCCGCTGCCGGTCGAGACCGTGGTCGACGCAGTGCGCCCCGCCTACTGGGACGAGGCCTGCGCCGACCTGATGAAGCGCGACCGCATCCTGCGCAAGATGATCCCGACCTACGGCCCCGCGCACCTGGTGTCGCGCGGCGACCCGTTCGTCACGCTGGCGCGCGCGGTGGTGGGCCAGCAGATCTCGGTCAAGGCGGCGCAGTCGGTGTGGGAGCGCCTGCACGCGGTCTGCCCCAGGCTGGCGCCGGCGCAATTCCTGCGCGCCGGTCCCGAGAAGCTGGCCGGCTGCGGCGTGTCCAAGCGCAAGGCCGAATACCTGATCGACCTGGCCGAGCACTTCAAGGCCGGCACCGTGCACGTCGCGCAGTGGGCGCAGATGGACGACGAGGCGGTCATCGCCGAACTGACGCAGATCCGCGGCATCGGCCGCTGGACCGCCGAGATGTTCCTGATGTTCAACCTGATGCGGCCCAACGTGCTGCCGCTCGACGATGTCGGCCTGATCAACGCGATCTCGGCCAATTACTTCAGCGGCGAACCGGTCACGCGCAGCGAGGCGCGCGAGGTCGCCGCCAACTGGGAACCCTGGCGCACCGTGGCGACGTGGTATATGTGGCGCAGCCTCGACCCGTTGCCTGTGACGTATTGAGCATCACAACCACAAAATTTAACGGCGGGTGCATTGCGCGCTATCCGGCAGGCGCTAAGATAGCGGCCAAATTCCGGTAGAATGCGCCCCTTCACAGACAGGTACGTGTGATTTTATGAAAACCACCTTCCTGGATTTTGAGCAGCCCATTGCCGAACTCGAGGCAAAGATCGAAGAACTGCGTTTTGTGCAGGACGATTCGGCTGTCGATATTTCCGAAGAGATTTCGCGGTTGGCCGGCAAGAGCCAGCAACTGACCAAGGACATCTATGCCAACCTGACCCCGTGGCAGGTTGCGCAAATCGCCCGCCACCCCCAGCGCCCCTATACGCTGGACTACGTGCGCGAGATCTTTACCGATTTCCACGAACTGCACGGCGACCGCACCTTTGCCGACGATCTTTCGATCATCGGCGGCCTGGCGCGCTTCAACGGCCAGTCGTGCATGGTGATCGGGCACCAGAAGGGCCGCGACACGAAAGAGCGCGCCATGCGCAATTTCGGCATGCCCAAGCCCGAGGGCTACCGCAAGGCCAAGCGCCTGATGGAGCTGGCCGACAAGTTCGGGCTGCCGATCTTCACCTTCGTCGATACCCCGGGCGCATTCCCCGGCATCGATGCCGAAGAGCGCGGCCAGTCCGAGGCCATCGGCCACAACCTGTACGTGATGGCCGGCCTGAAGGTGCCGCTGATCGCCACCATCATCGGTGAAGGCGGTTCAGGCGGCGCGCTGGCGATTGCCGTGGGCGACGTGGTGCAGATGCTGCAGTTCGCCACCTACGCGGTGATCTCGCCGGAAGGCTGCGCCTCGATCCTGTGGAAGACCGCCGAGAAGGCGCCCGAAGCCGCCGAGGCGCTGGGCCTGACCGCGCACCGGCTGAAGGCGCTGGGCCTGATCGACAAGATCGTGAGCGAGCCGCTGGGCGGCGCGCACCGCGACTACAAGGGCATGGCGGCGCTGCTCAAGCGCTCGCTGGCCGAATCGCTGCGCCAGTTCCAGGGCATGAGCGTGAAGGAGTTGCAGGCGCGCCGCTACGAGCGCCTGCTGGCCTATGGCAAGTTCAAGGAAACCGGCGCCCAGGACTGACCCGTCCGCCCGGCTGACCGACAAGGTCGCACAGGCCCTGCAGGCCGGTGCGGCCTTTGTTGTTTCTGGCGGCGCCACGGCGGCGCCGACGGTCGCGGTGGCGTTGTCGGGCGGGCGCGACTCGGTCGCGCTGCTGCACGCGGTGCGCGCGGCGCTTGCACGTGCGGGCGAAGGCGCGCGCGTGGTGGCGCTGCACGTCCACCACGGCCTGCAAGCCGAGGCCGATGGCTGGGACCGCTTCTGCGCCGCGCTGTGCGCGCAGTGGCAGGTGGGTTATTTCGTGCGGCGCGTGTCGGTGCAGCCGGCGGCGGGCGAGGGCGTTGAAGCCGCCGCCCGGCGCGCGCGCTATGCCGCGCTGGCGGCGATGTGCGCCGACAGCGGCGCGCGCCTGCTGCTGTTTGCCCACCACCAGGACGACCAGGTCGAGACCGTGCTGCTGCGGCTGTTCCGCGGCGCCGGCGTCGCCGGCATGGCGGGCATGCCGGCGCTGCGCCCGCTGGATCACGGCAGCGGCGTGATGCTGCTGCGCCCGTGGCTGGACGTGCCGCGCGCCGAGATCGAGGCCTACTGCGCGGCCAACGCGCTGCAGTGGGTCGATGACCCCTCCAACGCCGACGGCCGCTATGCGCGCAACGCGTTGCGCGCGCAACTGCCGGCACTGCAGGCGGCGTTTCCGGCGCTGGCGGTGAATGTGGTGCAGGCAGCCGCGCATTTTGCCCAGGCCGGCGCGCTGATCGACCAGCTGGCCGCCACCGCGCTGGCCAGCGTGGCGCGCGCCGGCCGCGACGCCGACACGCTGTCCGAGCTCGACCTGCCCGGCCTGCGCGCGTTGCCCGCGGCGCAGGCCGATGCGGTGCTGCGCCTGTGGCTGCGCGACCTCGGCGTGCGCGCCCCGTCCACCGCGCGGCTGGCGGCGATGCGCGAGCAACTGGTCGCGCACGCCGGCGGCGAGCCCGCCATTGCGCACGAGGGCCTGGTGCTGCGCCGCTTCCGCGACCGCGTACTGGCCTGCGTGCCGCCGCCGGCGGCGGCGCCGGAACCCGTGACGCTCGACTGGCGCGGCGAAGCCCGCATTGTCGTGCCCGCGTGGCGCGGCGAACTCCATTTCTTCCGCGACGACACTTTCGGCGTGCCCGAAGCCGTGCTGCGGCAGCCGTTGCGGCTGGCCGCGCGCCGCGGCGGCGAGCGCATCGTGCTGCGCCCCGGCGGCCCCGCCCGGGCGCTCAAGCAGGCCTGCCAGGAAGCCGGCATCCCGGCCTGGCGCCGGGCCTGGCTGCCGCTGCTGTGGGCGGGCGATACGCTGGTGCTGGCCGCCGGCCTGGGCATGCATCGCCGCTGGCCCGACGCCGCGCCGGCGCCGCGATGGCGCGTGGCATGGCACCCGCAGGCGCCGGCGCTGCCGCCGCGCTGACCTTGCCGAAGCACGGTCCAAGGCCGTGCGATAGCCGCCGGCATCACATCCGATCTGCCATCCTCGGGCCCCATGTGCCTTGCCTGACCGGGCCGGTTCGTGTATTTTCAAAGGCTTTGCACAATCGCTGGCGTCGACAAGAAGATGGCTCTCATCGTTCACAAATACGGCGGCACTTCGATGGGTTCCACGGAACGCATCAAGAATGTCGCCAAGCGCGTGGCCAAGTGGCACCGCGCCGGTCACCGCGTAGTCGTGGTGCCTTCGGCCATGTCGGGCGAGACCAATCGCCTGCTGGGACTCGCCAAGGAAATTTCGCCCCAGCCCAATCCGCGTGAACTGGACATGCTCGCCTCCACCGGCGAACAGGCCAGCGTGGCGCTGCTGGCGATCGCGCTGCACGGCGAGGACATCGACGCCGTCAGCTACACCGGCTGGCAGGTCCCGGTGAAGACCGATTCGTCCTACACCAAGGCGCGCATCGAGTCGATCGACGACGAGCGCATCCTGGCCGACCTCGACGCCGGCCGCGTGGTCGTGATCACCGGCTTCCAGGGCATCGACGACGACGGCAACATCACCACGCTGGGCCGCGGCGGCTCGGACACCTCGGCCGTGGCCATCGCCGCCGCGATCGAGGCCGACGAGTGCCTGATCTACACCGACGTCGACGGCGTCTACACCACCGACCCGCGCGTGGTCGAGGACGCCCGCCGCCTGGACCAGATCACCTTCGAGGAAATGCTGGAAATGGCCAGCCTCGGTTCCAAGGTGCTGCAGATCCGCTCGGTGGAGTTCGCCGGCAAGTACCGCGTCAAGACCCGCGTGCTGTCGTCGCTGACCGACCCGCTTATGCCGCTCGAGCAGGAAATGCACTCGGGCACGCTGATCACTTTTGAGGAAGAAGACTCCACCATGGAAGCCGCTGTCATCTCAGGCATCGCCTTTGCCCGCGACGAAGCCAAGATCACCGTCCTGGGCGTGCCGGACAAGCCCGGCATCGCCTACCAGATCCTGGGCCCGGTCGCCGACGCCAATATCGACGTCGACATGATCATCCAGAACCAGTCCGTCGACGGCAAGACCGACTTCACCTTCACCGTGCCGCGCGGCGAGTACCAGCGCGCGCTGGCCATCCTGAACGATGGCGTGAAGGCGCATATCGGCGCCGGCAGCGTGTCGGGCGACCCGAAGGTGTCGAAGGTGTCGGTGGTGGGCGTGGGCATGCGCTCGCACGTGGGCATCGCCAGCAAGATGTTCCGCACGCTGTCGGAAGAGGGCATCAACATCCAGATGATCTCCACCTCGGAGATCAAGATCTCGGTGCTGATCGACGAGAAGTACATGGAACTGGCCGTGCGCGCGCTGCACAAGGCCTTCGAACTGGAACAGGCGTGATCCGTTCGTAAGCTTTTCTGGCGACGCCGCAAATTTTGTGTTGAGTCATAGATTTTTCATTGACCAACTTCCGCGGCATCGCTAGAATACGCGCTTCGTTGTGTGGCTCCCTCACACAACGCAAGTTTGGGAGACGTGGCCGAGAGGTCGAAGGCACTCCCCTGCTAAGGGAGCATCCGGGCCAAAACCTGGATCGAGGGTTCGAATCCCTCCGTCTCCGCCAGTCATGGCGAGTGTGGACCCAAGCCCTTGCGGGGGCTTGGGATTCCGCCAAAGAGACACCTTACACCGCTGCACCTTCCGCGTGTCACTTACACCGAGGGAGAAACAGCGATGCACATCACCCGCCGAAACGGCGTCTACTACTTCCGTAAAAAAATCCCTGTTGACCTCGTTGCCGCCTACGGCAAGCGGGAGATCATCTACAGCCTCCGTACTAAAGAACGAGCTACTGCGGCACGCCTCGCATTGCGCGCTGCTGTACACCTTGATGATGAGTTTTGCCTGAAGCGGGGCATACCAACCTTCGAGCATCCGGCAGTACCCTTGCCGCAGCCCGCCGCATCAGCGAGCGCGGAAAGCTCCACATTCGGATCGGCCCCCACGAACCGCAGTGGCGCGAAACTATCTACCCTCATTCCGGTCTGGCGACGAGACAGGCAACCCACGGCAAAAACCGTGGACGCTGTGACTCGCGCTGTGCGAGAGGCCAACGACCCTGACATCCACGCCATTACTCGGCAGAGCATTGTCGCCTTGCGTGACGGCTGGATAGAGGCCGGCAACAGCATTGCCACCACGAACAAGAAGCTGGGCTTCATTCGGCTACTGCTGGGCATTGCCAAGGGGCGGGGCATGATCGAGAGCAATCCTGCCGAGGGTGCAGAGCTACCGCCGCCGAAGCGTGCCGTTGAACTGCGTAAGCCTTACACGACGGGGCAGGCGCAAACCGTGCTGGATGCTACGGCGGGAATGCGCGAAAGCGACCCCGCGATGTACTGGCTGCCCAGGTTAGCGAAGTGGACAGGGGCGAGACTAAATGAACTCCACCAGCTTCGCCGATGCGACCTGATAGAGCGCGACGGCGTGCAGGGCATCCGAATCACGGACGAAGGCGAGCACGCACCCGGCATTCCTATGACCCTGAAGAACGCAGGCAGTCGCCGATGGGTACCGCTGCATCAGGAGCTATCGCACTTCTGGTCATGGGCGCAGGCGCTACCAGAAGGGCCGCTGCTGCCAGTGAAGGCCGATAAGTATGGCAACGTATCGGCAGCTTTCAGCAAGCGATACGGGAAGCTGTTGCGCAACGTCTGCAAGATCAAGGATAAAGATGTTGCGTTCCACTCATGGCGGCATTTGTTTGCGGACAAGTGCCGTGCTGCGGCAGTCGCCGCCGATGTGCGCATGGCCTTGATGGGGCATAGCGAGGGCGGGACCGCTGGTGCGTATGGGGCCGGCGATGGGTTGGCGGCACGCTTGCTGTCCGACGCAGTTAATAGGCTATCGAGTGTAGACCCGATGGGGGAGAAAAGCTGATGTGCTGACTGCAGCGGGCAGGGTGTTCAACCTTAAGCCGAACGAGTATGGCGTCGTTACGGTGGCAAATCCCCGCCTATGCGGGCGCCTGCGCCTCTGGAGGTTCCTCCCCCATCATGGTGGCATAGTGATCGGTGTATTGAGTCCGCTCAAATACCGTCTTGAACTTCGCCAAGTAATAGGCCCCATCATAACCACCGTGATCAAACAGGTTGATCGGATCGGCGTGAGACTTGCGATCCAAATACCTCGCTAGGGGCGTGAATGTATAGTCTTCCGCTTCTAGGGACTTAAGCGCATCTTTGAACTTTTCTTCCTGCTGCGTGAATGCAAAGAAATACTCGAAAATACAACGCATCGCATTGGGCACAGACACTTCGTTGCCATGCCCGTCTCTGACGTCTTTGAGCACCTGCCAGAATGCGCTGTATTCGTTTTTGATAGCCCCCTTGTCCATCGGAAGGACTGCGGTAGTACCATTCTTGAGTACGCGGAAAAACTGACAGTTTTTGGCAGTACCGAGGAGCTTTAATAATTCGTGATAGAAAAATAGGCTGTGTGTAAGGATGAATACTTGCTTCAGCGATTTACTACCTACTGTCCCACCGATGATCTCGTTGACGACAATCGAAGCTATGTCGTAGACATAGTTGTGTGAGAGGCTGGAGATGGGGTCGTCAACAACAACGATTTTCCTGTCGTGAACAACTGGATTCTCCACGTCTAACGCCCCATTGACGTGGGCCAAGAAGTAAAAAAATGAGATTAATGTCTTCTCTCCTTCGCTTAGCGACCGGTATTCGTCCACCCCTTCGCCAGGGCGTTCTAGACAATAGAGGTTGCCGGCCCCTTCTTTCTTCTTGATCTGGAATGCCAATACGCCCAAGCTCCGCAATCGCTTGTTGATTGCCTCTACAGCATGGTCCGTGTTCACATTTTTTTTTCTCAACTCAGCCAGGCGATCCTGAAGGGCAACCATGCGGAGCCTGTGCTCCTCCGACTGGCGGTCAATCTCCCCAACATCGGTATTAATGGCCGCCTGGATAGACGAGTAGGTGTCAATCGCCGGCGCGTAGTCGTGTCGCATGCGTTTCCAGAAGTCGGTATGGACCTTCTTTCTTTCAGTGGCGCGATTTCTAATGCGATCATTGTATGTTTGGATGCGAGCATTGACATCGGTAAGCGCCTGAGAAAGCAACTTCACGGCGTCGCTTGACAACTTGATAGCTACGACCTCGCCCGGACGTTCCTGCTTGGTTCGCATCGTGGCAAGATTGGTGAGTAGCTGCAGTTTGAGTTCTGCCCACCGCTGCTGAAACATCTGGTGCTCCAGTGCGAATGACTCCTCACGTAAGATGGTTTCTACGGCAGTCTGGACCGCTTCAATCGCAGCGGAATAATCCCGTACCAAATCACCGATGCTCTCCACCTGCTTTCGGTATACGCCATCGATCAACACGGAGAGTTCATCCGTAAAGTTGTGGGGTAGCCCCTGCTGGCAGAACGGACACACGTCTTTGGAGAGGTACTTGCGGCCCTGACCGATCCAGTCGATGTTCCCCAATTCGTGGATCAATGCTGACAGAGAACTTTCGGATGATCCAACAACCGCAGTGCCCCACAGCAAGTCGCCTTCTACGCTCGCAAGTTGGGAGAAATCTATCGATCGTTTTTCTTTCGCCTCCGGTTGATTGCCTTCTAAGTCCTTCAAGCGCGCCGACATGTCTTCGATAGTGGCCGGCACTTCGCCTTCAGTCAGTTTCACCCCAGCCAACTGGTCGAACAGTTTTTGCTTTGAGTTCCCATAGCCTGTTGTGCAAGCCTTGAGAGGGCCATCACTATAATTTTGGTAGATGCCCCAGGTTGCGTTGCTGGCGGTTTGTAGCGCCCTTTTACCATCATCCGTACGGCGCGCCCTTTGCTCTTTCAGAGTTTCACGAAGGCGAGCAAGTTCGTCGTATTCTTTTTGTTTTTCCTCTTCCTCCTGTAGGGCACTGGCATCTTTTTCGCCAATGGTAAAGATTCCGGGAAACTCCGCCTTGCCACGGAAGTTCCGATCCACAAACTCGTCGTTGTATACCAAATAGCAGTAGGGCCCTTGACCTGTTACCTCTAGTGCGCAGTCAGCGTATGGTTCTCGGTTGTTTCCATTGCGATGAATAACTTCCCCAATGGTGGATTTTCCGGCACCATTAATCCCATAGAACAATGCCACGCGCTTGTTATCAATCGTGATCGTATGCGGTTCATCCTTCGGAAAGCTCTTGACGCCCTGAATAGAGATGGTTTTGATCATACAATCCTTACCTTGACCCAAGTTGTAGTGGTCGGCCCGCCTCCGTGCACCTTGGGCAAGAAAGCCCCTGGGTCTACGAGGACCGTTGAAATCTCTTCATTTATAAGCAGACAAGTACAGCTATTTATAAACCGATTTTCCGATCTGCGCCAGTATCAAAAGCGCCTTTAGTGCATGCGAGCAATACCCTGTGGAGGCGCCAACCAAAATTTGCATTGCCTATTTGCGGGCAGTCACGCCGTGCACGCGAGGTCGATTCCCCCCGTATGCACCCTCCCGAACGTGCCCGCAAATCGACGCGAGCACGCGCATGAAACGCGTAGCACCCCCCCGCGCCCCACATGAAACGCGTAGCGCGCCTAGCCGTAGTGGCTGGCCCGGCGATACGCCCACCAACACGCCAGAGCGGCTGGAGCGGGTAGTGGTCTGTTCTGGCTCAATACGGTGTACCGCAACGAGCTAGACAGACGCGGCTTGCGGCATGGATTAATAGGGTTGACCGTATTTGAGCTAGTTCGTACTATTGAGCCAGCAACCCATTGAGCCAAGGAGCCAGCATGAGCCACAGCAACTCACGTCGCCTGTACTACGGGCGCGTCTCCACCATCGACGGCCAGAGCAGCGCAAGCCAGTACGCCGACGCAGCAGCGCATGGTGTAGCCTCAGACGACGTGTTCATAGACGAGGGGGTGTCGGGCTATCACATAGCGCCGGCTGACAGGCCGCAGTGGCAGCACGTTGAGCGGGACTTGCGCAAGGGCGGGGTACTGGTGGTGCGCTGGCTGGACCGTATCTCGCGTCGGTATGACGAGTTGCACGCCACGATGCGCCGCCTCATGGACAAGGGGGTGCGGGTGGAATGTACGCTGAACGGGATGGTGTTCGACGGCGGCGCCACGGACGCAATTGCCAAGGCCACGCGGGACGCGGTGCTGGCATTCATGGCTGCCCAGGGCGAGGCGGATTACCTGAACCGGCGAGAGATGCAGCGCCGGGGGATCGAGGAGGCCAAGCGTACCAGCCCGGACAAGTACAAGGGCAGGGCACGGGCCGCCGACGCCGCCACGGTTGCCTCATGGCGTGCCGAGCACGGCGCGAGCATCGCCGCCACGGCGGAGCACTTCGGGATAGGCGCGGCCACGGTCAAACGGTACTGTGCGGAAGCGCAGGGATCGCGCCCGGACTGACGGCGCATGTAATCGGGAGCGGGTGCGCGCACGGCTGCGCCCCTCCCGTACAGATTGTTGTAAACCCGCGACTCCACGTCCTGTTACAAAAAAGTGCGGCAGTGAACACAATGGTGGATGCGCACGGGCGGCCCACCTGAGATTGTCCCTCACTTCACCTACCCGGAAACCCGCGTGGTTGAGCCATTTCCTTCATTTTCCCTGAATACATACAACGTCGGTCCGACAGGAAATCTCGGTGTCACCTGCCTTGCAGTGTGCCCGCCGTGGGTACATCGATTGCCCTTGATGGGGGTGATGAGGGGCGCCTAGGATGCGGACCTCGCGTAGACAAACGCGAACGGGCTTGGCCGCTCGGGATCAATAGGCGCACTGCCGCCATGCGCGGCATTATCATTTGTGCGTTGCCTCCGCACGCCCTTTCAATGGCGGGCCGGGGCGGGGACACCTTCGGGTGTGCCGGTTTCCTATTGACCGGTCGGCCAACCCCGCCTTCGGTCCGCCGCCCGTATCTTGGCCGATGCACGGCGGACCTCCACTCATTCAATAGGAGGCCGCACCATGCGCCGCGCAGTTCCCCATACCGCCCAGCAAATCCCCGCCAACGCTTACAGCCAGGACGAGCACGACGCTGCCTATGGCCTCGGCCAGTTCGGCGCCGAGCACTGGCTCGCAGCACGCAAGGCCATGCCTGCCGGTGCCGTCCTGGCGGATTGGCGCAATCAGTGCGCGAGGGATTTCCTCAGCAGTATGAGTCCGGAGGGGCAGGGGTTGCTTCCGTCAATGCTGGCCGGATTCGATGCCGAGGCAGAGGAGCGTTACCCGTTGGGAGAGTTCGGCGCGGCGCAGCGTACTGCTGCCGCTGGGGACATGGTGCTGTGCATTGACGCGGAGGACGCCGACGAATGGCTCACGCTTGGGAAGGCGTACCGTGTCCATGCGGTAGTTGGCAGCGCGCTGGTCATTACGGACGACAGCGGCGACACGGCAGGGCGGCACCACGCATCGCACTTCGTGATTGCGTGAGGGGGCGGGTCGAGATGAGGCATTGTGCGGGCGGGGCGGCGACCCCATGTACCCCAGCACTGGCGGAGTATCTGCCGATGGAGCAGAAATGAACGAGAAGAAGGGCACGAAGGACGCGCACGCAGCCCCGCGCCGCGGACGGCCAGCGGGCAGCCTTGGACTGCCGCCGCATCTGCGGCATTACCAGAAGTTCGGGCAGCACATAGGGGCTGCACGCCTCACGAGGGTTCTTTGGGAGGCTGTCCATAACGACGCCGCCGTGATGCGGTACATCGCAGCCAAGTGCAAGGACGCCGAGCGATTCGCGGCTTGGGAGCGCGGTCAGCGACGATACACGGTCGAGTGTCGATGCGCCAAGGTATTCGCCCACCCGGTGTGGGGAGAGCAGCAATGCGGCAGCCAAACCCGCCTCGTGCGGGACGGAAGCTGCGCGGCCTGCGCTGAGAGGCGAAGCCCTGCCAAATGGACGGCGGATGGCCAGCTGGACAGGTTGGCGATGATGCAGGACAGGGCGGCGGCGGGCCTGCCACAACATCGTAGCCGGGACTACTGGCTCGGCCAAAAGGATGCCGAACGGGCGGAGCGTGCCGGCGAGTTCCGCGAGGTGCAGCACGGCAAGTACACAGCCCGGATTTACCCGACGGGGCGGCTTGAAGTGCGGGATGACTGTGGCTGGCGCACGGACGACCTTGCCAAGTTGGCCCGCGAGCAGGGGGATGCGTTCTTCCGCTTTGCCCAGGGCGAGCCTGACCTAGTAGCCGTCATGGCGGATGCCGGGTGGTCTGTATGAATAGGCGAACGCGCCAGTTCACGGGCGCGCCCCTACCATACGGCAGATAAAATACCG
The DNA here is from genome assembly GCF_900249755.1 of Cupriavidus taiwanensis. Classification (NCBI taxonomy): domain Bacteria; kingdom Pseudomonadati; phylum Pseudomonadota; class Betaproteobacteria; order Burkholderiales; family Burkholderiaceae; genus Cupriavidus; species Cupriavidus taiwanensis. The sequence goes on from NZ_LT976853.1 coordinate 1,530,598, forward strand.
CTCGTTAGAGTTTTGCAGTTGTCCTTATAGTCCTTATAGGAGACTTGCAAAAGTATTGGAAAAAGCACTTTTATTATGAGCCACATGAAGCCCATGTTCTTCGTGGATGCGGCGGTTGGTTCCGGTAAAACGCGGGCCATGATCGCCAGCATTGTTCAGGACGACAGCCAACGAAACTACCTTATCGCGTCCCGAACCATCCAGCTTCTCAAGCAGACGGCTGGTGACTTGCGAGCCGCGCTTGCTCAGGCGGGCAGCACTCGCAGTGTCGTGGAAGTCCACACGGGAAACACGTCCTCCGGCGAGGGAGGCGTTCGTGCAGCTGCACTGTCCGCCGTCAATACCCGCACCGGGCGGCAGGGCGTAATCGTGCTAGTCACCACGGCGACGTGCCTGGAGCTGGTGCCCAACATCAAATCCAAGTGCAATTGGGCATTGGTGATGGACGAGGCATTCGAGCCGGTGGAGTTTAGCAAGTACACACCCGGCGACAATCCTGAGCGGCGGCGCGTCGAGGCGGACTATCTGGCCTCCGTGTTCGACATTGACGAGAGCACCGGAACACTTACGGTGCGGGCCGGCATGCTAGAGCAAGTCGAACGGATTGCAGCAGGCAGTGCCGGCGACTACTTGCTCGGATTGAAAGCCGTTGCGGCGCTGGTGCGCCGGCCCTCCAGTCGCGTTTCTGTGGTGGCACCGAGTGACATTCAAGCCCTGAAAGACAACGCTAGTTCGCTGTCGAGGGAAATCGGCTTGGCAGCCGTTACGCCGCCTGACGAGTTCCGCGACTTTGACGAGGTGATCTTCCTTGCGGCGTTGTTCGAGGACACCATGCTCGCCATCCTGTGGACGCGAGTGTACTGCGTGGACTTCCAGCGGCACGAGGGGATCGTCTCTAAGCTGAACCCCGACCGGAACACTCACGTCACGCAGGCCCGCAACCTGTACTTTGGCTACCTCCTTCACCCGGAGGATCGGGCAACGCGGACGAACTTGGAGAAGCATTTCGAAACCGGCGAGGACAGTGCGGCGCCGGGCTATCGGGTTATCGACTGGTGTGTCCGCGCAGTCGAGAAGTTCTTCGAGGACATTCAAGTTGGTCGCGGCACCAGAGACGAGCCTTGGTTGCTTCAGATGAACGGCAGGTACACCGACAAGCATTCGCCCGAGGGCGCACCTTGGCGATTGATTCCGGCTGTTGCGCACGGTCTGAACTCCTTTCAAGACTCGCACGACATTGCGGCACTGGCCGTGACGAACTTGAGCACGCCACAGTTGCGATGGCTGCGCGACCTGATCCCCGGACTCGGAAGCGATGACGCAATGCGGGCGCAGCGAATGCCTACCATCTACCAAGCCGTAGGTCGCTGTTCACTGCGTGACATGACCTCGGACGAGGCGAACTTCGTGGTCGTGTTGGGCAAGGACGATGCCGAGTACCTGCATCGGACATTCGCGGGGTCAACCTTGCTGGGCCAGATCAACGGCGCGGATGGCAAGCCGCTGCGAAGGCTGACGGTGCCGCCACGACAGTCCAAACCAGCTTGGGTGTCGGCCCGTGTTCAGGAGTTCTTCGCGGGGTTGCCGGCGAGCACAGTGAGTGTGCAGAAGCGGGAGCTTAACGCGCACCTTAAGGCCTGCGAAGCGGAAGATAGGGCGAGCGTGACGCCGCAACTTGCCAGTCCGCTGACGAGTTCGGACATTTCGCGGGGCATTGCCGCCGCTCTGTCGTTGGGGGTTGGGTGGCATCAGCCAGGAGGAAGGGCCTACCGCTATGAACGCTGCTGATTGCCGCGCTGACAAACACGAAGGCCGGCAAGTCTCCGGGCCGGTAACCGGGCCGGCTCCGCTCACTCGGTAGCAGGCGCAAGAGCCTTCAGCGCCATCAGCGCGTCCACCAGCTTCTCGGCGTCCTGCCGCTCGTCCACGTACACTTGTGCCAGTGTCCGGCCTTGAGCCGACCTCGGCTCGACCACGTACCAATGCCCCTTCATCGACACGCGGTTCAGCAGCTTCGCCTCGGCCATTGACCTGTAGTACACCCGCGTGACGTCCTTGCGGTAGCTAGAGACGGTCCCAACGCCCGTGTCGAAGGACGAGCCGCTGACACCCTCACCGAATTCGACGTAGGCATCCGTGACTCGCACGTAGTCTGGGCGTTTGCTTTCAGGCTGTTCGTAAAGGACGCGCTCAACAATCTTCTTTGGGTCGCCATTGACGAGGCCGGCTTTGTAGTCGGCTGGCACGTAGGCGCATGCCGCAAGCATCAGAGCGGGGATTAAGGCAATGACTCTCATTTCATTTTCGTGTTGTGGGTGGTCTTCTGCCAGCAGCGTCCTGTGTGTAGCCGGCTTTCTAGTTACCTTGCTATCCAGTTACCTTGCTCATCATAGAGTGGGCAGCGATACACGTCGAAGCATTGCCAGAGTGTATCTAGCAGCGGGCGCGCCACGGTGTCGATGTCAGCGGTGACCGCATCTATTGAGTCCGCCCAAACCTCCGGAACTTCCAGATCGTCCCTGTCGGCGCGGGTTGAATGGTAGTTGGTGGTGGGGAATTCATAGTCGCCCACAGATAGCCAGGTCACAGCGACGGCGATTGGGCCGGAAACGCCCAATGACAAGAGGACCGGCAACTGTGCCGCCAGTGCTGCTCGGAACTCCTCGGCCAAAAGCGTAGAAGGGAGGATTTTCCGGTTGTCGATTAGGGCGCCTGCGAACCCGACAGACTCGATTGCGCCATTTCGGAATGCTTGAACGTACTTGTGATCGTGCTCGGCGTCGAGGTGAGAGGCCCAAACAAGCCCGTCGAGGTTGTGGTAGCAGGACAGAGACGACAAGCGACCATAGAGAAGGTGTCTGTTCTCCGTGGAAAGTCGGGAGAGTTCCACCTTAGTTGACTGCGCGAAAGATACGAGGGGAAGAATGTGAATGGCGTACTGCGCGCCAGCCTTCAATCGGCGCGGAGTTCGTCCAGATTTAATGCGTGCCAATCGGTCCGCCCGGAATGCTCGTACCCTATCCTCGGCGAGTGTTCTAAGGTTGAATGCCTCACGGAGTTGAGGGTAGGAGAATTCGGTCACATGGCGCTGCGCCCTCAAATAGAAAGCGCTCTTGCCGTTCAAGGTAACGCGATGAGGGCCGGAAAAACTCCGCTCGACACACACGGCCAAGACAAAGCCTCCAGCGGTGATCGGTACGGCGGAAAACTTGACGCCAGAGAGCCGAGGCTCAATGCTGGCGTCCAAGGATTGGCCCAACCTCAGTATTTCCGCATCTGCTGAGGCAGATGTTATCGGCACAAGGGCACCCGCTGTACCGTCTTCATCGGAGATTCCATAGACGATGGTGCCCCCGTTGACGTTCGCCATCGCGGCAACATCCTTTAGGAACTCGTGCTTTCCCCTATCATCGCGCCCCGGCAAGGCGCTCTTGAACTCCAAAGTCTCTGATTCTTCTACCTCGTTGGCTACCCATTCATTTAGCGTGGACTCATCGAGCTTCAAGGACATGTTGTTTCCCGGACATTCCTCTTGAGAGGGACGTAACTAGATTGTAGCGGGGAGAGGATGTGTTCCATGCCCGTTGCGGGGCGTGGGGCTTTTGGAGAGCAATTCTATGTCGCCCTTCTTCGGCGGGGTGTTGGTGCGGCGCAACGCGAGTCGCAGCTTTCTCGCGTAGATTTGCTGTAGGCGCGGCTCCCTCAGCGCCTGCTGCACTATCGCGCCGTCAGCAGAGCAAGAATAGGTTGGGACAATGGGTCGAAAGAGAAATGAGCCGTCGCTAAGCGACGTATTGCTGGATGCCCCGTGGTGGGTCTCCGTTGCCCTGGCGGTGGGAGCCTACATTGTGTTCGGTGGGGTCGTGCCCGCTGCGTTCGCGTCGAATTCGTTCCTCACCGGCATTGCGATGATGATCCAGTCGTTGGCCTGGGTTCCAACAGCGATGTTCGGATTCCTAGGCTTGCTGTCATACATCCGTGAGCGGCGGCAGCGGGGAGGGAGTAGCACGCAGCAGGAACCCTCGCTCAGGGCACAACGATCCCGCTCTAGCCGGCCACCGTCACCGCCTCGGTCAGCCTTCCCAGATGCTAGCGGACAAGCCGGTGCGCATGCTGAATCAAAGGAAGTCAGCACGCCGGTACGGACAGCGGCGACATCCGAGAAGCCGGAAATCAATAGCTGGAGTCTTGAGGCGCTCAAGCTCTTAGAGTGGAAGCGATTCGAGCTGCTTTGCGTTTCGTACTACGAAGCGATGGGATTCACTGTCAAGACTGTCCCACACGGGCCGGATGGCGGGATCGACGCCACTCTGTATAAGGCCGGCCTGGATGTCCCCGTGGCAGTCGTCCAGTGCAAAGCGTGGCACAAGCCGGTGAAGGTGGAGTAGGTACGGGCACTCGGCGGTGTCATGCACGAACGCAAAGTGCGGCGGGGCGTCTTCTGGTCACTGTCTGGCTATGTCGGGCGGCCAGTGCAGGAGTCGGCGGAGCGGGCCGGCATTCAGTTGCTTGACGGTGCGGCCATAGTCGAACGGATTCGTGCACTCGATCAGTACAAGCAGGCGACATTGCTGGCCCAGGCATTCAAGGGCGATTACCGGACGCCGACATGTACCGCCTGCGGGGTGAAGTTAGTTGAGCGCGAAGGGAAGGGCGGGCCGTTTTGGGGGTGCAGGAAGTACCCCCGCTGTAAAGTCACGCTGCCTCGCGCCGCATAACCGCTGAATCAGTCCAGCTTTGCTGCTAAGTCTTTGACTTGCAGGTGCGTGTACCGGGCCAGCATTCGAGGGTCCTTGTGGCCCGTGATAGTTGACACTTCCATCTGAGACAAGCCCTTCTCGAATAGGCGGGAAGTGGCTTCGTGCCGCAGGTCATGGAACCTGAAGTTCTCCAACCCGGCGCGCTGCACCATGCGCGTGAAGGCCAGTTTGAAGGCGTTGACAGTAAGGCCGGGGAACACGGGGCCGGAAGTTACCGCGCACTCATGGCCGAGTTCGCGGGCAGCGATCTGCTGCAAGGCCCGCAGTATCTCCATCGCCCTGCGTGATAGGGGCACGCCCCTTGGTGTCCCGTTCTTCGCCGTGATGAGTTGGATTGACCGCCGCTCGAAGCTGATGCGCTCCCACTCCAGTCCGAGTATTTCGCTTCGGCGCATGGCAGTCTCCAGCGCCAAGTCGAAGATCGAAAGGACATACGGGTTTCGCGTCTCCTCTCCCGCCCGGCGCAGAGCAGCCTCCTCCTGCCGCGATAGCCTGCGGACTCGTCCTGGCGGATTCGGTGGCCGCTTCACCGAGGTAAGGACGCTCTTGCACAGTGCGATGTCCCATTCACTAGCGGCGTGCTTGAACACAGCGCTGAGGATGTTCAATTCCCGATTGACCGTGCTGGGCGCGACGTGCTGGCTTCGCTTATCCCGCCATTCCCTGACGTCCCGCTGGGTCAGGTTCTCAAGGTGAATGCGTGTGAGCGGGTACTTCAGAATGCTGCGCGTGTGGTTGACTTCTGCCTCCGCGCCCTTCTTGAAGGGGGTTACTTCGCAGAGGTTCCTATGCAACAGGTCAGCCACTATGCGCGGCCTGTCGCGGAACTCTCGAACTTGCTTTGCTACGGCCTGTTCCCGAGCGGCAGTGCGAGAGCGCGCCCGCATCTCAGGCTCTACAGCGGCGATCCACGCCTCTGCGTCCGCCCGGCTGTCGAATACCTTGGAGATGATCGGCGTGCCCGCGAGACGAATCTTTGCCTGAAACTTGACTTCACCGCGCTTCGTGCGCCGTTCGATGATGGTGCCCATGTACGTCATCCTCATAAGTGGGATGCACGGTACTTGGTGCTTTGCGCCCCGTTCCTCGGTGCCGTTGGAAAGCCCTGCCATCAGCAGCGGGCTGCCTAATTGTGCCCCGCTGAAAGCCCACACTGGAATAAGGGGAACTGCTACACTAAAGCCTTCCACGCGGACTGCGTGGTGTAATAGTGAATCAAGAGACGTGGCCGAGGGCGCGGCGAGCACGGCGAGCCGCAAAGCCTTGCGCAGCAAGGCATACAGGTCGAAGGCACTCCCCTGCTAAGGGAGCATCCGGGCCAAAACCTGGATCGAGGGTTCGAATCCCTCCGTCTCCGCCAATGACAACCGTCCTTGGCGGCGGAACCCCGGAAGATCGCGGTCTTCCGGGGTTTTGTTTTTTCTGGCCCCGCCAGTGCGCATCGCGCCATCGCCCGGGCGGCCATCGTGGCCATGCGCCGGGGTCGTTCAGCTTCCCATCTTCTCTCTTCCCGCGCAGCGGGCTGCCGGTCGCCGCGTCGCCGGATGAAATCCGCGCATTTTCAGTTCTGCATTTCATCCAGGCGTTCGGCGGCCGGAATTCCCTTGTAAATCAGCAAGCAGGTCCGTGGCGCATTTCTTGCGCCCACCCCCGGAATGGGCGCATGCTGGATCGCGCCCGCACGCCGCCATTCCCGCTCACCTGACCTTCCGCCGGGCCACCGCGCACGGCGGGACATTTTCCTGCCGCCATGGACTATCGCCCGATCCAATCCCTGCTGATTGCCAACCGCTCCGAGATCGCGATCCGCGTGATGCGCGCGGCCGCCGAAATGAACGTCCGCACGGTGGCGATCTATTCGAAGGAGGACCGCCTCGCGCTGCATCGCTTCAAGGCCGACGAGAGCTACCTGGTCGGCGAGGGCAAGAAGCCGCTGGCGGCTTATCTCGATATCGACGATATCCTGCGCATCGCGCGCCAGGCAAAGGTCGACGCGGTCCATCCGGGCTATGGCTTCCTGTCGGAGAACCCCGAGTTCGCGCAGGCGGTGATCGACGCGGGCATCCGCTGGATCGGCCCTTTGCCGAAGGTGATGCGCAAGCTCGGCAACAAGGTGGCGGCGCGCAATGCGGCCGTCGCGGCGGGCGTGCCGGTGATGCCGGCGACCGAGCCTTTGCCTGATGACCTGGAGGCGTGCAAGCGCCTGGCCGCCGGCATCGGCTATCCGCTGATGCTCAAGGCCAGCTGGGGCGGTGGCGGGCGCGGCATGCGCGTGCTGGAGGGCGAGCAGGACCTGGAAGGCGCGCTCGCCGCGGCGCGGCGCGAGGCGCTGGCGGCGTTCGGCAACGACGAGGTCTATGTCGAGAAGCTGGTGCGCAACGCGCGCCATGTCGAAGTGCAGGTGCTGGGCGATACCCACGGCAACCTGGTGCATCTGTTCGAGCGCGACTGCACGGTGCAGCGGCGCAACCAGAAGGTGGTCGAGCGCGCGCCCGCGCCGTACCTGGACGATGCCGGCCGAGCCGCGCTGTGCGAGTCGGCGCTGCGGCTGATGCGCGCGGTCGGCTACACCCATGCCGGCACGGTCGAGTTCCTGATGGACGCCGACTCGGGCCAGTTCTATTTCATCGAAGTCAATCCGCGCATCCAGGTCGAGCACACGGTCACCGAGATGGTCACCGGCATCGATATCGTCAAGGCGCAGATCCGCATCACCGAGGGCGGCCATATCGGCATGACCGAGAACACGCGCGATGCCGACGGCAGGATCGTGGTGCGCGCCGCGGGTGTGCCGGTGCAGCACGACATCGCGCTGAACGGCCATGCGCTGCAGTGCCGGATCACCACCGAAGACCCGGAGAACGGCTTCCTGCCGGACTACGGCCGCCTGACCGCGTATCGCAGCGCCGCGGGCTTCGGCGTGCGGCTCGATGCGGGCACCGCCTACGGCGGCGCGGTGATCACCCCGTACTACGACTCGCTGCTGGTCAAGGTCACCACCTGGGCGCCGACCGCGCCGGAATCGATGCGGCGCATGGACCGGGCGCTGCGCGAGTTCCGCATCCGCGGCGTCGCGTCCAACCTGCAATTCCTCGAGAACGTCATCAACCATCCCGCGTTCCGCGCGGGCGATGTCACCACGCGCTTCATCGACCAGACCCCGGAGCTGCTGGCCTTCGCCAAACGCCAGGACCGCGCCACCAGGCTGCTGCGCTACCTGGGCGAAGTCAGCGTCAACGGGCACCCGGAGATGAGCGGCCGCGCGCTGCCGTCGCTGCCGCTGCCGGCGCCGGTGCTGCCGGCGATCGACACCGGCGCCGCGCTGCCTTACGGCACGCGCGACCGGCTGCGCGAGCTGGGCGCGGAGAAGTTTTCGCGCTGGATGCTCGAGCACAAGCCGGTGCTGCTGACCGACACCACCATGCGCGACGCGCACCAGTCGCTGTTCGCCACGCGCATGCGCACCGCCGACATGCTGCCGATCGCGCCGTTCTATGCGCGCGAGCTGTCGCAGCTGTTTTCGCTGGAGTGCTGGGGCGGCGCCACCTTCGACGTGGCGCTGCGCTTCCTCAAGGAAGACCCGTGGCAGCGCCTGGAGCAACTGCGCGAGCGCGTGCCCAACGTGCTGTTCCAGATGCTGCTGCGCGGCTCCAACGCGGTCGGCTATACCAACTATGCCGACAACGTGGTGCGCTTCTTCGTGCGCCAGGCGGCCGGCGCCGGCGTCGACCTGTTCCGCGTGTTCGATTCGCTCAACTGGGTGCGCAATATGCGCGTGGCGATCGATGCCGTCGGCGAGAGCGGCGCGCTGTGCGAGGGCGCGATCTGCTATACCGGCGACCTGTTCGACCCCAGGCGTTCCAAGTACGACCTGAAGTACTACGTCGGCATCGCGCGCGAGCTGCAGCGGGCCGGCGTGCATGTGCTGGGGATCAAGGACATGGCCGGCATCTGCCGGCCGCAGGCGGCCGCGGCGCTGGTCAGGGCGCTCAAGGAAGAGACCGGGCTGCCGGTGCATTTCCACACGCACGACACCAGCGGCATCTCGGCCGCGTCGGCCCTGGCCGCGATCGAGGCCGGCTGCGATGCGGTCGACGGCGCGCTCGACGCGATGAGCGGGCTGACCTCGCAGCCCAACCTGTCGAGCATTGCCGCCGCGCTGGCCGGCAGCGAACGCGACCCGGGCCTGAACCTGGAGCGGCTGCACGAGGCGTCGATGTACTGGGAAGGGGTGCGCCGCTACTACGCGCCGTTCGAATCCGAGATCCGCGCCGGCACCGCCGACGTGTACCGCCACGAGATGCCGGGCGGGCAGTACACCAACCTGCGCGAGCAGGCGCGCTCGCTCGGCATCGAGCACCGCTGGACCGAGGTGTCGCGCGCCTATGCCGAGGTCAACCAGATGTTCGGCGATATCGTCAAGGTGACGCCGACCTCCAAGGTGGTCGGCGACCTGGCGCTAATGATGGTGGCCAACGACCTGAGCGCCGCCGACGTATGCGATCCGGCCAGGGAGATTGCCTTCCCGGAATCAGTGGTGTCGCTGTTCAGGGGCGAGCTGGGCTTCCCGCCCGATGGCTTCCCCGCGGCGCTGTCGCGCAAGGTGCTGCGTGGCGACCCGCCCGCGCCGTACCGCCCCGGCGACCGGATCGCGCCGGTCGATCTCGATGCGGCCCGCGCCGCCGGCGCGGCGGCGTGCGAGCAGCCGCTCGATGACCGCCAGCTGGCCTCGTACCTGATGTATCCCAAGCAGGCGGCCGAGTACCACGCGCATGTGCGCCAGTACAGCGACACCTCGGTGGTGCCGACGCCGGCTTACCTGTACGGCCTGCAGCCGCAGGAAGAAGTGGCGATCGATATCGAGCCCGGCAAGACGCTGCTGGTCTCGCTGCAGGGCACCCACCCCGATGCCGGCGAAGGCAAGATCAAGGTCCAGTTCGAGCTGAACGGGCAGTCGCGCACCACGCTGGTCGAGCAGCGCAGCACCGCGCAGGCCGCGGCCGCGCGCCAGGGCCGGCCGGTGGCAGAGCCGGACAATCCGCTGCATGTGGCCGCGCCGATGCCGGGTTCGATCGTGACGGTGGCGGTGCAGCCCGGCCAGCGCGTCGCCGCGGGCACCACGCTGCTGGCGCTGGAGGCGATGAAGATGGAGACCCATATCGCCGCCGACCGCGATTGCGAGATTGCTGCGGTGCATGTGAAAGCGGGGGACCGGGTGGCGGCGAAGGACCTGCTGGTCGAGTTGAAGGGCTGACTTCACGGCCGTCTCCCTGGCGCGCATCGCCGCATTGTTCCTGCATTGGAACACTGTGTTTGCCTGGCGCAGGCTTCTGCAAAGCCGAAGCGCTGCTATCTTCTTGAGCCGTGATCAAAACCATGCGGTGGCGCCTCCAGTTCCACAGGCGCTGCCCGACAAACACGGATGTCAGTGAAGAAAAGCACTTTGTCAGGGGGGCTGCCGCGCGCGGCCATGGTCTCGTTTGCGGCTTGCCTGCTGGCGCTGCCGTCCGCCGCCGGCGCGGCGGCATTCTCGATGCAGGCGGGCTATGGGCGCGACAACCGGCACGGCGTAGAGAAGTACGAAGTCTCGGCGCGCTGGGACGAGATCGTGCAGTGGCAGCTGTCGGACCGGCTGGCGCTGGCGCTGGACGGCGAGGTCAATGTCGCGAACTGGCGCGCGCTGTCGTCGCGGCCGTCGAGCCAGCTGACCGAGTTCGGCGTGTCGCCGATCTTCCGGCTCAGCTATGCGGGCGAACATGTCACGCCGTTCGTCGAGGCCTCGGTGGGCCTGCGCGTGCTCAGCCACACCGAGATCGCCGGCGGCCACCGGATGGGCTCGGCGTTCCAGTTTTCGGACATGGTCGGCGTGGGCGTCGCCTTCGGCAAGGCGCAGCGGCTAACCATCGGCTACCGCTTCCAGCACCTGTCCAATGCCGGGATCCAGGACCCCAATCCCGGCACCAACTTCAGCATGGGCTACGTGCGCTACCGCTTCTGACGCTTCTGACGCTTCTGACGCGGGGGCTGGCGGCATCGTTCCAGCCGCAGGACGCTGCATCGCAATCCCGCCGCCTACCGCGCGCGGGACGCGGCACCTATCATCGCTTTATGGATCATTGCCCGCCACGCCTGGCAGGCATTCTCGGAGATCGACATGAAGCGCATTCTGGGTGTCTACAGCGCACCGCGTCCGCACTGGGTCGGAGATGGTTTCCCGGTGCGCTCGATGTTTTCGTACACCAGCCACGGCAAGCAGCTCAGCCCGTTTCTGCTTTTGGACTACGCCGGCCCGGCCGACTTCACGCCGACGCAGCGTCCGCGCGGGGTGGGCCAGCATCCGCACCGCGGCTTCGAGACCGTGACCATCGTCTACAAGGGCGAGGTCGCGCATCGCGACTCGACCGGCCAGGGCGGGGTCATCGGTCCGGGCGACGTGCAATGGATGACGGCGGGCGCCGGCATCCTGCATGAAGAATTCCACTCGCCCGCGTTTTCGCAGAGCGGCGGCGCGCTGGAGATGGTGCAGCTGTGGGTCAACCTGCCGGCGCGCGACAAGATGGCCGCGCCGGGCTACCAGGCCATCGTCGACCGCGATATCCCGGCGGTGCCGATGCCAGGCGGCGCCGGCACGGTGCGCGTGATCGCCGGCGAATACGAAGGCAAGCGCGGCCCGGCGCGCACCTTTACGCCGATGCACGTATGGGACATGCGCCTGAACCAGGGCGCCGCCACGCGGCTGGCGCTGCCCGAAGGCTGGCATACCGCGCTGGTGGTGCTGCGCGGCAAGGTCACGGTCAACGCCGAGGCCACCGTGCGCGATGCCGAGATGGTGGTGCTGGATGGTGCCGGCGATGCGGTCAGCATCGAGGCCGGCACCGATGCGGTGGTGCTGCTGCTCAGCGGCGAGCCGATCGACGAGCCCATCGTCGGCCATGGCCCGTTCGTGATGAACACCGAGGCGCAGATCGCCGAGGCGTTCCGCGACTTCAACAGCGGCAGGTTCGGCAGCATGGCCGCCGGCCGGCAGTAAGCAGCCGGCAGTACGTCCCAGGCAGGCAGCCGGCGCAGCGCCGGCTGCCTGCCGCGCCGCCTCAGGCGAGCGTGAAGGTCGGCACCGGCGCGCCGCCGTCGCTGGGCGAGAATTTGACCTGTACCTTCTGGCCGATGCGCACCGTGTCGAGATCGCAGTCGACGATCTGGGTCATCATGGTCACGCCTTCATCCAGCTTCACGTAGGCGATGCAGAACGGGTTGGGACCCGCGCGGCGCGTCACGCTAAAGGTGTAGATGGTGCCGCGGCCGCTGGCCTGCTTCCACGAGGTGGTGCCCATGCAGAACGGGCACAGCACGCGCGGGTACCAGTGCGGCTTGCCGCAGTCGTCGCAGACCTTGACCAGCAGCTGGCCTTCGCGCGCGGCCTGCCAGAACGGCAGGTTGTCAGGCTGTTCGTCGGGTGCCTTGTAGACGGCGGGGATGTGTGGGGTCGTCATGTCAGTGCTCCCGCGCTTTATTCACGTTCCAGGATCAGGGTGGCGCTGCCGTGGCGCGAGCCCAGGTAGCCGCCGGTGCCTTGCGCCAGCGCGAGGTCGCAGTTGGCGGCCTGCACCGCGGGGTGGGCCTCGCCGCGCAGCTGGCGCACCGCTTCGATGACCTTGGTGATGCCGCCGCGGTTGGCCGGGTGGTTGTTGCACAGGCCGCCGCCATCGGTATTGAACGGCAGCTTGCCGACGCCGGCGATCAGGTTGCCGTCGGCGACGAACTTGCCGCCTTCGCCCTTCTTGCAGAAGCCCAGGTCTTCCAGCTGCATCAGCACGGTGATGGTGAAGCTGTCGTAGATCGACGCGTACTTGATATCGGCCGGGGTCACGCCCGCTTCGGCAAATGCCGTCGCGCCCGAGAAGCGCGCGCCGGACCAGCTCAGGTCGACTTCGCCGCCGAGCTGGCCCTTGATGTATTCGCCGGCGCCGCGGATCTTGACCTTGGGCCGCTTCAGCGTCGCGGCGATTTCCGGGCGCGCCACGATCAGCGCGCCGCCGCCGTCCGAGACCACGCAGCAATCCAGCTTGTGCAGCGGGTCCGAGATCATCGGCGAGTTCAGCACGTCTTCCACGGTGACCACGTCGCGCAGCATGGCGTGGGGGTTGTGCTGCGCGTGGTGCGACGCCGCCACCTTGACCCAGGCCAGCTGTTCGGCGGTGGTGCCGTACTCGTGCATATGGCGCATCGCCACCATCGCGTACAGGTTGACCGTGACCGGGCTGAACGGGCTTTCGAACGGCATGTCGGGCAGGTTGGCGCCCCAGTTGCGCGCCTGCGTGCCGGTCGAGCCTTCCGAACGCGGCCGGCCCGCCAGCGTGATCAGCGCGACATTGCACTTGCCGGCGGCGATCGCCTGCGCGGCGTGCGACACATGGACCAGGTAGGCCGAACCGCCGGTGTCGGTGGAATCGACATGGCGCACCTTCAGGCCGAGGTAGTCGACCATGTTGGTCGCGCCCAGCCCGGGCGCGTCGCCGGCGCAGAAGTAGCCGTCGACGTCGGCCAGCGTCAGGCCGGCGTCCTGCAGCGCGCCCTTGGCGCTCTCGGCGTGCAGCTGCGCCACGGTCTTGTCGGGTGCCTTGCGGGTCGGGTGCTCGTAGGCCCCGACGATATAGGCCTTGCCGTTGATGCTCATCTGTTCTCCTTCGGTGCGTCAGGTGGTGCCAGCGCGGAGGCGGGGAGGGCGCGATGCTGGCACGGCGATCCCCAGAGTATTGCGTAGCTTGCCCGCTGCGTTGAATTCGGAAGTGCCGAAGGCTGTATTCGGTGAAGGCGGGGGCTGCCGTCGAAGCCGGGCGCGCGGCACTTGCGGCGCGAACGATTGCGGCGACCGCTACAATCTGCGCTGGACATTTCTGAATCTAGACGAAAAGGATCGATGACCTACATCGTTGAAGCGGTGGATGAGGCCCTGGGCCTGCTGATGCTGGTGGCCGAGCACCCATCGCTGGGCGTGACCGAACTGGCACGGCGCGCCGGACTGACCAAGGCGCGCGCGTTCCGCCTGCTGGCCACGCTGGAGCACCGCGGGCTGATCGCGCGCGAGTCGCCGGCGGCGGTCTACAAGCTCAGCTACAACGCGCTGCTGGTGGGCAATGCCGCGCGCGAACAGTTCGACCTGGTCAAGCTGGTGGGGCCGCGGCTGGCGGCGATCGGCGCGGCCTGCGGCGAGAACGTGATCGTGCGCGTGCGCGACGGGCTCGAGTCGGTCTGCGTGGCGCGGCACGAGTCTACGCAATCGGTGCGGGTGCATACCGAGATCGGCAACCGCCGGCCGCTGCATGTCGGGGCCTCCGGCAAGCTGCTGCTGGCCTACGCCGCACCGGAGGTGGTGGAGGCGGTGCTGGCGCAACAGCTGGAACGCTTCACCGGCCGCACCATCGTCGAGCCGCAGGCGCTGCGCGAGGAACTGGCGGCAATCCGTGCCGCCGGCTATGCGGTGTCGGTGGGCGAGCGCGATGCCGACGCCGTCTCCGCCGCGGCACCGCTGCGCGACCACAGCGGCGCGGCGGTGGCGTCGCTGAGCATCGCCAGCCCGGCCAGCCGCACCACGCAGCAGGCGCTGGACCAGCATGTGGCGATGGTGGTGGCGGAGGCCGCCAACCTGTCCCGGGCGCTCGGCTTTACGGGCGGCTGAGCCCTTACCCGCGCGGCACGTCCCGCACTTTCCGTCCCAGACGGCGCTTCGGCGCCGTTTTTTTTTCGCCCGGATATACGCCTCAGGGGTAAACCCGGCTTAACGGAAGGGGTCTCAATGTCTTATTCTTCGATACACGGTATCACTGAGTAAAACAATGTTTCGGGAAACGAACCACCCCACCATGCCCGGCACGACCAACCATCTGGCGTCGCGCGTTGTCGCCGCCTTGCTCGCCGCCGCGGCGCTGTGCGTGGGCGGAAACGCCGCGCGCGCCGCCGACCTGCGCATCGGCTACAAGGCCGAGATCAGCGCCGCCGATCCCCACGTGCTGGACGCCGCCGGACGCAACCTGTGGGGCCATGTGTACGAGACCCTGGTCGGCCTGGACAACGCGCTGCGCCCGGTGCCGCAGCTGGCCACCGCTGGCGCCAGCTGGACGACCGCACCTGGGAATTCCAGCTGCGTCCCGGCGTGCGCTTCAGCAATGGCGAGCCGTTTACCGCCGAGGACGCGCGCTACTCGATCGAGCGCGCCATGACGCTGCCCGGCGCGCGCACCTTCCGCACCTACCTGAAGTCGGTCAAGGCGGTAGAGGTCACCGGCCCGCTGGCCTTGCGGGTGCGCACCCGCTCGCCCAACCCGGTGCTGCCGCAGAACCTGGGCATGGTGGCGATGCTGCCGCGCTCGCTCGGCGCGGGTGTGCGCGAGGCCGATTTCGCCCATGGCAGCGCCGCCATCGGCACCGGCCCGTACCGGCTGGTGGCGTGGGAGCATGGCCAGCAGCTCACGCTGGCGCGCAATCCGGACTACTGGGGCGGGCCGCAGCCGTGGCAGCGGGTGGTGTTCCAGTTCATCCCGAAGGAGCCGGCGCGGGCCTCGGCGCTGTTGTCCGGGCTGGTCGACGTGATCGACGCCTCGTCGGCCAGCATTGCCGAAGCCTTTGCGCGCACCAACGGCCGCATCCGCACCGTCTCCGCCACCTCATACATGCTGAATTACCTGCAGCTGGACCAGGCCCGCGCAGTGTCGCCCTATGTGCAGGACCACGCGGGCCAGCCGCTGGCGGCCAACCCGTTGCGCGACGTGCGCGTGCGGCAGGCGATCAGCCTGGCGATCGACCGCGACCTGATCGCGGCGCGCGTGACCAAGGGCGATTCCGTGCCGGCCGGGCAGATGGTGCCGCAGGGCTTCTTCGGCTTCGCCCCGGCGGTGCCGGCGCCGCGCGCCGATGTTGAGCGGGCGCGCTGGCTGCTGGCGCAGGCCGGCTATCCGCAGGGCTTCCGCCTGACGCTGCATTGCCCCAACGACCGCTACCTGAACGACGCCAAGACCTGCGAGGCGGTCGGCCAGATGCTGACCCGCGCCGGCATCCGCACGGAAGTGCGCACGCTGCCGTACTCGGTCTATATCACCCGCGCCACCTCGGGCGGCGCCGGCGGCAAGCCGGAGTTCAGCGCCTTCATGCTCGGCATCGGCGCGGTCAGCGGCGATTCGCTCGAGCCGCTGGTGGCGGTGGCGCATGCGCAGGACAAGGCCGCCGGCCTCGGCGCCAACAACCGCAGCGGCTATGCCAACGCCGCCGTCGATGCGCTGATCGAGCAGGCCATGCACACCATGGCGCCGGCACCGCGCGAGCTGGCGCAGCAGGACGCGGCGCAGCGGCTGGCGGCCGACGCCGGCATCGTGCCGCTGCATCACCTGCGCGCCGCCTGGGCCTATCGCGACGGGCTCGCGGTGCAGCCGCGCAGCGACGGCTTCACCTATGCCGGCAACATCCGCCCGGCACCGCCTGCGGTGCCGCAACGCTGATCTCCACCACGCTGACCATGCCATCCCATTCCGGGCCTACCTCTTATGCTTGAAACCCTACTCAAACGGCTGCTGCAGAGCATTGCGGTCCTGTGGATCATGTCGGTGCTGACGTTCTGCGCGGTCAACCTGATCGGCGACCCGGTGCACCTGCTGGTCAGTCCCACCGCCACCGAGCAGGAGATCACCGAGGCGCGCCACGCGCTCGGGCTGGACCTGCCGGTGCCGCAGCAGTACCTGCGCTTTCTCGCGGGCGCGCTGCACGGCGACCTTGGCGAATCCTTCGTCTACAACCGGCCCGCGATCGAGCTGATCGTCAGCCGCGTGCCGGCCACGCTGGAGCTGGCGGTGACGGCGCTGCTGCTGTCGCTGGGCATCGGCATCCCGATGGGCGTCTACGCCGGCCTGAAGCCGCACAGCCGGCTGGCGCGGATGCTGATGGCGGCTTCGCTGGGCGGCGTGATCATGCCGACCTTCTGGATCGGCATGATCGGCATCCTGGTGTTCTCGGTGAACCTGGGCTGGCTGCCGTCGGGCGGGCGCGGGCCGGTCAGCACGGTGCTGGGCGTGCCGCTGTCGGTGACCAGCTGGGAGGGCATCCGCTTCCTGCTGCTGCCGGCGCTGACGCTGTCGCTGTTCAAGATCTCGCTGGTGGCGCGGCTGACCGAGGCCGGCACGCGCGAGGTGGCGGGGCAGGAGTACATCAAGTTTGCCCGCGCCAAGGGCGTGGGCGGCGCGCGGCTGGTGCTGCGCCACGTGGTGCCCAATGTGCTGATCCCGATCGTGACCGTGGTCGGGCTGGAGTTCGGCCACCTGATCGCGTTCTCGGTGGTGACCGAGTCGGTGTTCTCGTGGCCCGGCATGGGCAAGCTGATCATCGATTCCGTGCTGGCGCTGGACCGCCCGGTGGTGGTGGCGTACCTGCTGGTCACGCTGCTGCTGTTCGTGGTGCTGAACCTGGTGGTCGACCTGCTGTACGTGGTGCTCGACCCGCGCCTGCGGCACAAGGCGGCCTAGCCGCGCCGACGCACCCCTTGCCCGCAAGCGAAGACAGAAATCCGAAAACCGAAAGAACCGAACAACGAGACCGAACCGATGTCCCTGCCACTATCCGAAACCGATGATGCCGCTCCCGCGCTGTCCGCGGTCCCGCCGGCGCCGGCCGCCGCGCCGCCGGCGCGGCCTTCGCTGCTGCGGCGCTTCTGCGCCAATCGCGTGTCCGCCGCCGCGCTGGCCCTGCTGCTGGCGCTGCTGCTGGTGGCCGTGCTGGCCCATGCGATCAGCCCGCAGAACCCCTATGACCTCGCCACGGTGTCGGTGATCGACTCCGAGTTGCCGCCGGGCAGCACGGGCTATGAAGGCCAGGCGCGCTACTGGCTCGGCACCGACGGCGCCGGGCGCGATTTGCTCAGCGCCATCTTCTACGGCATCCGCATCAGCGTGGGCGTGGGCGTGATCAGCGCGGTGGTCGCGCTGATGGTGGGCAGCGCGGTGGGGCTGGCCGCGGCCTATTTCGGCGGCGTGGTCGATGCCGCCATCATGCGCGTGGTCGACCTGCAGCTGAGCCTGCCGGCGGTGCTGGTGGCGCTGATCCTGCTGGCGGTGCTGGGGCAGGGCGTCGACAAGACGCTGCTGGCGCTGGTGATCGTGCAGTGGGCCTACTTTGCCCGCACCGTGCGCGGCGCGGCGCAGGTGGAGCGGCGCAAGGAGTATGTCGAGGCCGCGCTCGGCCAGGGGCTGCCGGCGCTGCGCGTGATGTTCCGCCATATCCTGCCCAACTGCATGGCGCCGCTGGTGGTGACCGGCACGCTGCAGATCGCGCATGCGATCACGCTGGAGGCCACCATGAGCTTCCTCGGCATCGGCCTGCCGCGCACGCAGCCGTCGCTGGGCATGCTGATCGCCAATGGCTTCGAGTACATGCTGTCGAACAAGTACTGGATCAGCGTGTTCCCGGGCGTGGCGCTGGTGCTGCTGATCGGCTCGATCAACCTGGTGGGCGACCGCCTGCGCCGCGTGCTCAACCCGCGGCTGGAAGCGTAAGGAGCCCGCCATGGCACTACTGGAAGTTTCCGGCCTGAGCACCAGCTTCGCGTTCGCGCAGGGGGCGGTGAAGGCGGTCGATGGCGTGTCGTTCACGCTGGAGCCGGGCGAGATCCTGGGGATCGTGGGCGAGTCCGGCTCGGGCAAGTCGGTGACGGCGTTCTCGCTGATGAACCTGCTGGACCCGCCCGGGCGCGTCACCGGCGGCTCGGTGCGCTTCAAGGGGCAGGAGTTGCTGGCGTGCTCGCCGCGCCAGTGGCAGGCGCTGCGCGGCGACCGCATCGCGATGGTGTTCCAGGACCCGATGATGTCGCTCAACCCGGTCATGCGCGTCGGCGAACAGCTCGCCGAGACCGTGCTGGTGCACCACCGCCGCAGCCGCGCGCAGGCGCATGCGCAGGCGGTCGATGCGCTGGCGCGGGTCGGCATTCCGGCGCCGCAGGAACGCATGCGCGCCTATCCGCACGAGCTGTCCGGCGGCATGCGCCAGCGCGTGGCGATTGCCAACGCGCTGATCAACCGGCCCGACCTGATCATCGCCGACGAGCCCACCACCGCGCTCGACGTCACCATCCAGGCGCAGATCCTCTACGAGATGAAGCAGCTGGTGCGCGAGACCGGCGCCGCCGCGATCTGGATCAGCCATGACCTGGCCGTGGTCAAGGACCTGGTCGACCGCGTCTGCGTGATGTACGCGGGCCGGGTGGTGGAGCAGGGCCCGGTGGCCGAGCTGATCGCGCGGCCGCTGCACCCGTACACGCGCGGCCTGCTGGATTCGCTGCCCACGCCCGCCATGCGCGGCGCCACGCTGCGCGCGATCCCCGGCGCGGCGCCGGCACTTGCCGCGCTGCCGCCCGGCTGCGCCTTCGCGCCGCGCTGCCCGCGCGCGCGCCCGGCGTGCGGCCAGGTCCCTGTCGAAACCACTGTGCGCGGCCGTACGCTGCGCTGCTTTTATCCCCTGGAGGCGGCATGACGGTCATGCTCGAAGCGCACAACCTGCAGAAACGCTTTCTGCTCAAGCCCGGGCTGCTCGCGCGCATGGCCGGCAAGACCGCGCAGGCGGTGCATGCCGTCAACGATGTCTCGCTGCAGGTGCGCCAGGGCGAGGTGCTGGGGGTGGTTGGCGAGTCCGGCTGCGGCAAGTCCACGCTGGGGCGCATGCTGGCAGGGCTGCTGCCGCAGAGCGGCGGCGATATCGCCTGGCAGGGCCAGCGCGCGGACATTGCCTCGGCCGCCTATCACCGCGCGGTGCAGATGGTGTTCCAGAACCCCTATGCGTCGCTGAACCCGCGCCTGCGCATCGGCCAGGCCATCACCGAAGGCGCGGTCTACCACGGCCTGGTCAAGCGCTCGCGCGCGGCTTCGGCCGCGGCCGAACTGCTGCAGCAGGTGGGGCTCGACCCGGGCTACGCCGAGCGCTTTCCGCACGAGTTCTCGGGCGGGCAGCGCCAGCGCGTGGCGATCGCGCGCGCGCTGGCGCTGCGCCCGCGGCTGCTGATCTGCGACGAGGCGGTGTCCGCGCTCGACGTCTCGGTGCAGGCGCAGATCATCAACCTGTTCATGCAGCTGCGGCGCGAGCATCAGCTGACCTATGTCTTCATCAGCCACAACCTGGCGGTGGTCGAGCATATGTCGGACCGCGTGGTGATCATGTACCTGGGCCGCATCGTCGAGAGCGGCCCGGCGCGCGAGGTGTTCGCCGCGCCCAATCATCCCTATACGCGCGCGCTGCTGGCCGACGCGCCGCGCCTGGGCGCGAGCCCGCCCGCGCACCAGCCGATCCGCGGCGAACTGCCCAGCCCGCTGGCGCCGCCGAGCGGCTGCGCCTTCCATCCGCGCTGCCCGCACGCGAGCGCGCGCTGCACGACGCAGGTGCCGCTGCTGCGCGATATCGGCGGGCGCCTGTCCGCCTGCCACCTGAATGACTAGATAGCCGCGGCCCCGCGCGGCCCGCTCACGCTCCCGGTCCAACCATGCCATCCCGCCCGCGCGGGATGGGCGGGAGCGTGCGCGCTGCGCGGGCAGGCCACGCGGCAGTTGCACCACAGAGGGGGGATTTTTTGCATGACAAACCACGCAGAGGGAGCAGCAGCATGAACGGTATCCACACCCGGCGCGCACTGGGGCGCGCCTGCATCGGCAGCACGCTGGCGTTGCTGTCGGCCGCGGCCGATGCAACGGTGACGCTATATGGCCGCCTCGACACCGACATCGAGTACCAGAAGGGGCCCGAAGGCAAGGCCGCGCAGATGGCCGACAACGCGTCGCGCTGGGGCCTGCGCGGCAGCGAAGACCTGGGCGGCGGCCTGCGTGCCGCGTTCGGCCTGGAGCAGGGCTTCGGCGCCGACAACGGCGTCGCCACCAACCCGCAGTTCCGCCATGCCTTTGTCGGCCTGCAGGGCGGCTTCGGCGCGATCGCGCTGGGGCGGCTGGATTCGGCGACGATCGTCGGTTCGCCGGTCTATTCGCAGGTAACGCAGAACATCGACTTCGCCATCCACGATGCCGGCGCCACCGCGATCGGCACCAAGGTGCTGAATGCGCGCAACCGCGTGTCGAATGCGCTGGGCTATATGACGCCGACCTTCGGCGGCTTCTCGGTGCGGGCGCGCATGAACCTGGCGGGGCCGGACCCGGCCACCCCCAACGCCCGCTCGCCGGTGCAGGCGGAGGACGATTTCCGCCAGTTCGACGTGGGCCTGAACTACTCCGCCGGCAGTTTTTCGGCGGGCCTGGGCTATTCGCGCGATGCCAAGACCGGCGGCCTGGCGGCCAACGATTTCCGCGACAAGGTGCAGGCGGTGGCTTCGTACGATTTCAGCGTGGTCAACCTCTATGGCATCGTCGGGCGCGACCGCTACGCCGGCACCGCGACCACGCGCACCGACGTGCCGTACTGGCTGGTCGGCTTCACCGTGCCCTACGGCGCGCACAAGCTCACGGTGAACTACATGCAGCGCGCGGTGCAGCGCGACCCGCAGGGGCGGCTCAGCAAGGTGCAGGCCGGCTACGGCTACAGCCTGAGCAAGCGCACCATGCCCTATGTCTTCTTCGACCGCGAGGATCCCAACTCGCACCGGCCCGGCGACACCGTGACCACGGTGGGCATCGGCATTCAACACAAGTTCTGACCATGGCACTTCCTTATTCGCTGACGGAACCCGCCGCAGCGGCGCTGCCGCTGGTGGTGGATTCCCCGCACAGCGGCCTGCTGCATCGCGAAACCCTGCCGCTGGCGGCGCCGCCCGAGGCCTTGCTGTCGGGCTGGGACGCCTATGTCGACCAGCTCTTCGCACACGCGCCGCGGGTGGGCGGCACCTTGCTGTGCGCCAGCTTTCCGCGCTGGCTGGTCGACGTCAACCGCGCCCGCGACGATATCGACCCCGACCTGATCGATGGCGCCATGCCCTATGCCGTGCGGCCCAGCGACAAGTCCGGCCGCGGCATGGGCGTGCTGCGCCGGCTGGCGCTGCCGGGCGTGCCGGTCTATGCCGCGCCGCTGTCGCCCGACATGGCGGAATGCCTGCTGAAGACCTACTACGACCCGTACCATGCCGCGCTGTCCGGCCTGCTGGCGCAGCACCATGCGCGCTCGGGCGCGGTGTGGCATCTCGACTGCCATTCGATGAAGTCGCGCGGCAATGCGATGAACATCGACAACGGCGCGTCGCGGCCGGATTTCGTCGTCAGCAACGGCGACGGCGCCACCTGCTCGCCGGCGTTCGTCGAACTGGTGGCGGAGTGCCTGCGCGGCCTTGGCTACCGGGTCGCCGTCAACTGGCCGTACAAGGGCGCGCAGCTGATCCGCGCGTATGCCGATCCGGCGCAGGGACGGCACAGCCTGCAGATCGAGATCAACCGCGCGCTGTACATGGATGAGGCGACGCTGGCGCAGCACGCGGGTTTCGCCTTGCTGCGCGGCCATCTCGACGAACTGCTGGAGCACGTCGCTGCATATATTCAGACTGAACTGCGCCGTACCGAACTGCGTGGATGAAAGAAGCGCGCGCTCAGATCACCTTGCCCGGGTTCATCAGCCCGAGCGGATCGAGCGCGCCCTTGATCGCCCGCATCATGGCGAGTTCGACCTCGCTCTTGTAGTGCCGGTTTTCCTCGCGCTTGAGCTGGCCGAGGCCGTGCTCGGCGGAGATCGAACCGTTATGCGAGCGCACGCTGTCGTGCACGATGCGGTTGACCTGGTCCTGGTGCGCGAGGAACGCGTCGTGGTCGACGCCCTCGGGCGGCGAGACGTTGTAGTGCAGGTTGCCGTCGCCGAGATGGCCGAAGGTGACCATGCGCGCGCCGGGAAACGCGTTCTGCAGCAGCGCGTCGGTGCACTCGATAAAGTCCGCGACGCGCGAGACCGGCACGGCGATATCGTGCTTGATGTTCTTGCCGTCTTCCACCTGCGCCAGCGGAATGTGCTCGCGCAGGTTCCAGAAGTCGCGCGACTGCTGCACCGACTCGGCCACCACCGCATCGGCGACCACGCCGGCGTCGAAGGCGGCCGACATCATGGTCTCGAAGATGCCGCGCGCATGGGCTTCGCTCTCGCTGTCGGACAGCTCCAGCAGCACCAGCTGCGGATGCATGTCTGCGAACGGATAGCGCAGCTGCGGGAAGTGCCGCGTCACCAGCGTCATGCTGAGCGCCGACATCAGCTCGAAGCCGGTCAGCATGGCGCCCGCGTGCGACTGGGCGATGGCCAGCAGCGCCAGCGCGGCGCGCGGGCTCTGCACCGCGGCCAGCGCGGTGACCGAGGCGCGCGGCAGCGGGAACAGCTTCATTACCGCGGCGGTGATGATGCCCAGCGTGCCCTCCGCACCGATAAACAGGTCGCGCAGGTCATAGCCGGTGTTGTCCTTGCGCAGGCCGCGCAGGCCGTGCCAGGTTTCTCCGGACGGCGTCACCACTTCCAGCCCCAGGCACAGTTCGCGCGTGTTGCCGTAGCGCAGCACCGCGGTGCCGCCGGCATTGGTCGACAGGTTGCCGCCGATGGTGCAGCTGCCCTCGGCCGCCAGGCTCAGCGGGAACAGCCGGCCATGCTCGCGCGCCACCTCCTGCAGCTGCTGCAGCACCACGCCGGCCTCGACCGTGATGGTGTTGTTGAGCGGGTCGACCTGGCGGATGCGGTTGAGCCGCTGCAGCGAAACCACAACCTGCGGCGCACCCGCCACCGGCGTGGCGCCGCCGCACAGGCCGGTGTTGCCGCCCTGCGGCACCATGGCGATCCGGTGCGCATGGCAGGCGTGGGCCACCTCGGCCACTTCCGCGGTGGTGCCCGGGCGCAGCACTGCCAGCGCCTCGCCGCGGTAGCGCTTGCGCCAGTCGGTCAGGTAGGGCGCCTGGTCGGCCGCGTCGGTCAGCACGTGCTGCGGGCCCAGCGCGGCGCGGCACAGTGCGAGGAAGGAATCTTGAGGCGAGGTCATGGGCGATGGCGGACGGGATTCAGGACCTGGGCGCGGCGGACTTGCCTGCGGCGCGCGCGCGGCGCTTATACGGGCGCAGGTAGAGGATGGTGCTGGTGAAGAACACCAGCGTCAGCGCCACCTCCACCCACGCCAGCGTGGACGAGGGCGCGCGGTCGCTGGTGGCGCGCACGATGCCCTCGGTGAAGAACAGCAGGATCAGCATCGACGACCACTGCATGGTGTAGCGGTTGCGCATGAGCAGGCCGCGCAGCGGCAGCAGCAGCGGCAGGAACTTGATGATCAGCCACGAGCCGCCCGGCCGCAGCGGCGCCAGCACCCACTCCCAGGCGATGCACAGCACCAGCAGCGCCAGCAGGCTGCCCACGCTGAGCCGGTACAGCCACGGGCTGTGCAGGGCCTGGTCGGTGTCCGCGGCGGGCGTCATGCCTGCGCTCCGGCCAGGCGCAGCGCGGTCTGCGCCAGCCGCCGGCCCATCGCCAGCGCCAGCGCCGATTCGTCTTCGGTGACGGGGCCGCGGTTGTCGCCGTGGGCATGGTGGCTGGGACCGTAGGGCGTGCCGCCGGAGGCCGTGGTCATCAGGCCCTTCTCGGAATAGGGCAGGCCCAGGATCAGCATGCCGTGGTGCAGCAGCGGCAGCATCATCGACAGCAGCGTGGTCTCCTGGCCGCCGTGCAGGCTGCCGGTGGCGGTGAACACGCAGGCGGGCTTGCCGGCGAGCGCGCCCGACAGCCACTGCGCGACCGTGCCGTCGAGGAAATACTTCATCGGCGCCGCCATGTTGCCGAAGCGGGTGGGGCTGCCCAGCGCCAGCCCGGCGCATTCCTCCAGGTCGCGCAGTTCGGCATAGGGCGGGCCGTCGGCCGGGATCTCCGGCGCGGTGGCCTCGCACACGGTGGAAACGGGGGGCACCGTGCGCAGGCGGGCCTGGGCGCCGGGGACGCTGTCGATGCCGGTGGCGATCAGTTCGGCGAGCTTGCGGGTGCTGCCGTGGCGGCTGTAGTACAGGACGAGGATCTCGGTCATGAGCGGGACGGCCGGCGGTGAAGGGGCGTTGCAGAGAATGCCGGCAACAATGCGCGTATTATAGATGCGCCCCCCGCGCCATCTCCCGATGGCCCCGCGCCGCACGCGCAGCGGGGCAGCCCATCGCTTATACAGACGACCCTACAGACCACATCCAGGAGGTTGCTTGCGCATGATTGGAGCCCGCGTCGCCCGCCTGCGCCGGGAATGGAACCTGCAAAAGGTGCGTGCCCTGGCGCGCTACGCGCTGCGCCGCGCCGGTGAAGACCGGCTGCCGCAGGTCTCGGCCAGCCTGACCTTCACCACCGTGCTGGCGGTGGTGCCGGTGCTGACCGTGGCCTTCGCGCTGCTGGCCGCGTTCCCGGTGTTCCGCGACTTCCGCAACGCCATCGAGGCGTTCCTGTTCCAGAACCTGATTCCCGGCAACGTCAGCGAATCGATCCAGCGCTATCTCGGCATGTTCGCCAAGAGCGCGCGCGGGCTGACCGCGATGGGCCTGGCCGGGCTGATGGTCACCTCGGTGCTGACCATGCTGACGGTGGAAGACGCGCTCAATGCGATCTGGCGCGTCAAGCAGCGCCGCCCGCTGGCGCAGCGGGTGCTGGTGTTCTGGGCGGTGCTGACGTTCGGGCCGGTGCTGATCGGCGCGAGCCTGTCGATCAGTTCGTACCTGATCTCGATCTCGGCGGGCTATGTCGGCACCATGCCGGTGGGGCTGGGGCTGCTGGTGGGCGCGACGCCGGTGCTGCTGTCGGCGCTGGCCTTCGCCTTCCTGTACACGGCGGTGCCCAACGCCTATGTCGAATGGCGCGATGCCATCGTCGCCGGGCTGGTCGCGGCGGTGGCGTTCGAGTTCGCCAAGCGCGGCTTCGGCTATTTCATCACCGAGATCCCGGCCTACACCGCGGTCTACGGCACCTTCGCCGCGCTGCCGCTGTTTCTGCTGTGGATCTACCTGAGCTGGCTGGTGACGCTGCTGGGCGCGACCATCGCCGCCAACCTGCCGGTGATCCGGCAGGGCTACTGGCGCCGCCGCAGCTTCGCCGGCAGCGAGTTCTTCGATGCGCTGGGCGTGCTGCTGCTGCTCTACCGCGCCCGCGATGAAGTGCCGCGCAGCGTCGGCGAACTGGACCTGAGCCGCAAGCTGCGGGTCGAGGCCGACTACCTTTCCAGCCTGCTGGACAAGCTCAAGGCCATGCACCTGGTCGGACGCCTGCAGCAGGAGCGCGGCCAGGCCCACTGGGCGCTGCTGTGCGATCCGTCGCAGGTGACGCTGCGGACCTTGCATGACCGGCTGGTACTGAACCTGCCGCGGCTGCCGCGCACGGCGCTGGCGCAGCATTTGCGGGGGGCGGATGCATTGAAGTCGATCCTGGACAATCCGCAGCTCGATCAGACGCTGGAGGCGGTGTTCCGGCAGCAGCCGGCGGATCTGCCGCCGGCGCAGGGAGAGGGTTCGGGGCAGCGGCGGACGCTGGAGGTGGTGCCGCCGGGGTGGCATGGGCAGGTGTGAGCGGGGTGAGGCATGGCTGATCAAGCTGGCCGTCTGCCGGTTTGCTCCCCTCTCCCGCCTGCGGGAGAGGGGCAGGGGGTGAGGGCAGGCGGTGGCATGCCGCAGGCTTGACTTCGTTGCGACTCCCGCCCTCACCCCAACCCTCTCCCGCAAGCGGGAGAGGGAGCACACAATCGCGCAGGGGATAACGCCTCAGAACGGAATCCGCCCCCGCCAAATATCGAAATACATCACCCAATCCCCCATCAGGCTATAAACCGGATGCCGGAACGTAGCCGGCCGGTTCTTCTCGAACCCGAAGTGCCCGACCCAGGCAAACGCATATCCCGCCACCACCGCGGCGAGCAGCCACCAGGCATTGCCGGTCATGACCAAAGCCAGCAGGCACAGCAGCGCTACCGTCGAGCCGGCGAAATGCAGCCGCCGGCAGGTACGGTTCTGGTGTTCGCTCAGGTAGTAGGGATAGAAGGCCGCGAAGTTCTCGAATTCGCGTGTGCGGGCATGGGCCATGGCTGTCTCCGGCAGGTCTTGTTTGCTGCAGTGTAGACCTTCCGGGAAGCGATGTAGCAGCGGACGGCCGCCGGCGTGGCCGGCCGTCCGGGGCCGGCGTCAGCCGCCCGCCGCCACCTTGCGTGCAAACGCCGCCAGCGCGTCCAGCACTTCATCCGGGCGCTCGCCCATCAGCGCATGGCCGCACGGCACCGTCACCACGCTGGCGCTGCGCATCTTGCCGGCGAGTGCCTGGGCTGCCTTGGGCGAGGTCATCATGTCCTTGTTGCCGGTGATGAACAGCGCCGGGCAGGCCGCCGCCGCGGCGGCTTCCTCGCCATGGGCGTAGGCGTTGCAGGCCGAGAAATCATTGTGGAACACATGCGCCTGCGGGTTGTTGCGCGATACGCGCTCCATCAGCCGCTGGCTGCCGCCGTGCATCCACGCGCCCGGCCCGGGCGAAGACGGCTTGTTGGCGAGGCTCGAATGCGACCAGGTGTTGACCATGGCGATGGCGTCGCCCTCGCGGTTGAGCGAGGCGTCCAGCAGCGCGTCGGATACCTTCATCGGATACGCCGTGGCCAGCAGCGCGATGCCGCGCACCGCCTGCGGATGCCGCGCCGCGCATTCCAGCGCGATCAGCGAGCCCATGCTGTGGCCGAACACGAAGGCCGGCGCGGCGACGCCGGCGGCGGCCACCAGCGCCATGACCCAGTCGGCCATGGCCTCGACCGTGGCCAGCGGCGCGCCCTTGCTGCGGTTGTGGCCGAGCAGGTCCACCGCCAGCACCGAGAAGCCGTGGTTGGCGAACCAGCGCGTCTGCAGCGCCCACACGCTGTGGTCGTTCTGCGCGCCGTGGACAAAGACGGCGCAGGGCAGGGCGGGGTCGAAGGGTTTGCCGCCGGTATAGGCGTAGGCCGGCTGGCCTGCAATGGTCAGTTCCATCAGGCTTGTCCTCCCTTGCCGCTCATGGCTTTCTCGGCCGCCTTCAGGCCACGCTTGAGATCGTCGATCAGGTCGTCCGGGTCTTCCAGCCCGACCGACAGCCGGATCGTGCCTTCGGTGATGCCCGCCGACTGCAGCGCGGCCGCGTCCATGCGGAAGTGCGTAGTCGACGCCGGATGGATCACCAGCGAGCGCGCGTCGCCCACGTTGGCCAGGTGCGAGAACAGCGACAGGCTTTCGATAAAGCGCTGGCCGGCGGCCCGGTTGCCCTTCAGGTTGAAGCTGAACACCGCGCCGCAGCCGCGCGGCAGCAGGCGCTTGGCCAGTTCGTAGTCGGGGTGGGATTCCAGTTCCGGGTACGACACCGACTCCACCATCGGGTGCGATACCAGGAACTGCACCACCTTGCGGGTGTTGTCGACATGGCGGCTCATGCGCAGCGGCAGCGTCTCGACGCCCTGCAGCAGCTGCCAGGCGGCCATCGGGTTCATGCACGCGCCGAAATCGCGCAAGCCTTCGCGGCGCGCGCGCAGCAGGAACGGCGCCACCGTGCTTTCCTCGGTGAACACCATGTTGTGGAAGCCCTCGTACGGCTCGGACAGCTCCGGGAAGCGCCCCGAGGCTTCGAAGTCGAAGGTGCCGCCTTCCACCAGCACGCCGCCGATGGTGGTGCCGTGGCCGCCCAGGAACTTGGTGGCCGAGTGGTAGAGCAGGCCGGCGCCGTGGTCGAACGGGCGCAGCAGGTAGGGCGTGGTGAAGGTGGAATCCACCAGCAGCGGGATGCCATGGTCCTGGCCCAGTTGCGCCAATGTCGGGATGTCGAGCACGTCGAGCCCCGGGTTGCCCAGCGTCTCGCCGAACAGCAGCCGGGTATTGGGGCGGATGGCGGCGCGCCAGGCGTCGAGGTCGCGCGCCTTGACGAAGGTGGTCTCGATGCCGAAGCGGCGCAGCGTGTAGTGCAGCAGGTTGTGCGAACCGCCGTACAGCGCCGACGACGCCACGATATGCGAGCCCGCGCCCATCAGCGTGGCCACCGCCAGGTGCAGCGCGGCCTGGCCCGAGGCCGTGGCGATGGCGCCGGCGCCGTTCTCGAGCGCGGCGATGCGCTCCTCGAGCACGGCCACGGTGGGATTGGAAATGCGGGAATAGACGTGCCCCGCGCGCTCCATGTTGAACAGCGACGCGGCGTGCTCGCTGTCGCGGAACACGAAGGACGTGGTCAGGTGGATGGGGGTGGCGCGGGCCCCGGTGGCGGGGTCGGGCGCGGCGCCGGCGTGCAGCGCCAGCGTGTCGAATCGGGTTCCGGACATGGTCGGTCGGCCTTGAGTTGTCTCCGGCCAGCATCGTAGCATCGCGCGCCCGCCCACGCTCGCCGGCGGCCCGCAAACCGGCCTCCCGCTTTACTTTGGCGGCGGGTTTGGGCTAGCATCGGCCAACGGGCAAGGCGCCCGCACACCCCTATACAGACAACAATGTGACCGGCATCGCCGCCGCCAGCGGCCACGGCGATGCCCTCAGTTTCAGCTCGGACAGAGCGCAGGCAGCGGAGACCACCATGAAAGTCAGCGACATCCTCCAGATCAAGGGCAATACGCTCTACACCGTGACGCCTGACACCTCCTTGCTGGTCGCCGTGCACACCATGGCCGAGCACGATATCGGCTCGCTGGTGGTGATGGAATACGGCGACCTGGTCGGCATGCTGACCTTCCGCGAGATCATCGAGACGCTGGCGCGCAACAACGGCAACGTCGGCACCAGCAGCATCCGCAAGGTGATGGACGATGCGCCGCTGACCTGCACCATGGAAACCGACGTCAACGAGGTGCGCCGGATGATGCTGGAGCGTCACACCCGCTACCTGCCCGTGCTCGACAACCGCACGCTGATGGGCGTGATCTCGTTCTACGACGTGGCCAAGGCCGTGGTCGAGGACCAGAGCTTCGAGAACAAGATGCTCAAGGCCTATATCCGCGACTGGCCGGAAGAGCGCGCCGAATGATGGCGCCGGGCCGCGCCGGCTGAAGCCGCCTGCGGAAATACCCTCGGTGGGGCGCCACGGGACCGTGGCGAGGTGGCGGCAAGGCCGCGGCTGCGGCACACTAGCCGGCGTTCCCATTTCCGTTGGCGGTCGCCCGACCGACCGGCCCATCCATGAGCCAACACAGCCAGTTCCGACTGCTCGGCCTGCGCCGCTTCGCCCCGTTTTTCTGGACCCAGTTCCTGGGGGCGATGAACGACAACGTGTTCAAGGTTGCCTTCACCTCGCTGGTGACCTACCACACGGCGCTGTTCGAGGGCGTCGACGCGCGCAGCGCGGCGTTCCTGATCTCGGCCATCTTTATCGCGCCGTTCGTGCTGTTCTCGGCCACCAGCGGGCAGATCGCCGACAAGCTGGAGAAGTCGCGGCTGATCCGGCTGGTCAAGTCGCTGGAAATCGCCATCATGGTGCTGGGGCTGGCCGGCTTTGCCTGGCACAGCGCGCCGCTGCTGTACGCCGGCACCTTCCTGATGGGGCTGCATTCCACGCTGTTCGGGCCGGTCAAGTTTGCCTACCTGCCGCAGCACCTCGATGAGAGCGAGCTGGTCGGCGGCAACGGGCTGGTCGAGATGGGCACCTTCGTCGCGATCCTGATCGGCACGCTGATCGGCGGCGAGCTGGCGGGGCTGCAGCAGGGCGGCGCGATCGTCGGGCCGCTGTACGTGGGCGCGGCGTGCGTGGCGATTGCCATCGCCGGGCGGCTGGTGTCGGGCCGCATCCCGGCGTCGCCGGCGCCGCAGCCGGACCTGCGCATCAACTGGAACCCGGTTTCCGAGACCTGGCGCAACCTGGTGCTGGCGCGCGGCAACCGTACCGTGTTCCTGAGCCTGCTCGGCATTTCGTGGCTGTGGTTTCTCGGCGCCACCTTCCTGACCTCGTTCTTCAGCTATGCCAAGGATGTGCTGGGCGGCGACCAGAACGTGGTGACGCTGCTGCTGGCGGTGTTCTCGCTCGGCATCGGCACCGGTTCGCTGCTGTGCGAGCGCCTGTCGGGGCGCCATGTCGAGATCGGCCTGGTGCCGTTCGGCTCGATCGGCATGACCGTGTTCGCGGTCGACCTGTACTTTGCCAGCCAGGGGCAGGCGCCCGCGGCGTTGAGCGGCATCGGCGGCTTCCTGGCCGAGCCGCGCCACTGGCGCGTGCTGGCCGACCTGTTCCTGCTGGCCATGTTCGGCGGCTTCTACAGCGTGCCGCTGTACGCGCTGATCCAGAGCCGCAGCGCGCCCACGCACCGCGCCCGCATCATCGCCGCCAACAACATCCTGAACAGCTTCTTCATGATCGCCGCGTCGCTGCTCGGCGTGGCGATGACGCAGGCGGGCTACACCATCCCGCAGCTGTTCCTGGTGGTGGGGCTGCTCAATGCGGTGGTGGCGGTCTATATCTACTCGCTGGTGCCGGAATTCCTGTTGCGCTTTATCGCGTGGATCCTGGTCCATACGCTCTACCGGCTGCGCCGCATCAACGCCGAGCGCATCCCCGCCGAAGGTCCGGCGGTGCTGGTCTGCAACCACGTCAGCTTTGCCGACGCGGTGGTGCTGATGGCGTGCAGCCCGCGCCCGGTGCGTTTCCTGATGGACCACAATATCTTCAAGGTGCCGCTGCTGTCGTGGTTCTTCCGCCAGGCCCGCGCGATCCCGATCGCGCCGGCGCACCAGGACCCCGAGATGCTCCGGCGCGCCTACGACAGCGTGGCGCAGGCGCTCGGCGACGGCGACCTGGTCTGCATCTTCCCCGAAGGCAAGATCACCGCCACCGGCGATATCAATCCGTTCAGGCAGGGCGTGCAGCAGATCATCCGGCGCACGCCGGTGCCGGTGGTGCCGATGGCGCTGCGCGGGCTGTGGGGCAGCTTTTTCTCGCGCAAGGGTGCGCCGGCGATGTCGCGGCCGTTCCGGCGCGGCATCCTGAACCGGCTGGAACTGGTGGTGGGCGAGCCGGTGCCGCCCGAGTCCGCCACCCCGGAAGGGCTGCAGCAGATGGTGCAGGCCCTGCGCGGCGACTGGCGCTGAACTGATGTGCTTCCACGCGGAACCCGACCGACGATGATCACGCTCTATACCTTTGGCCCCGCCTTCGGGCTGCCCGATGCCAGCCCGTTCGTCACCAAGGCCGAGATGCTGCTCAAGCTGGCCGGCCTGCCGTACCACGCGCGCCGGGGCAGCCTGCGTCGTGCGCCCAAGGGCAAGCTGCCGTACCTGGACGACATGGGCCGGATCGTGGCCGATTCCACCATGATCCGCTGGCATATCGAGAAGACCTACCACATCGATTTCGATGCAGGCCTGAGCGCGGCCGAGCGCGGCATTGCCTGGGCCGCCGAGAAACTGATGGAAGACCACCTGTACTGGGCGGTGGCGCGGGTGCGCTGGCTGGACCAGGCCAATTTCGACAAGGGCCCGGCGCAGTTCTTCCGCAGCGTGCCGGCGCCGGTGCGCGGGCTGGCCGAGCGGCTGGTGCGCTACAAGGTGCGCAAGACGCTGTGGGGGCAGGGCCTGGGCCGGCATAGCGAGGAAGACCTGGTGGCGCTGGCCAGCAAGGGCGTGACCTCGATCGCCGACATCCTGGGCGACAAGCGCTACCTGATGGGCGACCAGCCGTGCGGGGCCGACGCCACGCTGTTCGCCTTTGCCGGCAGCCTGCTGTGCCCCGTATTCGACACCCCGATCCGCACCGCGGCCGAGGGGCATGCCAACCTGGTGGCCTATATGGCGCGGATGCGCGCCGAGTTCTACCCCGAACTCGCCGCCGCGCCGGTGCCGCAGGGCGCCGCCGCCTGAGTTCGACTGCGCTGCCCGGGGCCGCCCGAGCCGGGTCATTGGCCTTACAATGGAGGCCGTCCCCAATTCCTGTGCGGTTTCCATCATGTCCGGCAACACCCTTGGCCTGCTTTTCACTGTCACCACCTTCGGCGAATCGCACGGGCCGGCCATCGGCGCGGTGGTGGACGGCTGCCCGCCGGGACTGGCGCTGACCGAGGCCGATATCCAGGGCGACCTGGACCGCCGCAAGCCCGGCACCTCGCGCCACGTGACCCAGCGCAAGGAGCCCGACCAGGTCGAGATCCTGTCCGGCGTGTTCGAGGGCAAGACCACCGGCACCCCGATCTGCCTGCTGATCCGCAACACCGACCAGCGCAGCAAGGACTACGGCAATATCGTCGAGACCTTCCGTCCGGGCCATGCCGACTACACCTACTGGCAAAAGTACGGCATCCGCGACCATCGCGGCGGCGGCCGTTCGTCGGCGCGCCTGACCGCGCCGGTGGTGGCGGCCGGCGCGGTCGCCAAGAAGTGGCTGCGCGAGCAGTACGGCACCGAGATCCGGGGCTATATGTCGCAGCTGGGCGAGATCGCGGTGCCGTTCACCGACTGGTCGCATGTGCCGGAGAACCCGTTCTTCGCCGCCAACGCCGACATCATCCCCGAGCTGGAAACCTATATGGACGCGCTGCGCCGCGACGGCGACTCGGTCGGCGCGCGCATCGAGGTGGTGGCCAGCAACGTGCCGGTGGGTTTGGGCGAGCCGCTGTTCGACAAGCTCGACGCCGATATCGCGCACGCGATGATGGGCATCAACGCGGTCAAGGGCGTCGAGATCGGCGCCGGCTTCGACAGCGTCGCGCAGCGCGGCAGCGTCCACGGCGACGAGCTGACCGCCGCGGGCTTCCGCACCAACAACTCCGGCGGCGTGCTGGGCGGCATCTCCACCGGCCAGGACGTCACCGTGTCGCTGGCGATCAAGCCGACCTCTTCGATCCGCACCCCGCGCGAATCGATCGACAAGGCCGGCAATGCCGCCACCGTCGAAACCTTCGGCCGCCACGACCCGTGCGTGGGCATCCGCGCCACGCCGATCGCCGAGGCCATGCTGGCGCTGGTGCTGATCGACCACGCGCTGCGCCACCGCGCACAGTGCGGCGACGTCCGCGTCGAAACGCCGCGCATCCCCGCGCAGGCCGGCCCGACCCGCTGACTTGACGCCGCACCGCGCGGGCGGCGCCGGGGCCGGCGGCGGCCCCGACCATGCCCGCTTCGGGCTGTTCTACCTGGGCTATTACGGCTACGTCGGCCTGATCTCGCCCTACGTCAGCCTGTACTTCGCCGACCGCGGCTTCGACCCGGTGCAGATCGGCGTGCTGATGGCGAGCTTCCAGGTCAGCCGCATCGTCGGTCCTTACCTGTGGGGCTGGCTCTCCGACGTGATGCACACGCGCGTGCGCATCCTGCGCGTGAGCGCGTTCACATCGCTGCTGGCGTTCCTGATGCTGCCGGGCGTCGGCAGCTACGGCGGCATGATGGCGATGATGCTGACGCTGAGCCTCTTGACCAGCGCGATGTCGCCGCTGGGCGATGCGCTGACCATTTCCACGCTGCGCCGCTACGGCGCCTTCGACCACAGCTACGGCCGCATCCGCATGTTCGGCTCGGTCGGCTTTATCGGCGCGGTGCTGGCCGGCGGCGCGCTGTTCGAGGCGGTCGGCATGCGCGCCTTCCCGTGGGTGGCGAGCGCGCTGCTGGCGATCCTGGCCGGGGTGGTGCTGACCATGCGCGACGCCGCCGACGACGGCCCGCGCATGCCTCCGCCGCGCGCCTTGCCGCTGCTGCGCCGGCCGGACGTGGCCTGGTTCCTGGCGTCGGCCTTCCTGATGATGTTCGCGCACGCCGCGCTCTACGTCTTTTACTCGCTGTGGCTGGAGACGCTGGGCTACAGCAAGTTCGCCATCGGCGTGATGTGGACCATCGGCGTGGTCGCCGAGATCGTGTTCTTCTACTACCAGGGCCTGCTGTTCGCGCGCTTCGCGCTGCGCACCATCCTGGCCGGCACCTTCGTGCTGGCGGCGCTGCGCTTCGGCCTGACCGGCTACCTGGCGCAGTTCGCCTGGCTGATGGCGCTGGTGCAGGTGCTGCACGCGGCCACCTTCGCCGCGCACCACAGCGCCAGCCTGAAGCGCCTGCAGGCCTGGTTTGCCGGGCCGCTGCAGGGACGCGGGCAGGCGCTGTACACCGGCATCTCGTACGGCGTCGGCGGCACGCTGGGCGGGCTGGCGATGGGCTGGACCTGGAACGCGCTGGCGCCGGCGCACGCCTTCGGCCTCGCCGCCGTGGCCGCGGCGGCGGGGGCGGTCTGCGCGGTGATGAGCTTTCGCGCGGAAGTCCGCCCCGCCGGCTGACCGCTCCGGCGCCTAGAACTTGTGGCGCAGGCCGGTGGTCACGCCGATGCGGTTGCCGTGGCCGAAGAAGGGCGTGACGAAGTTGGGGCTTGACGCAAGCGTGCGCCAGGTTCCCGTCAGCGCGGTGTAGTCGGCTTCGACATAGACGTCGGTGCGCTTGCTGAGGTTGTAGTCCAGCATCATCGCCGCCGTATAGCGGTTGCCGCCATTGCCGTTGATCTTCATGCGGTCGTAGGTGCCGGTGAGATAGAACGTCCACGCGTCGCTGAACGCATGCTTGAGCCCGGCGTAGTAGGCGTTGTCGCGATAGCCGGCCTTGTCGTAGGTGCTGCGCGTAAAGCCCGCGTTGAACAGGGTGTTGCCCCACCGGTACGTGCCGCCCACCGACCATACCTGCTGGTCGCTCGTCGGCACGGCGGTGCCGAAGTACGTCGCGGTGTCGCGCATGATCTGGTAGCCGCCGGCCAGCTTGATCGCGCCGCTGTTGTAGGTGACGCTGGCGCCGGTCGACGACGACGCCGGGAAGCTGCCCGCCACTTCGCCGAACGCATGCTGCGCCGCCACCGTGACCGGCCCGAATACGCCCGAATACTTGAGCATGTTGTCCTGGCGCACGCCGCCGGTGTAGTTGCCGCTCTGGAAGGCGACCAGCCCCAGGTTGGGCAGCGCCATGGTGTCGTAGCTGGCAATGACCTCGTGGATCACGGTGAAGTCCCGCCCCAGCTTGACGCTGCCGAAATCCCCGCCCAGGCCGACGAAGGCCTTGCGCCCGAACAGCCGTCCGCCCTGCGAAGCCATCCCCGTATCCGGCAGGAAGCCATTCTCCAGCACGAAGAAGGCGCGATAGCCGTTGCCCAGCGTTTCGGTGCCTTGCATGCCGAAGCGCGTGCCGGTGAGCACGCCGTCGCCCATCTGCACCTTGCCGCTGCCCGCGGCGTTCTCGTGGGTGGTGTAGCGGATCGTGGTATCGACGAGGCCGTACAGCGACACGCTGCTCTGGGCCAGGGCCGGGGCTGCGAATCCGCTGGCCAGGCACAGCGGCAGGATGATCTTCTTCATGTTGTCTCCGTCCATGGATATAGGAATGGATATGGGAATGCCAGGGCGGCAGCCGCCCCGGCAGGTACTGCGAAAGGGAAGGGCGTCAGGCCCGGATGTAGCTGGTCTTGCCGGCGGTAAAGAACTCGCGTGCGGCCCAGCCTTGTTCGTGCGGGCCGTATGACGATGCCTTGGTGCCGCCGAACGGGACGTGATAGTCGACGCCGGCGGTGGCCGTATTGACCATCACCATGCCGGCGCGCAGGTGCCGGCGGAAGCGGCGCGCCTGCGCCAGCGAGCGCGTGCAGACGCCCGCCGACAGCCCGAACGGGGTGTCGTTGGCGAGTTCGAGCGCATGGTCGTTGTCGCGCGCGCGCAGCACGGTCGCCACCGGCCCGAAGATTTCGTGCTGGGCGACCTGCATGCCGCTCTCGCATTCCAGGAACAGCGCCGGCGCCAGGTAGAAGCCGTCGCTGGCGCACTGCACGCGCTCGCCGCCGCACGCCAGCACGGCGCCTTCCTCGCGGCCGATGTCGATGTAGCGCAGGTTCTTGTCGAGCTGGCTGGCGTCGACCACGGGACCGATGTCGGTGGCATCGTCCAGCGCGTTGCCGACGCGCAGCCGCTGCGTGGCTTCCAGCAGGGCCTGTGCGAAGCGGTCGTGGATGTCGGCGGTGACGATGATCCGCGACGACGCCGTGCAGCGCTGGCCCGTGGAGTAGAACGCGCCTTGCACGGCAGCGTCGACGGCCACGGCGAGATCCGCATCGCCCAGCACCACCAGCGGGTTCTTGCCGCCCATTTCCAGTTGCAGCCGCTTGCCGGTGCCGCCGAGCGCCTGCGCAATGCGGCGGCCGGTGGCCTCCGATCCGGTGAACGACACCGCGGCGACCTCAGCGGCAGTGGTCAGCACCGGGCCAAGCTCCGCGCCATGGCCAAGGACCATGTTGAAGACGCCGTCGGGCAGTCCGCTGCGCGACAGGATCTCGGCAAGCGCCCAGGCCGAGCCCGGCACCAGCTCGGCCGGCTTGAACACCACGCAGTTGCCGAACGCCAGCGCCGGCGCGATCTTCCATGCCGGGATGGCGATGGGGAAGTTCCACGGCGTGATGATCGAGACCACGCCGACCGGTTCGGCCGTGACCTCCACGTCGATGCCCGGCCGCACCGACGGCAGCCATTGCCCGTGCGGGCGCAGCGCTTCCTGCGCGAAGTACTTGAAGATCTGTCCCGCGCGCATGACTTCGCCGATGGCCTCGCGCAGGGTCTTGCCTTCCTCGCGCGCCAGCAGCCGTCCGAGTTCGTCCTTGCGGGCAACGATTTCCTGCCCGACGCGTTCGAGGATATCGGCGCGCATCTGCACGGAACTCTCCGACCACGCGCCAAAGGCGGCGCTGGCCGCCGCGATGGCTTCCTGCGCCAGCGCGGGGGAGGCAAGGGCGGCTTCGCCGATGTGGTCGGACAAGTCAGAGGGATTGCGGTTGAGGTCGTGCCGCTCGCTGTCGACCCAACGGCCGTTGATGTAGTTCTGGTATCGCATTGGATTTTGGATTTTGGAAAATCCAGTGTATAGTAAGCTCGTGCTTTACCAAACGCAACCGGATTTCCGACCATGCAACGCATCAACACTCCTACCTACGTCCGCCTGCGCGAGCAGATCCGCGCCGACATTGCCGCGGGCATCTGGCCGCTCGGCGCGCACATCACGCTGGCGCAGATGGTGGAGCGGTACGAGGTCAGCCTGAACCCGGTGCGCGAGGCGCTGCTGCACCTGCAGGGCGAGGGGATCATCGACATGCAGATGCATCGGGGCGCCGTGATTCCCACGGTCGATGCGACCTACATCGCCAACATCTACGACATGCGCGGCGCGATCGAGCAGATGCTGGCCGCCAAGGTCGCGGCGCTGGCCACGCCCGCGGACATCGAGCGCATCGACGCGGCACGCCTGCACTACGAGGACGTCGTCAGCGGCGACGACACCGGCGCCAGCGTGGCGGCGAACCGCGAATTCCACCGGGTCTTCAACCAGGTGGCCGGCAACCAGCCCGCGGTGGACGTGCTCGGCTCGCGCTCCAGCCTGGTCGATGCGCTGCGCCGCTCGCTCGGCTACGGGCCGCAGCGCAAGGACGCGGTGATCGCCCAGCACCGCAAGCTGGTGGCGGCGGTGCGCAAGGGCGACAGCGCACTGGCCGCGCGCATCGCGCTGGACCACGCCGAATCGGCCCGCGACGACTTGCTGCGCATGATCGAAATCCCGCCGCATTAAGCCGTGGCGCCCAGCGCGGCGCCACGAATCTGTTCCAAACCTGAACCAGGAGACAGCCGACATGAAGTTCGGTAAGGGCGCCGTGCGCCTAGCGTTTTCATTCACCGCCGCCCTCGGGCTGGTCCACGCGGCTTGCGCCGCCCCCGCGCCGTATCCGTCCAGGCCGATCCAGCTGATCGTCGGCTTTGCGCCCGGCGGCGCGGCAGACACCATGGCGCGCGCCGTCGCCGAGGAAATGTCCAGGAGCCTGGGCCAGCCGGTGGTGGTCGACAACCGCAGCGGCGCCTCGGGCAACATCGCCACCCAGGCCGCGCTGGCCGCGGCGCCGGACGGCTATGCCGTGATCTTCGCGGCGATCCATCTCGCCACCAATCCGTCGATGATCGGTGTGCCGTACAACCCGCGCACCGATCTGGCGATGGTGGGCCAGATGACCAGCGTTCCGGTCTTCATGCTGGCGGCGGCGTCGTCCCCGTACCGGACCGCGGCCGATGTCATCGCGGCGTCGCGCAAGCTGGAGGGCGGGGTCAAGGTCGGCAGCGGCGGCATCGGCACGTCGTCGCACCTGGCGCTGGAACTGGTCAAGCGCGCCGAGAACATGCCGGCGCTGCATATTCCCTACCGCGGCGGCACGCCCGCGCTGCAGGGCCTGATGTCGGGCGAGGTCGACGTGATGTTCGACCTGGGCTCCGGCACGCTCAAGTCCTACATTGATTCGGGCAAGGTGCGCCCGCTGGCGGTGATGCAGGCCAATGCGGCCAGCGGCGTCAAGGCGCCGCCGGCGCCCGCCGCGGGCCTGCCCAAGGAAACCTATATCCGCAGCTGGCAAGGCCTGGCGGTGAAGGCCGGGACGCCGCCCGCCATCATCGACAAGCTGCATGGCGCGCTCAACGCGGCCATGCGCCAGCCCGCGGTGCAGGCGCGGGCCCAGGCCATGGGCATGGAGCCCACGGTCAGCGCGACGCCCGCCGAATTCCAGAAGCTCTACCTGGACGAACTGGCGCGCTGGAGTGCCTTCATCAAGTCAGCGAACATCAAGCCGCAATAACTTCCGTACACGATGAAAATCACGCAGGTCAAAGTTCACCTGATGCAGGCCGGCGCCCCGAGCCACACGGCATGGGGCGGCGCGGGCAAGAGTGCCCTGGCGACGGGACGCAACTGGTTGTTCGTTGAAATCGCCACCGACGCAGGCCTGGTCGGCACCGGCGAAGGTTCCGGCTGGCCGCGCGTGGTCGCGGCCGGCTTGCCGGACCTGGCGCCGCTGCTGGCCGGCGAGGATCCGTTCCATACCGAGCGCCTGCACCAGAAGCTGCGCGTGGCGCTGATGGGCCACGGCCACACCGGCGTGGTCGGCGCCGGGGCGCTGGCGGCGCTGGACACGGCGCTGTGGGACATCAAGGCGCAGGCGCTGGGTTGCCCGCTGCATGCGTTGCTCGGCGGGGCGCTGCGCGAGCGCGTCTCGTACTACGCGCACGTCAAGGATGCTGACACCGCGCGCGCCGCGGTGGCGCGCGGCGTGCGCGCGGTCAAGGTCGGCGGCACGCAGCAGATCGTCGAGCGCGCCTGGGCGGTGCGCGAAGCGATCGGGCCGGATGTCGACCTGATCGTCGATCTGCACGGCCCGGCGTGGCTGACCGGCGCCGATGCCGTGGCGGTGGGGCGCGCGCTGGAAGGCGCGCACCTGCTGTTCCTGGAAGAGCCGGTCGGCCCCGACGATGAACTGGGCTGGCGCCGCGTGCGCGACAGCGTCGCGCTGCCGCTTGCCGCCGGCGAACGGCTGGGCACGCTGGCGGAGTTCGACCGCCTGATGGCGAGCGGCCTGGTGGACGTGGTCCAGCCCGACACCGGACGCACGGGCGGGCCGACCCAGCTCAAGAAGATTGCCGCGCTGGCCGAGGCGCGTTCGCTGCTGCTGGCGCCGCATTCCGGCTCGCTCGGCCCGGTCGCGGAATTCGCCGCGGTGCACTGGATCGCCACCTCGCCGACCGGCCTGATCCTGGAGCGCCTCGAGCCCGACTGGCCCGGCAAGGCGCAGGCCGTCACCCGCACGCTGCAGGCCGATGGCGGCCAGATCCTGGTGCCGGACGGCCCCGGCCTAGGCACCGGCCTGGACCATGCCTTTGTCGCGGCGCATCCGAGCGAGCGCAACGTCGCCTTGCCGGCCGGCGGCTGGGAGCCCGGCACGTCGCAGGAAACCCCATACCTCCAGGCGCGGCGCACCCGCGCGCGCCTGACGCAATCGTAAGAAGGAGAACATGCCATGACTCTGTCCGATGCCTCGCGCGACATCCTGTTGCGCGTATCGACCGCCACGCTGACCACCATCCTGTTCAAGCGCGGCTTCCGCAATGTGTTCCTGCAGGGGCTCAAGCCCCTGAACCCGTCGGCGTGCCGCTTCGTCGGCCCCGCGTTCACGCTGCGCTATATCCCGGCGCGCGAGGACCTCGACCCGATCACCGCCTTCGAGGATCCGCGCCATCCGCAGCGCGTCGCCATCGAGGAATGCCCGGCCGGCCACGTGCTGGTCATGGACAGCCGCGGCGACGCCACCGCGGCATCGTCGGGCAACCTGCTGATTACCCGGCTGTGGCTGCGCGGCGGCGCCGGCGTGGTCACCGACGGCGGCTTCCGCGACAGCCCCGAGATCGCCGAGATGAACTTCCCCGCCTGGCACACCCGGCCCTCGGCGCCGACCAACCTGATCCGGCACCATGCGGTCGACCTGCAGCTGCCGATTGCCTGCGCCGGCGTCAGCGTCTATCCGGGCGACATCATGGTGGCCGACGCGGAAGGCATTGTCTGCATCCCTCGGCACCTGGCCGAAGACGTCGCGCAGGAAGCGGTGCAACAGACCATGTACGAGGACTGGGTCAACCAGAAGATCCTTGCCGGCGCGAGCCTGCCTGGCCTGTATCCGCTGCTGGACCCGGCGCTGCAGCAGGAATATGCGCAATGGAAGGCGCAGGAGGGCCACCGCTATGCCTGAGCCGCGCCTGCCCATCGTGGTGCTGACCGGCGCGGCGGGGCGCCTGGCCCAGCACGTGCGGCCGATGCTGGCGTCCGCGTGCCGCGAGGTGCGGCTTTGCGACGTGCGGCCGGTCACGCCGCAGGCAGCCAACGAGACCGCGTTCCAGTGCGCGCTCGATGACGCCAGCCAGCTGCCCGCGCTGCTGGACGGTGCCGACATGGTGGTCCACTTCGCCGGCTATCCGCGCGAAGCGGCATGGGACGTGATCCTGCCGGCCAACGTCGCCAGCGTGGCCAACCTGTGGGAGGCGGCGCGCGCGGCGCGCGTGCAGCGCATGATCTACGCCAGTTCCAACCATGCGATGGGCCTGTATCCCCGCGCCGTCACAGTTGGCGCCGAGGACCTGCCGCGGCCGGATTCGCGCTACGGCGTGTCCAAGGTGTTCATGGAAGCGGTGGCGGGGCTGTACGCGCAGAAGTTCGGCCTGAAGGGCTTTGGCATGCGCATCGGCCACTGCTCTGCCGAACCGCTCGACGCGCGCATGCTGGCGCACTGGATCAGCCCGCGCGACCTGGCGCAGCTGGTGCGGGTCGGCATGGAGGCCGACTACGACGAAGCCATCGTCTATGGCGCTTCCGACAACAGCCAGACCTGGTGGGACAACTCGCGTGCCCATGCGCTGGGCTACCGGCCGCAGGACTCGGCCGACCGCTACCGCGACGCTTTGCAGCACAAGGTCAGCCATGATCCGCTGGCCGAACATTTCCAGGGCGGCGACTTTGCCGCAGCGGAGTTCAATCGTGATCGTTCCCCATTCGACGTCGACCGTTGAGACCCTGGCGGGCCGCACGGAGCAGGGACTGGCGTTGCGCCAGTTCCGGGTCGGCAACCGCGTCGGCGAGTGCCCGATCTGGTCCGATGCGCGCCTGACCTGGATCGATGTGCGCGCGCCCGCCTTCCACGCACTCGATCCGGCATCGGGCAGCCTGTCCACCTGGACGCTGCCCAAGCCGGTCGGCACGCATGCGCTGTGCGCCGACGGCAGCATCCTGCTCGCGCTGCGCGATGAACTGGCGCTGCTCGATACCGAACACGGGTGCTTGCGCACCGTGGTGTCGCCGGAGCCTGACCGTCCGCACAACCGGCTCAATGAAGGCAGGGTGTCGCCCTGCGGCGCCTGGTTCGTGTTCGGTTCGATGGACGACTCGGGCGCGGGCCGGCCGACCGGCCAGCTCCACGCCTGGCATCCGCAACATGGCAGCCGCGTGCTGCTGGACGGCCTGCATATCGCGAACGGCTTTGCCTGGTCGGTGGACGGGCAAACGTTCTGCTTCTCGGACAGCAAGGCAGGGGTGGTATATCGCGCGCGCTGGCAGCCGCAAACCGGAACGCTCGCCGACATCGTTCCGTGGGTTACCGCCGACGAGCACGCCGGGCGCCCGGATGGCGCCTTCATCGACGCCGACGACAACTACTGGTCGGCCGGCGTGTCGGCCGGCTGCATCAACGTCTATGCGCCCACCGGCGCGCGCATCCGCAAGCTGCCGCTGCCATGCCAGGCCCCCAGCATGGTGTGCCCCGGCCCGCGCGGCTCGGTCTTCGTCACGTCGCTGGTCCGGCCGCATTGGGCGCCGCAGGATATCCGGCCCGAGGATGGCCAGCTGTTCCAGTTGCTGGACGTGCTGGCATCAGAGCCACCGGCCCCGGTCCGCCTTCGGCTGACGTAGCAGGCCACCAACCGTTTCTTCGTGTCGCCGTGGGTTGCGATCCGGTACCGCTGCAGAGGCGCCGGAGGACGGCACGCGGCGGTACTACTACAACCAGAAAGAGGAGCAGCATGAAGATTCGCAACTATGTCAGACTGGCCGGCGCAGTGAGCCTGGCTTTCGCGCTTGCCGCCTGTGGCGGCGATGACCCGGCCGATGCCGGGTCGCCACCGGCGGCCGGGCCGTCCGCGCCGGGTGCGCAGCCCGGACCCGACAAGCCCGCCCCCGACAAGCCCGCGCCCAATCCCTCCGTCAGCGCCGCGACGCGCGCCATCCTTGACGCCGATCCGGCCAGCTATGCCGCGCTCGCGCCCGTCGCCGAGCCCGGCTATACGCTGCTCGGCCGCATCAAGCCGCGCACCACGGTGGAACTGAAGGCGCAGGGCCTGACCAGCCACCTGATGATCGGCGGCGAGACCACCGACCGCAACTTCAGCGTGTTCTCGAACTGGCGCGAATACCTCAATCCGCTCGGCACCACAAAGGTCCGCATCCAGTCCGGCTGGAACGACATCGAGCAGACCATTACCACGCCGGCGACGTACAACTTCGCCAAGCTCGACGAGATCATCGACGGCGCGATCGAGCAGAAGCACGAGCCCATGGTGTTCCTCGGCTACGGCAACGTCCGCCCGGGCTGCACCGACTGCGGCGGTGCCGGTCTTGGCGGCAGCTTCCCGACCGGAGCGGGCAAGGAGCGCTTTCTGAACTTCGTCGCGGCCACGGTGACGCGGTACAAAGACAAGGTGACCGACTGGCAAATCTGGAACGAGCCCACCAAGGACCTCGAAACCTACAAGACGCTGATCGTGGAGACGGCCAAGCTGATCAAGCAGATCCAGCCCAACGCGAAGCTGACCATCGGCTCCTGGTACACCGTGCATTACGTGCTTTCCTGCATGGAGAACTGCAATGACTCGGCCGACAACCAGGACGCCAGGAACTACATCCTGACGTCGCTCAAGTACTTCAACGACAACAAGGGGCCGACCGTGCCGGCTGAGGACGTCTACGTGGCGTTCCATCCGTACACCACGAGTGTCGACTACGACCAGAACCCGTGGGACGCACGCAGCATGGACAACTTCCTGGCGCTGGTGCGCGGCTACGGCTTCAAGCCGCGCATGGACGAGAACGGCGCGCCGTCGACGCCGTGCATGACTTACGCGATGTGCGACGGCGGCACCAAGGCGTGGACCGAGAAGAACCAGGCCAAGTACAACCTGCGCCGCGTCCTTGGCGACCTTGCGCGCGGCATCGAGACCAGCATGTTCACGATCTCGGACCTGCACTACAACGATGCCAAGAACACCAAGGGGCTGCTGACCACCGGCGTGTGGGACCCGAACCTCGATACCCCGTTCCTGAACGGCGACCAGCGCATCGCCGGCAAGAAGATCGCCTATGGCGCGTTCCAGAACGTGACGGCGCTGTTCGACAGCCGCATGGAGCCGGTGACCGCGCACGGCTGCACCGCGCCTGCCGGCTATACCGCGCACGCGTGGCGGCAGCGCAAGGACGGCGTGGAGGCAACGGTGATCGGCGTCTGGAAAATGACCCGGCTGCCCGTGCCCGACACGGCGGAGCCGCGCGCCGTGGTGCAGGTGTCGTGCAACGGCATCGGCTTCGGCGGCCTGGCCGCGACCGGCGCCGCGCCGCGCTATGTCGACATGATGGATGGACGCGTCTATGACATGCCCGCCGGCACCATCTCGGCAAACGCGCCCGGCGCGGTGACGATGTCCGTGCCGGTGGCAGACTGGCCGGCGCTGGTGGTCGATGCGCGCGTCCTGGAGGGGGCGCTGCGCTAGCCAGCGAGCGCGGGTCGCGGCGGTTTGCCGCGGCCCGTGCCCCGCCGGGATGGACGTACGTTGCAGCCCGAAGGTGTGGTGCGCTTCAGTCCAGCGCCGCGCAGACCCGCTCGGCGATCGCCAGCGACGAGGTCAGCCCCGGCGATTCGATGCCGAAAAGGTGGACCAGCCCCGGCACGCCGTGCACCGCGGGGCCGTCGATGCGGAAGTCCGCCGCGGCTTCGTGCGGGC
This sequence comes from Cupriavidus taiwanensis, assembly GCF_900249755.1. Lineage (NCBI taxonomy): Bacteria > Pseudomonadati > Pseudomonadota > Betaproteobacteria > Burkholderiales > Burkholderiaceae > Cupriavidus > Cupriavidus taiwanensis. Next base: position 1,575,591 of record NZ_LT976853.1, read on the forward strand.
CGCTGATCTTGGGGCGGATGCCGGCATAGCCGGGCTGCAGCGCGCCGTCGGCCAGGCCCGGCCAGTAGCGGCGCACCTCGTCATAGAAGGCGTCGGCGTCGGCCGGGTCCACGCCGTATTCGATCTCGTCGATCCAGCGCACATTGGGGCCGAAGCGCGCCTGGCCGCCCAGGTCGATGGTCAGGTGCACGCCCAGCCCGGCGGCCTCGGGCACGGGATAGATCAGCCGCGAGAACGGCGCGCGGCCGGCCAGCGTGAAATAGCAGCCCTTGGCGTAGTACTGCGGCGGGATATGGGCTTCAGGCATGCCGTCGATGCGGCGCGCCAGCTCCGGTGCCGTCAGTCCGGCCGCGTTCACCACGGTGCGCGCCAGCAGCGTGGTGGCGCTGCCATCCTCCGCGCCGATTTCCAGCCGGATGCCGTCCGCCGTGACCGCGCCGCCCAGCACCGGCGACTGCACCGCCAGCATCGCACCCGCGTTTTCGGCATCGCCCAGCAGCGCCGTCATCAGGCCGTGGCTGTCGACGATGCCGGTCGACGGCGACAGCAGCGCCGCATGGCACTGCAGCTGCGGCTCCAGCGCCTGCGCTTCGGCACGGCTGATCAGGCGCAGGTCATCGACGCCATTGGCGGCCGCCTTGGCGCGGATGCCTTCGAGCGTGGCCACCTGGGCCTCGCTGGTGGCGACGATCAGCTTGCCGCAGCGCTGGTGCGCGACGTGGCGGCTGGCGCAGTAGTCGTACAGCATGGCCTTGCCGCGCACGCACAGCTGCGCCTTGAGCGAGCCCGCCGGATAGTAGATGCCGGCATGGATGACCTCGCTGTTGCGCGCGCTGGTGATGGTGCCGAAGGCGTTCTCGGCTTCCAGGATGATCACTTCGCGGCCTTGCAGCGCCAGTGCGCGCGCGACCGCCAGTCCCACCACGCCGGCGCCGATGACGACGCAGTCCACTGTTTCCATGGTTGTTCCTTGCTTCAGGGTCTCGATGTATTCGGGTTCAGGCCGGCAGCCCCAGGCGCGCGGCGGCGGCGGCCAGGTGTTGCTGCGCGGCGTTGCGCGCGGCCGCGGCATCGCCGGCGGCAATGGCCGCGGCCAGCGCGGCATGCTCCTGGTCGGCGGCGCGCGGCGCGCCGGTGGCGGTGCCCAGCCGCGCGGTGTTCTCCCACGCGCGCTGGCGCGCGGCCAGCATCTGCTGGCTGACGAAATCGGTCAGGCCGGTAAAGCAGGGGTTGTGCGCGGCCTCGGCAATGGCGTGGTGGAAGGCCATGTCGGCTGCGGCGGCGCTGGCCATGTCGCCGCGCGCGTCGGCCTGCGCCTGCATCGCTGCCAGTGCGGCGTGGATGGCCGCGAGGTCGGCCTCGGTGCGCCGCTGCGCCGCCATTTCGGCGCAGGCGGTTTCCACCACCCGGCGCAATTCGAACAGCTGTGCCAGCGTCGGGCCGCCGTCGGGCGCGCTGGCCACGCGCCAGGCCTGGCCGCCCGGGGTCTCGGACACATAGGCGCCGGAGCCCTTGCGCGTGACCAGCACGCCGTCGGCCTTCAACTGGGCAATGGCCTCGCGCACGATCGGGCGGCTGACGCCGAAGGCGTCGGCCAGCGCGGATTCGGCCGGCAGGCGCGCGCCGGCGCCGTAGCGGCCGGCAAGGATGTCGTCATGCAGGGTCTGCGCGATACGGCTGGCCAGCGAAGCGGGGCGGGGGAGAAGTGTGCTCATGGACTCGATGTGTCAGGCTGTCTGACAGCTTTCCGCGATTCTGGCCGCATCCTTGCGGCACGTCAAGCCTGCATTAAGTATCGAATGCTACACATGCCGGCTCGATATCGACTACCCGGCACTAAACTTCGCCCCGCGGGCGCCGATAGCATCCCAATACAGGCGGCGGGAGTTCGTGCGTCGGTTCCGCCCAGGGCTCGTCGCGTCCCGGCACGCCCACGCCGGGGCCAACTGCAAACAGCCATGATCCAGCTCACCCCTAACGATCTACCCGTCGGCCACCCGCTGCCCTGGTCATTGCTCGATGGCGACGGCAACCTGGTGCTCGGCAGCGGCAACATCATTCCCGATGCGCGCGACCTGGCGCTGGTGTTCCGCCACGGCATGGTCTGCCGCGACGATGGCGGCGACGACGCTGCCGACGAACAGCGCCCGGCCGCCGGGCCGCTCGGCCTGCAGGTCGGCACGCTGCTGCATGTCAAGCTCGACGGCGAGGCCGCGCGCCCGGCCGCGAGCCGTCTGATCGGCTTTATCGAGCAGGGCCTCTTTATCACCTGGCCGCAACTGGGCGGGCGCGACCAGCCGCTGCAGGCCGGCGATGGCGTGGTGCTGCGCGGCTTCTCGGGGCAGGCCATCCACAGCTTCACGTCGACCATCACCGCGGTGTGCCGCAGCCCGTTCCGCTACCTGGTGCTGTCCGCGCCGGTGCAGCAGCACGCGACGCCGGTGCGCAAGGCGGCGCGCGTGCCGACCCGCCTGGCCGCGTACCTGACCGAACCGGGCGATGAGGATGGCAGCGGCGGCAGCGGCGGCAGCGCCGCGCGCCTGTCGCTGCTGTCGGACCTCAGCACCGGCGGTGCGCTGGTGCAGACCACCTCGCCGGCGCCCGCGCCGGGCAGCCGCGTGCGGCTGCGCTTCAACCTGCGCACCGCGTCGCTGGACAGCGAGGTGGTGATCGATGGCTGGGTCCGCGTGGCGCCAGCCGGCGCAGCCGGCGGCAAGGGCGAGGAGGGCGAAGGGGGCGAAGCGGGCGACTTCCCCGCGTTCGGCGTCGCCTTCGATGTGCTGGCCGAGCGCGAGCTGACGCTGCTGCAGTGCTACATCTACGAACAGCTGCTGTCCAGCACCCGCATGCCGGTGCAGCCGGCTGCTGTAGCAGCCGTTTAGAGGGAATCCGCTAATGTTTTGATTGTCTCCTCGCACCGGGCCGTCTTTACTGCTTCCAACATAAAAAGACCCACCACCGAGGAGACCAGATGGAGCACGGCGAACAACACGCGTGCGGGCAACGCATGCCCGCACCACGCGCGCAGCAGTCGCGCAATCCCCTGCGCAGGCTGGCAGGCTGCGCCGCGGCGCTGGCCACCGCGGCCATGCTGGCGCAACCGGCGCCCGCGGCCGCCTTCACAGCCGACAACCCCAACGGCGACTATGCCAGGACGCGCTACCCGATCGTGCTGGTCCACGGGCTGACCGGCGCGGCGAAGATGGCCGGCGTGGTCGACTACTGGTATGGCATTCCCGAAGTGCTGCGCGCGCACGGCGCGCAGGTCTACGTGGCCACGGTGCCGTCGTTCAACAGCGACGCCGAGCGCGCGCTGGCGCTGCAGGCCTATGTGCGCGCGGTCAAGCTGGAGAGCGGCGCCGACAAGGTCAACCTGATCGGCCACAGCCAGGGCGGGCCCACCGCGCGCACGCTGGCGGCGATGTCGCCGCAGGACGTGGCCTCGGTCACCACCATCGGCAGCCCGCATCGCGGCAGCGAAGTGGCCGACACCGTGCTCGACCTGATCAACGGCATCGGCGCGATCCCGATCGCCGGGCCGGTGCTGGTCGGCATCATCCAGGGGGTGTTCGATACGGTCGGCTGGTTCAACGGCATCAGCAACGGGCAGGCGCTCGACCAGGATGCGCTGGCCTCGCTCAAGAGCCTGACCACGCGCGGCGCCGCCGAACAGAACGCGCGGCTCGATGCCACCCTGGTGCCGGGCACGAAGTCCGCGCTGGGCGCGGACTGCGATAGCGCCGGCGCCGTGTCCGAGCAGCGCCAGGCGCGCGACCCCGCGGGCCATCTCGTCACCCATACCCAGGCTGCGTATTCGTGGACCGGGCAGGGCGGGCCGCTCAGCCTGCTGCGCTCCAACCTGCTCGATCCCTCGACAGCGATGATGTCCACCTCCGCCGGGCTGATGGCGCTGAAGGGCGCCGGCGCCAACGATGGCCTGGTCTCGGTCTGCAGCAGCAAGTGGGGCCGGGTGCTGGCCACCGGCTACTACTGGAACCATCTCGACGAGGTCAACCAGATGGCCGGCCTGTACCAGGATGCCGATCCGCGCACGGTCATCCTCAACCACGCCAACCGGCTGCGCAATGACCAGCTCTGAGCGCGTGCCGCGGCTCTGGCTGGCGTTGCTGCCGGCCGCCGCCGCGGTGGCCGCGGTGTACTGGCTGACCACGCCGCCGGCTCCGGCGCTGGTGCCGCAGCGGCTTGCAGCGGCCGTCGCCGCGGCTCCTGCCGCGCCGGAGACCGATCCGGTGCCCGCCGGCGTGGCGGCGTGGCCATCGCTGTCCGGCGTAGAGATGCCGGCCGGGCCGGAAACCGATGCCGCGGGCAACCTGCGGCTGACGCGCGCGCTGCGCACCTACTTCGATTATTTCCTGAGCGCGCGCCACGACGCCGGCGGCATCGATAGGCTCGGCCCGCTGGTGCATGACGACATCCGCCGCCGCGTGCCGCAGCCCGCGGCGGGGCAGGCGTGGCAGCTGTGGCAGCGCTACGTGGCCTGCCTGGCCGAGATCGAGCCCCAGGCCGCGCGCAAGCCGCTGGCGGAGGCGGGCGGCACGCTGGATGCGGCGCAGGTGCAGCAGCTGCGCGCGCTGCTGGCGCAGCGCAATGCGGCGCGGCAGCGCTGGCTGCCCGAGGTCGCGCAGGTCTGGTTCGGCGACGAGCAGGCCTATGACGAGGCCATGCTGGCGCGGCTGGAGATCGCGGCGCAGGCCGGCCTGGATGATGCGCAGCGGCGGCAGCGGCTGGCCGAACTCGACGCCACGCTGCCCGAGCCGCTGCGCGCGGCGCGAGAGGCCAGCGCGCGCCCGCAGGCGATCAGCGCCACCATCGCCGCCCTGCAGGCGGCCGGCCGCAGCGCGCAGGATATCGGCGCGGCGCTGGCGCAGGCCTACGGCGCTGAGGTGGCGCAGCGCTACCAGCAGCAGGCGCAGATCGAACAATCATGGCAGCAGCGCTACGACGACTATGCCGCGCGGCGAGCGCAGATCGAAACGTTTGCGGGGTTGTCGGAGCAGGATCGGCGGCAGCAGCTGGAGGCGCTGCGGCGCGAGGCGTTCAGCAATCCGAGCGAGGCGCTGCAGGCGGAAGTGGTTGACAGGGCGATGGCCGCAAGAAAAACGGCACCCTGAATCGGGTGCCGTCATTCCAGCTGATTGTGTGCTCCCTCTCCCGCAAGCGGGAGAGGGGAGCAAACCGGCAGCGCTTACATCCCCACGTAATTCGGCCCGCCACCACCCTCCGGCGTCACCCACACGATATTCTGCGTCGGGTCCTTGATGTCGCAGGTCTTGCAGTGCACGCAGTTCTGCGCATTGATCTGCAGGCGTTCCTTGCCCGAGGTCTCGTCCTGCACGAACTCATACACGCCCGCCGGGCAGTAGCGCGACTCGGGGCCGGCGTACTTGTCCCAGTTGATGTCGACCGGCACGCTGGCGTCCTTGAGCGTCAGGTGCGCCGGCTGGTTTTCCTCATGGTTGGTGTTGCTGATGAACACCGAGCTGAGGCGGTCGAAGGTCAGCTTGCCGTCCGGCTTCGGGTAATCGATTCTCTGGCACTCGGCGGCCGGCTTCAGGTAGACATGGTCCGGCTTCACGCGGTGGATGGTCCACGGCGGGTTGCGGATGCCCAGCTTGGGCAGCAGCCATTGCTCGATGCCCGTCATCAGCGTCGCGGTGGTGCGGCCCTTCTTGAACCACTGCTTGAAGTTCTTGGCCTGCAGCAGTTCCTTGTACAGCCAGCTCTGCTCGAACGCGGCCGGGTAGGCGCTCAGTTCGTCGTGCTGGCGGCCGGCCTGCAGCGCGTCATAGGCGGCCTCGGCGGCGAGCATGCCGGTCTTGATCGCGGCGTGGCTGCCCTTGATGCGCGAGGCGTTCAGGTAGCCGGCGTCGCAGCCGACCAGCGCGCCGCCCGGGAACACGGTCTTGGGCAGCGACAGCAGGCCGCCGGCGGTGATGGCGCGCGCGCCGTACGACAGGCGCTTGCCGCCTTCGAAGTACTGGCGGATTTCCGGATGCGTCTTGAAGCGCTGGAATTCCTCGAACGGCGACAGCCACGGGTTGGTGTAGTCCAGGCCGACGACAAAGCCGACCGCGACCTTGTTGTCTTCCATGTGGTACAGGAACGAGCCGCCGTAGGTGGCCGGGTCCAGCGGCCAGCCGGCGGTGTGCACCACCAGGCCCGGCTTGTGCTTGGAAGGATCGATCTCCCACAGCTCCTTCAGGCCAATGCCGTAGCTCTGCGGATCCTTGCCGGTGTCGAGACCGAATTTCTCGATCAGCTGCTTGCCCAGGTGACCGCGCGCGCCTTCGGCGAAGATCGTGTACTTGGCATGCAGCTCCATGCCCAGCTGGAAGTTGTCGGTGGGCTCGCCTTCCTTGTTGATGCCCATGTTGCCGGTGGCCACGCCCTTGACCGAGCCGTCTTCGTTGTACAGCACCTCGGCGGCGGGGAAGCCCGGGAAGATCTCGACGCCCAGCGCCTCGGCCTGCTGGCCCAGCCAGCGCACGAAGTTCGACAGGCTGACGATGTAGTTGCCTTCGTTGTGGAAGCACTCGGGCAGCAGCGCCGGCGGCGTGCCCTTGGAGCCGGTCTCGTTCAGGAACAGGAACTTGTCCTCGGTCACGGCCTGGTTCAGCGGCGCGCCCAGTTCCTTCCAGTTGGGGATCAGCTCGTTGAGGGCGCGCGGGTCCATGATGGCGCCCGACAGGATGTGCGCGCCGGGCTCGGAGCCCTTTTCCAGCACGCACACGTTGACGTCGGCGCCTTTCTCCTGCGCCAGTTGCTTCAGGCGGATGGCCGTGGCCAGGCCGGCGGGGCCGCCGCCGACGATGACCACGTCGTATTCCATCGCTTCGCGCGGGCCGAACTGCTCCAGGAGCTGTTGCTGATCCATTGTCTCTAACCCTCTGTTTCTGTGCTGCTAGCTTGCAATTGTGGGAAATGCGGTGATCGTTGTGCTGAGAACCGGGCCCCGGGGCGAGGCGCGGGGGGCGCCAGGGGAGCCGTGCGAGATCGACGGCCTGATCCGGGCGGACCTGGGCGGCAACGTTTGGCTGCCGAACGGCGCAGGAACGGCGTGCGAACAGCGCCGGATCGCGCGTTTTCCCTCTTTCCCTTTGCGGGCCAAGTTCTTAGAATCTCCGGCATTGTCCGGGACTCGCCACCCACAGGCAAGGATTTTTTTGGAACGGTCGTTCTTTTTTTGATATGCTGCCTTCTGCTCCTGATTAGGCCGGAGGGGCTCCCGCACAAGAGGTAATCATGGGTTTGTCGATCAATCTGGAAGGGAAGGTGGCGCTGGTGACCGGCGCCTCGAGCGGGCTGGGCTCGCGTTTCGCCACGGTGCTCGCCGCCGCCGGCGCCAAGGTGGTGCTGGCGTCGCGCCGCACCGAGCGGCTCAAGGAGCTGCGCGCCGCGATCGAGGCCGAGGGCGGCAGCGCCCATGTGGTGCGCCTGGACGTGACCGACCCCGACAGCATCCGCGCCGCGGTGGCGCACGCCGAGACCGAAGCCGGCGCCATCGATATCCTGGTCAACAATTCCGGCGTGTCGACCACGCAGAAGCTGACCGAGGTGGCCCCGGAAGACTTCGATTTCGTCTTCGACACCAATACCCGCGGCGCCTTCTTCGTCGCGCAGGAAGTGGCCAAGCGCATGATCGCGCGCGCCAAGGGCGCCGAGCGCAACGGCAGCCCGCTGCCGCAGGCGCGCATCGTCAATATCGCTTCGGTGGCGGGGCTGAAGGTGCTGTCGCAGATCGGCGTCTATTGCATGAGCAAGGCGGCGGTGGTGCACATGACCAAGGCCATGGCGCTGGAATGGGCGCGCCACGGCATCAATTCCAACGCGATCTGCCCGGGCTATATCGATACCGATATCAACCACCACCACTGGGATTCCGACGCCGGGCAGAAGCTGATCCAGATGCTGCCGCGCAAGCGGCTGGGCAAGCCGGAAGACCTCGACGGGCTGTTGCTGCTGCTGGCCTCGGACCAGTCCCAGTTCATCAACGGCGCGGTCATCACCGCCGACGACGGCATGGTCTGAGCGCCTGCGCGCTGACGCAGGGAGCGCAAGCGCTCCCGCCTTCCCGCCCACGCGCCAAAAGCGCCGCGGGATACCCGTCCGCCAGCCCTGGGCTTATCCGGTCCCCTTGGGCGCGCCGTCGTCAGCAAGCGTCAATCTTCAGAAATTTCGTGCGTGGCAGGCCAGTCTTGGCATAATCCGCCATGTCTGCAGATTAAGTCTTTACATACAAAGCGAGAACGCCGCGGTGGCCGCATGGCCCCAGCGGCCCTGGACCGGAGGCCGGGGAGATGGAGCAACAACAAGAGGCACGGCGCAACGCCGTGCCGCAACACGTCGTCGATTCCGCGGTCATCCCGCAGGCCGCCGACGAAGCGCAGGACGCTGAATTCCGGGTATCGCCCCGCCTCGAGGACTGGATCGGCGTGATCGTGATGGTGCTGCTGGTCGGCATCACCTTCGCCAACGTGGTGGTCCGCTATTTCACCGACGAGTCGTTCGCCTGGACCGAGGAGTTCTCGGTTTTCCTGATGATCGTGCTGGCGCTGGTGGCCGGCAGCGCCGCGGTGGCGCGCGACCGCAATATCCGCATCGAGTTCTTCTTCGAACGCGGCAGTGCCGCGCGGCAGCGGCGCCTGGCGATCCTGTCGGCGCTGGCCGTGGCGGTGATGTTCATCGCGCTGGCGGTGCTGGGCGCGCGCATTACGTGGGATGAATACACCTTTGGCGAAACCTCGCCCGGCATCGGCGTGCCGAGCTGGTGGTACTCGGTCTGGCTGCCGGTGCTGTCGGCGGGCATCGCGCTGCGCGCGCTGGCGCTGATGGTGCGCAACGTGCGCGCGCTCAAGGCGCTGCATGACGAGAACAAGCCGGCGACGGAGCGTGCCCCATGACGCTGGTTGCCATCATCCTGTTCGTGGTCTTTATCGGCCTGATGCTGCTGGGCGTGCCGATCGGCGTGTCGCTGGGCCTGGGCGGCCTGGTCGCGATCGGCCTGTCCAATCTCGATACGCAGATGTTCGGCCTGCTGGCGGTGCCGCAGAACTTCTATGCGGGGCTGGCCAAGTATCCCTTGCTGGCGATTCCGATGTTCGTGCTGGTGGGCTCGATCTTCGACCGCTCCGGCGTGGCGCAGCGGCTGGTGACCTTTGCCATCGCCGTGGTCGGGCGCGGCCCGGGCATGCTGCCGCTGGTGGCGATCCTGGTGGCGATGTTCCTCGGCGGCATTTCGGGTTCGGGCCCGGCCAACGCGGCCGCGGTGGGCGGCGTGATGATCGCGGCGATGTCGCGCGCGGGCTACCCCGGCTCGTACAGCGCGGCGGTGGTCGGCGCGGCCGCGGCCACCGACATCCTGATCCCGCCGTCGGTGGCGTTCATCATCTACAGCGTGCTGGTGCCCGGCGCCTCGGTGCCGGCGCTGTTCGCCGCCGGCCTGATTCCCGGAGTACTTGCCGGCATCGCGCTGATCGTGCCGGCGGTGTGGCTGGCGCGCAAGCACAACATGGGCGCTGCCGAGGCCGCGCTGCCGCGGCCGCCGTTCTGGAAGAGCCTGCGCGAGGCCGCGTGGGGCCTGGTGGCGCCGTTCCTGATCCTGGGCGGCATGCGCGCCGGCTGGTTCACGCCGACCGAGGCCGCGGTGGTGGCGGTGGTGTACGGGCTCTTCGTCGGCATGGTGGTGTACCGCAGCATCGGCCTGCGCGACCTGTTCACGATCTTCCAGGAAGCGGCCGAAACCTCGGCGGTGATCCTGCTGGTGGTGGCGCTGGCCGGCATCTTCGCCTATGCGCTGTCGACGCTGGGCGTGATCGATCCGCTGGCGCAGGCGATCGCCACTTCCGGGCTGGGCGAGTACGGCGTGCTGGCGCTGATCGTGCTGCTGCTGATGACGGTGGGCATGTTCCTCGACGGCATCTCGATCTTCCTGATCTTCGTGCCGCTGCTGCTGCCGATCGCCAATGCCTTCCAATGGAACCCGGTGTGGTTCGGCGTGGTGCTGACGCTGAAGGTGGCGCTGGGCCAGTTCACGCCGCCGCTGGCCGTGAACCTGATGGTGTCGTGCCGGATCGCGCGCGTGCGCATGGAGGAAACCGTGCCGTGGGTGATCTGGATGCTGCTGGCGATGTTTATCGCCATGCTGATGGTGCTGGCCTACCCGCCGCTGGCGACCTGGCTGCCGGATTACCTCGGCTATTGACCGCTGTTGTCCGTTTTTGCATTCACCAACAAGAACCTGACGCTTTTCCCCTGAGGAGATGAAATGAAACGTCGTGCCCTGATGCTCGCAACGGCCGCCGCCATTGCCGCTTCCGCCTTCGCCCCCGCCGGCGCGATGGCCCAGACCTACAAGTCCGAGTACAAGATGTCGCTGGTGCTCGGCCCGGCCTTCCCGTGGGGCAAGGGCGGCGAGATCTGGGCCGACCTGGTCAAGCAGCGCACCAACGGCCGCATCAACATCAAGCTGTATCCGGGCACCTCGCTGGTGGCCGGCGACCAGACCCGCGAATTCTCCGCGATCCGCCAGGGCGTGATCGACATGGCGGTGGGCTCGACCATCAACTGGTCGCCGCAGGTCAAGGAACTGAACCTGTTCTCGCTGCCGTTCCTGATGCCCGACTACAAGGCGCTCGACGCGCTGACGCAGGGTGAGGTCGGCAAGTCGATCTTCGCCACGCTGGAGAAGGCCGGCGTGGTGCCGCTGGCGTGGGGCGAGAACGGCTTCCGAGAAGTGTCGAACTCCAAGCGCGAAATCCGCAAGCCGGAAGACCTCAAGGGCCTGAAGCTGCGCGTGGTGGGCTCGCCGCTGTACATCGAGACCTTCAACGCGCTGGGCGCCAACCCGACCCAGATGAGCTGGGCGGATGCGCAGCCGGCGATGGCCTCGGGCGCGGTCGACGGCCAGGAGAACCCGCAGTCGGTGTTCGCCGCCGCCAAGCTGTACACCGTCGGCCAGAAGTACGTCACCACCTGGGGCTATGTGGCCGACCCGCTGATCTTCGTCGTCAACAAGCAGATCTGGGAAAGCTGGACCCCGGCCGACCGCGAGATCGTGAAGCAGGCCGCCATCGACGCCGGCAAGCAGGAAATCGCGCTGGCCCGCAAGGGCCTGGCCGAGGCTGGCGCCCCGGCGTGGAAGGACATGGAGTCGCACGGCGTCAAGGTCACGCACCTGACCCCGGCCGAGCACGACGCCTTCCGCAAGGCCACCGCCAAGGTCTACGACAAGTGGAAGAAGCAGATCGGCGCCGACCTTGTCACCAAGGCCGAAGGCGCGATCGCCAAGCGCTAAGTCATCGAGCAGGCCCGCCGGAATTGGCGGGCCTGTTGCATTGGAGGCTGAGATGAAGCACGTCTATACGGTGGTCATGCCGATCCGCTGGGGCGACATGGACGCCATGGGCCATGTCAACAACACCGTCTATTTCCAGTACCTGGAACAGGCGCGCATCGAGTGGTTCGCGTCGCTCGGGCGCGGCGGCAAGGATGCGAACGGGCAGGGGCCGGTCATCATCAACGCGCATATGACCTTCCTGAAGCAGCTGCGCTATCCGGGCCAGATCGAATGCCGGGTGTATGCGGGGCAACTGGGGCGCACCAGCTTCGAGACGCGCATGGAAATCCGCCGCACCGACCTGCCTGACGTGGTGTGGGCCGAGGGCGGGGCCAAGGTGGTGTGGTGCGATTATGCGGCGGAGAAATCGGTGCCGGTGCCGGCGGAGATCCGGGCGATCATCGAAGGGTGATGCGTAGCGCCTCCCGCCGGTTTGCTCCCCTCTCCCGCATGCGGGAGAGGGGCCGGGGGTGAGGGCAGGCGTGTCAAAGCCTGAGGCCCGTGGGTTAACACCGTTGGCCTTGCTTGATGTGGTTCCTTGCTAGCCCGCCCCTCACCCCGGCCCTCTCCCCGTGAGGGGAGAGGGAGAACACCTTGCTTGGGCGAGTTCGGGCGGCTTGGGCGCACCCAACACCGATCTCCCTTTTTCGCGTCTGCGGCTTTGGTCAGTGGTTCACCAACCGCTGCACCAGATCCACCGACGTACTCGCCCCATATTTCTTCATCAGCCGCGCCCGGTAGATATCGACGGTGCGCGGGCTGATCGCCAGCAGCTTGCCGATCTGCTTGCTGGTCTTGCCCTCCACCAGCTGCGCCGCGATCTCGCGTTCGCGTGCGGTCAGCTCGGCGGTGACCTGGCGCTTCTGCGACAAGTCCTCGAAGGTCCAGATGCCGGCGCCGAGCGGCTGGGCCCGGTCCAGCGCGCGGCCGGTGACGTGGCACCAGAACAATTCCCCGCCGGCGCGCTTCATGATGCGCTCGTCCGAATACATGCCGCGCTTGCCCATGATCGGCGCGATGCGCGCGCCGGTGCGCTCGAACTCGTCGGCGGTGGGGTAGAGCACCTGGAACGACTGGCCCAGCAGCGCCTCGCGCGTGGTGCCGAAGATGCGGCAGACCTCTTCGTTGCAGTCCTCGATCACGCGCTCGCGTGACAGCACCAGGCCCACGGGGGCGAGCTGGAAGGCGGTCTGGTAGTCGATGGCGGGCATCTGCTTATGTATTTTTACGTAATGGCGTAGCCGGCTGTGCTTGCGTATGCTGTCGGTCGGACGCGTGACGGCGACGGCCGACCGCCTGTTGCCGATTGTACCGTTACAATTTCCCTGCGTCGCCCGCCGCACCACCCGCCGGCGGGGAGATCGACAGGGACTACCGAGGAAGGAGCGAAGCATGAACAAGGTCTACGCCAGCGCCGCAGAAGCGCTTGCAGGCGTCGTCCGCGACGGCCAGACGATCGCTGTGGGCGGTTTCGGCCTGTGCGGCATCCCCGAGGCGCTGATCGCCGCGCTGCGCGACAGCGGCGCCAAGCAGCTGACCTGCATCTCCAACAACGCCGGCGTCGACGGCTTCGGCCTGGGCCTGCTGCTGGCCACGCGCCAGATCAAGAAGATGGTCTCGTCGTATGTGGGCGAGAACAAGGAGTTCGAGCGCCAGTACCTGGCCGGCGAGCTGGAGCTGGAATTCACCCCGCAGGGCACGCTGGCCGAAAAGCTGCGCGCCGGCGGCTCGGGCATCCCGGCGTTCTTTACCAAGACCGGCGTCGGCACCATCGTTGCCGAAGGCAAGGAGATCCGCGAATTCGACGGCGAACAGTACGTGATGGAACGTTCGCTGACCGCCGACGTGGCGCTGGTCAAGGCCTGGAAGGCCGACAAGGCCGGCAACCTGGTGTTCCGCCGCACCGCGCGCAACTTCAACCCGATGTGCGCGATGGCGGGCAAGGTCACCGTGGCCGAGGTCGAGCAGATCGTCGAGACCGGCGAACTCGATCCCGACGAGGTTCACCTGGCCGGCATCTTCGTGCAGCGCCTGGTGCTCAACGCCAATCCCGAGAAACGCATCGAGCAGCGCACCGTGCGCGCGGCCAGCTAAGGAGACTGATCATGGCATGGACACGTGACGAAATGGCCGCGCGCGCCGCGGCCGAGCTGCAGGACGGTTTCTACGTCAACCTGGGCATCGGGCTGCCGACGCTGGTCGCCAACTGGGTGCCGCAAGGCATGGAAGTCTGGCTGCAATCCGAGAACGGCCTGCTCGGCATCGGCCCGTTCCCGACCGAGGAAGAGGTCGACGCCGACATGATCAACGCCGGCAAGCAGACCGTGACCACGCTGCCGGGTTCGTCGATCTTCTCGTCGGCCGACTCGTTCGCGATGATCCGCGGCGGCCACATCAACCTGGCCATCCTGGGCGCGATGCAGGTCAGCGAGAAGGGCGATCTGGCCAACTGGATGATCCCCGGCAAGATGGTCAAGGGCATGGGCGGCGCGATGGACCTGGTCGCCGGCGTCGGCCGCGTGGTGGTGCTGATGGAACACACCGCCAAGAAGAAGGACGGCACCGAGGACATCAAGATCCTGAAGCAGTGCAACCTGCCGCTGACAGGCGTGGGCGTGGTCAACCGCATCATCACCGACCTGGGCGTGATCGACGTGACCGCCGACGGCCTCAAGCTGGTGGAGACCGCGCCGGGCGTCAGCCGCGAGGAAATCCAGGCGAAGACGGGGGCGCCGCTGCTGTAAGCCAGGCTTCGGCCCTTGCCTGACGAGCCCTGTGGCGCACTGCGCTGCAGGGCTCTTTTCATTTGGTGCCCGCTAGCCGACTACGTCGACCGGCCGGGCAAGCTAGCTCTATCGGCGAATGGCCTGGCCCCGTGCGAGTCACTATGCTGGCCGCTTCCCGGCAGTCGTGTTGCTGCCCATACCACGCTTTCGCAAGGTGCGCGATGCCCGCTACCCCCGCCCAATCCCTGCCCCTGGTCTACGCCTGCTCCGGCTGCTCCAGCGTGGCGCAACTGGCCAATGCCTGCGCGGTGCGGCTGGACCGCGGCGGGCGCGCGGAGATGTCGTGCATCAGCGGCGTGGGCGGGGGCGTGCCGGCGCTGACGCGGGTGGCGCGATCGGGCCGGCCGATCCTGGCGCTGGACGGATGCCCGCTGGCTTGCGTGCGGGCCTGCCTGGCCAACGCCGGCGTGGTGCCGGACCGGCACCTGGTGCTTAACCGGCTGGGCGCGGTCAAGCGCCAGCACGGTGAATGTACCGAGGGCGAGACCGAGGCGGTGTGGCGGGAAGTCGAAGCGGCCCTGGAGAGCCTTGCAAAGGCGTAGGGCATGGCCGGATGCGCCGCGGCGCATCCGGCGGGCGGCACGTCAGGCCGCCGGCTTGTTGTAGCGGCTGAACACCGAGGCCGCGCCGTCGGCCCTGACCAGCAGCACGTCGAACGGATCCTTGCGCGAGCCCTGTTCCATGCCGGGCGAGCCGACCGGCATGCCCGGCACCGCCAGCCCCACTGCCTTGGGTCTGGCGGCCACCAGCTTGCGGATATCGGCGGCCGGCACGTGGCCCTCGATCGCATAGCCGGCGATATGGCCGGTATGGCAGGAGCCGAAGCGCTCCGGCATGCCGAAGCGCTTGCGGTATTCGCCGGTATCCTCGACGTCATGCACGGTCACGGTGAAGCCGTTGGCGCGCAGGTGCCTGACCCAGTCCTCGCAGCAGCCGCACAGCGGGCTTTTGTAGACATCGATGGCGAGCGGCTTCGCTTGCGCGAAGGCATCGGCCGCGGGGCCCAGCACGCCAGCGGCGAGCGTGCCGAGCGCGAGCGCGCCCAGGGTGCCGAGAAAACGTCGTCGTTGCATCATTGCTGCTTGCTCCTTGATTCCTTGCCGTGGCGCCTTACTGTGCCACCCAGCCGCCATCCATGTTCCAGATCGCGCCGCGCACCTGGCGGGCTGCTTCGGACGACAGGAACACGGCCAGCGCGCCCAGCTCATCGGGCGTGACGAACTGGCCCGAGGGCTGCTTTTCGAGCACCAGTTCGCGCTTGGCCTGCTCGACCGGGATGCCTTCCTTCTGCGCGCGGGCTTCGACCTGCTTCTGCACCAGCGGCGTCAGCACCCAGCCCGGGCAGATCGCGTTGGCGGTCACGCCGGTCTGCGCGGTTTCCAGCGCGGTCACCTTGGTGAAGCCGACGATGCCGTGCTTGGCCGCCACATAGGCGGACTTCTGCGCCGACGCCACCAGGCCGTGGGTGGACGCGACATTGATGATGCGCCCCCAGTTCTTCTGCTTCATGCCGGGCAGCGCCAGCCGCGTGGTGTGGAAGGCCGAGGTCAGGTTGATGGCGATGATCGCGTCCCAGCGCTCGGGCGGGAAATCCTCGATGGCGGCGACGTGCTGGATGCCGGCGTTGTTGACCAGGATGTCGGCGCCGCCGAAATCGGACTGCGCGTAGCGCATCATGTCTTCGATCTCGGACGCCTTGCTCATGTCGGCACCGTGGTACCCGACGCGGATCCCCTGGCCGGCCTGCGCGATCTCGTTCTTTGCGGCGTCCGCGTCACCAAAGCCATTGACGATGATGTTTGCGCCCTGCGCCGCCAGCGCCTTTGCGATGCCGAGCCCGATGCCGCTGGTCGAGCCAGTCACCAGTGCGGTCTTGCCGTTGAGCATGTAAGCCTCCGTCGAGAGAAAGGGATGCCACGGCAATGCAGCCACAGGTCCGGCGGCGTGCGCCGTGGCGGTGCGAGGGCCGCGCGCAGGGCGCGGACACGGTGCTGTGGCATTGTACCCGCTGCGGCGTACAATCCAGCTTTGCTCAACTTCCGGCGGCAGCGCCTTTTGGCGCGCTATGGTCCGGTTTGCCAGGGAGTCCAGATGTCTGCCAGTCCGCGTCTCGGTTTCGTCCAGTGCATCAGTCCGGCGGGCCTGCACCGCATGGCCTACCACGAGTGGGGCGACCCCGCCAATCCGCGCGTGCTGGTGTGCGCGCATGGCCTGACGCGCACCGGGCGCGACTTCGACGCCGTGGCGCGCGCGCTGTGCGGCGACTACCGCGTGGTGTGCCCCGACGTGGTCGGCCGCGGCCGTTCGGAGTGGCTGGCCGATGCCAACGGCTACGTGGTGCCGCAGTATGTGGCCGACATGGTCACGCTGATCGCGCGCCTGAACGTCGAGAAGGTGGACTGGTTCGGCACCTCGATGGGCGGCCTGATCGGCATGGGCCTGGCCGGGCTGCCGAAGTCGCCGGTGCGCAAGCTGCTGCTCAATGACGTCGGTCCCCGGATCGCGCCGTCGGCGGTCGAGCGCATCGGCGCCTATCTTGGCCTGCCGGTGCGCTTCAAGACCTTCGAGGAAGGGCTGGCCTACCTGCAGACCATCAGCGCCTCGTTCGGGCGCCATACCGCCGAGCAGTGGCGCGAGCTCAACGCCGCCATCCTGAAGCCGGTGCAGGGCACTGACGGCCTGGAATGGGGCTTGCATTACGATCCGCAGCTGGCCGTCCCGTTCCGCAAGTCCACGCCCGAGGCCATCGCCGCCGGCGAAGCCGCGCTGTGGCGCAGCTTCGAAGCCATCGAGGCGCCGGTGCTGGTGGTGCGCGGCGCGCAGTCCGACCTGCTGCTGCGCGAGACCGTCGCCGAGATGGTGGCGCGCGGCCAGCATGTCAGCTCGGTGGAAGTGCCCGACGTGGGCCACGCCCCGACCTTTGTCGACCCGGCGCAGATTGCGATCGTGCGCCAGTTCTTTACCGGCGCCTGATGCCGTGTTCCGGCGCTTTTTATTGATTTGCGCATTGCCATGAGTCTTCCTGAACTGAAGCGCGCCCACGTGGGCAAGCGCCTGTCCGAATACGCGGTCTACAACGGCGTGGTGTATCTCGCCGGCCAGGTGCCCGAGGTCGATCCCAAGGCCGATATCCGCGGCCAGACGCGCGAGGTGCTGGGCCATATCGACCGCCTGCTGGCCGAGGCCGGCAGCGACAAGACCCGCATCCTGTCGTGCCAGATCTTCCTGACCAACATCGATCTGATCGGCGAGATGAACGAGGTCTGGGACGCCTGGGTGCCGCAAGGCAACACGCCGCCGCGCGCCACCGTCGAGGCGCGCCTGGCCAATCCCGATTACCTGATCGAAGTGGTGGTGACCGCTGCGCTCAACTGATGCAGGCGCTGTGACATGGTGACGTCGACCGACCTGGCTGGCCGGGTCGCAGGCATTCCGGATACCGAGCTGGTCGAGCGCGCGCTGGCCTACGTGCGCGAGCACGGCGCCGGCGTCGCGCTGCCCACCGGCGAGACCGTGCCGTCGCACGCGGAGGGGATGCTGCGCATCCTCGACGGCCTGCGCGTGGACGATTCCGCGCGCGCGGCCGCGTGCCTGTTCGGGCTGGCGGCATTCGTGCCCGAGACCGAGGCCGAGATCGAGCCCCGCTTCGGCGAGGAAGTGGCGCGGCTGGTCAACGGCGTGCGCCAGCTGCTGCGCATCGGCGCCATCGCCGGCAATCGCCCCGAGGCGGAGTCGGCCGCGCCGTCGAAGAACGAAGCCCAGGCGCGCCACGAGCAGGTCGAGGCGCTGCGCAAGATGCTGCTGGCGTTTGCGCAGGACATCCGCGTGGTGCTGGTGCGCCTGGCCTCGCGGCTGCAGACGCTGCGCTGGCTGGCCGAGACCAAGCAGGCGCCGCTGCCCGGCGTCGCGCGCGAAACGCTCGATATCTACGCGCCGCTGGCCAATCGGCTGGGCATCTGGCAGATGAAGTGGGAGCTTGAGGACCTGGCGTTCCGCTTCGAGCAGCCCGATACCTACAAGCGCATCGCCAGGCTGCTGGATGAAAAGCGCATCGAGCGCGAAGGCTATATCGCCGGCGCGATCGCGCGGCTGCAATCCGAACTGGCCACTGCGGGCATCCGCGCCGAGGTGAGCGGGCGCCCCAAGCATATCTACAGCATCTGGAAGAAGATGCGTGGCAAGGAACTGGATTTTGCCGACCTGTACGATGTGCGCGCGTTCCGCGTGATCGTCGACGATATCAAGGACTGCTATACGGTGCTCGGCATCGTCCACCATATCTGGCAGCCGATCCCGCGCGAGTTCGACGACTACATCTCGCGGCCCAAGGCCAACGGCTACAAGTCATTGCACACGGTGGTGATCGGCGATGACGGGCGCGCTTTCGAGGTGCAGATCCGCACCCACGAGATGCACCACTTCGCCGAATACGGCGTGGCCGCGCACTGGCGCTACAAGGAGGCGGGCAGCCGCGGCTACGCCGGGCAATTCTCCGCCAGCGAGCGCTACGACGAGAAGATCGCCTGGCTGCGCCAGCTGCTGGCGTGGAAGGACGATGCCGACCACAGCGTCGCGCACGACGAATCGTGGGAGCAGATCAAGCACGCCGCGATCGACGACCACATCTACGTGCTGACGCCGCAGGCGCGCGTGGTGGCGCTGCCGCAGGGCGCGACCGCGGTGGACTTCGCCTACTACCTGCACAGCGACCTCGGCCACCGCTGCCGCGGCGCGCGCGTGGACGGCACCATGGTGCCGCTGAACACGCCGCTGAAGAACGGCCAGACCGTCGAGATCATCGCGGTCAAGCAGGGCGGGCCGTCGCGCGACTGGCTCAATGCCGACCTGGGCTACCTGGCCAGCAGCCGCGCGCGCGCCAAGGTACGCGCGTGGTTCAACGCGATGGACTCGCAGGAAACCATCGCCCAGGGCCGCGCGCTGATCGACAAGACGCTGCAGCGCGAAGGCAAGACCGCGGTCAAGCTCGAAGACCTGGCGACGCGGCTGGGCTTCAAGACGCCCGACGAGCTGTTCGCGGCGGTGGCCAAGGACGAGTTCAGCCTGCGCCATGTCGAGCACGCGCTGCGCCATCCGGAGGGCGAAGTCCAGGCGCCGGTGAATGAGGAAGACGCCGTCACCAAGAAGAGCCGCGCCACCAGCGTGGCGCGCGGCGCCAAGAGCGGCGTGCTGGTGGTGGGCGTGGATTCGCTGATGACGCAGATGTCGCGCTGCTGCAAGCCGGCGCCGCCGGACGACATCGTCGGCTTTGTCACGCGCGGACGCGGCGTGTCGATCCATCGCCGCAACTGCCACACCTTCCAGCAGCTGTCGGCGCGCGCGCCGGAGCGCGTGATCCAGACCGAGTGGGGCAAGAAGAGCCATGCCGCGGTCTATCCGGTCGACATCCATGTCGAGGCCATCGACCGGCAGGGCTTGCTGCGCGATATCTCCGAAGTGCTGTCGCGCGAGAAGATCAACGTCACCGGGGTCAAGACGCTGTCCAGCAAGGGCGTGGCGCGCATGCAGTTCACCGCCGAGGTCTCCGAGGCCACGCAGCTGCAGCGGGCGCTGCTGCTGATCGAGGAAGTCCAGGGGGTGTTGCAGGCGAAAAGAAAGTGATGCTATACTTGCGGCTTCGCTAGGCTCGTAGCTCAGCTGGTTAGAGCACCACCTTGACATGGTGGGGGTCGTTGGTTCGAGTCCAATCGAGCCTACCAACGAATTGCAGTAAAGCAGCATAAGCAGTGCAGTACAAAGCAGTGCGGCAAGTCCGATTCAACCCCATACGGAACGGAAGGGCATCATGGTTATGACACCGCGAACTACTACCGCTGGCAAGCGACAGTAGTCGAGGTGCGCCTTCGACCCGGTTGGATCGGGTTTGACAAAGAGAAACGCGGCCTTGGCCGCGTTTTTTTTCGTCTGTCGCCTGCCGGCACCCTGCTAAGCTGCCCGCTTTCCCATGCGGCAAGGCGGGGCGGCAAAGAACCAATCGCCAGCGCGCAGGCATGCGGGCCGGTGCCACAAGATGCAGTTTGATCCGCTCAGGCAAGGCGCAAGACGCCGCCGGCGGAACCTGGAGAGTCGAAATGATCGCAATCACGCTGCCGGACGGGTCCCGCCGCGAGTTTCCCGGCCCGGTAACGGTTGCCGAAGTGGCGCAGAGCATCGGCGCCGGCCTGGCCAAGGCCGCGCTGGCCGGCAAGGTCGACGGGCAACTGGTCGACACGAGCTACAAGATCGAGCGCGATGCCGAGCTGGCCATCGTCACGGACAAGGATGCCGACGGCGTCGATGTGATCCGCCACTCCACGGCCCACTTGCTGGCCTATGCCGTCAAGGAACTGTATCCGGAAGCACAGGTGACAATCGGCCCGGTGATCGAGAACGGCTTCTACTACGACTTCGCCTACAAGCGCCCCTTCACGCCCGAAGACCTGGCCGCCATCGAGAAGAAGATGACGGAGCTGGCGCGCAAGGACGAAAAAGTCACGCGCGAAGTGTGGAACCGCGATGAGGCGGTGGCGCTGTTCGAGTCGATGGGCGAGAAGTACAAGGCCGAAATCATCGGCTCGATCCCGGCCGACCAGGAAATCGGCCTGTACCGCGAAGGCAATTTCGTCGACCTGTGCCGCGGCCCGCACGTGCCGTCGACGGGCAAGCTCAAGGTCTTCAAGCTGATGAAGGTGGCCGGCGCCTACTGGCGCGGCGACGCCAACAACGAGATGCTCCAGCGCATCTACGGCACGGCGTGGGCAAAGAAGGAAGACCAGGACGCCTACCTGCACATGCTGGAAGAGGCCGAGAAGCGCGACCACCGCAAGCTGGGCAAGACGCTGGACCTGTTCCACCTGCAGGAAGAGGCGCCCGGCATGGTGTTCTGGCACCCGAAGGGCTGGCAGGTGTGGCAGGCCGTCGAGCAATACATGCGCGGCCGGCTGACGGATGCGGGTTACGACGAGGTGCGCACGCCGCAGGTGATGGACCGTTCGCTGTGGGAGAAGTCGGGCCACTGGGAGAACTACAAGGAGAACATGTTCGTCACGGAGTCGGAGAAGCGCGACTACGCGATCAAGCCGATGAACTGCCCGGGTCATGTGCAGATCTTCAACCACGGCCTGCGCTCCTACCGCGACCTGCCGCTGCGCCTGGCCGAGTTCGGCGCCTGCCATCGCAACGAGCCGTCCGGCGCGCTGCACGGACTGATGCGCGTGCGCGGCTTTGTGCAGGACGATGCGCACATCTTCTGCACGGAAGAGCAGATCGTCGCCGAGGCCAAGGCCTTCAACGAACTGGCGTTCTCGGTCTACGACGACTTCGGCTTCAAGGATGTCAAGGTCAAGCTGTCGCTGCGCCCGGCCCAGCGCGCCGGCTCGGACGAGGTCTGGGACCATGCCGAAGAGGGCCTGCGCCTGGCGCTGCGCGCCTGCGGCGTGGAGTGGGAAGAGCTGCCGGGCGAGGGCGCCTTCTATGGCCCGAAGGTGGAATACCACATCAAGGACGCGATCGGCCGCTCGTGGCAGTGCGGCACGCTGCAGCTGGACCTGGTGCTGCCGGAGCGCCTGGGTGCCGAATACGTCTCGGAGGACAATTCGCGCAAGCGCCCGGTGATGCTCCATCGCGCCATCCTGGGCTCGTTCGAGCGCTTCCTGGGCATCCTGCTGGAAAACCATGCCGGCGCGCTGCCGGCCTGGCTGGCCCCGGAGCAGGTCGTGGTCATGAATATTGCGGATTCTCAGGCAGAGTACGCCGAAAGCGTCGTGCAATTGCTGCAAAAACAAGGGTTTAGGGCTAAGGCGGATTTGCGTAACGAGAAAATTACGTATAAAATCCGCGAGCATTCGCTTCAAAAGCTCCCCTACCTGCTGGTAGTGGGCGACAAGGAGCGGGATGCCAATCAAGTGGCCGTGCGTGCCCGTGGCAACGTGGATCTGGGTGTGATGCCCGTCTCCGCGTTTGTTGAGCGTCTGCAACACGACGTCGCCAGCAAAGCCTGAGGGTGGTGAGCACGGCTTGTTTTTTTGTCTTCTTGAGGTAACGCAACATCGCTACGGACAAAGGTCATCGCATCAACCGGGAAATCAGCGCGCCTGAACTGCGCCTGGTAGGGGTTGATAACGAGCAGCTCGGCATCGTCAAGTTCATGGACGCACTGCGGCTGGCTGAGGACAAGGACTTGGACCTGGTGGAGATCGCCCCGAACGCGACTCCGCCCGTCGCCCGGATCATGGATTACGGGAAGTTCAAGTACGAGGAAGCCAAGCGCGCCCACGAGGCCAAGCTGAAGCAGAAAATCATCCAGGTCAAGGAAGTCAAGTTCCGGCCGGGTACGGATGATGGCGACTACAACGTCAAGCTGCGCAACCTGAAGCGCTTCCTGGAAGATGGCGACAAGACCAAGATCACGCTGCGGTTCCGTGGTCGCGAGATGGCCCACCAGGAAATCGGCGCGCGCATGCTCGAACGCCTGAAGGCGGACCTGGAAGAGATCGGCCAGGTCGAGCAGATGCCGAAGATGGAAGGGCGCCAGATGGTGATGGTGCTCGCCCCCAAGAAGAAGAAGTAATTCCTGTGCGCTGCGGCGGCCGGGATGCCAGTCATCCCGGCGTTGCTGCGCGCGGAAGTCGCGCGGGGTCCGCCAGGACCAACGCGCAACAACAAGTGGATGCGGGTCTTGCAAGCGTCGGCGTGAGCCGTCCACCTGCATGCATGTCATATGAGCTGGAGTTTTTCATGCCGAAGATGAAGACGAAGAAAAGCGCCTCCAAGCGCTTTACTGCCCGTCCGAACGGTTCGTTCAAGCGTGGCCAGGCCTTCAAGCGTCACATCCTGACCAAGAAGACCACCAAGAACAAGCGTCAACTGCGCGGTACCCAGGACGTCCATGAGACGAACCTGAAGTCGGTGCGCGCGATGATGCCTTACGCATAACCCCTGACGACAACGAAAGGAGAATTACATGCCTCGAGTAAAGCGTGGGGTCACTGCACGGGCCCGTCACAAGAAAGTCATCGACGCTGCCAAGGGTTACCGCGGCCGTCGCAATAATGTCTATCGCATCGCCAAGCAGGCGGTCATGCGTGCTGGCCAGTACGCGTACCGCGATCGCCGCAACAAGAAGCGCGTGTTCCGCGCGCTGTGGATTGCGCGTATCAATGCTGCGACGCGTGAGCATGGCATGACCTACAGCGTGTTCATGAACGGTCTGAAGAAGGCCTCGATTGAACTGGACCGCAAGGTGCTGTCGGACATGGCTATTCACGACAAGCCTGCCTTTGCCGCCATCGTCAACCAGGTGAAAGCCACCGTTGCCTGATGCCGGCTCCGGCAGCGCGCAAGCGCTGCCGGGCAAGCACCGACCGCATGGTCGACCGCTGACCGCAAGGTCTGCTGAAACGGGGCTCCTCACCGAGCCCCGTTTTTATTTGCGGTTCCGGATACCGTCTTGCGTTTGCTGACGAGACCGCATCCGGAAACGCATACCGCACGAAGTGCCAACCCATGTCGGGCCGGGCCCTGTCGAATGACAGGGCCCGGCCGACGCCAGAACACTCCACGACCGCCGCCATGTCTCAGGATCTGGACCAAATCGTCGCCGACGCCCAGGCCGCTTTCGCCGCCGCCAACGACAACGCCACGCTGGAAAACGAAAAGGCCCGCTTCCTGGGCAAGACCGGCGCGCTGACCGAACTGCTCAAGGGCCTCGGCAAGCTCGACCCGGAGACCCGCAAGAGCGAGGGCGCGCGCATCAACCAGGTCAAGCAGCAGGTCGAAGCCGCGCTGCAGGCGCGCCGCCAGGCGCTCGCCGATGCGCTGATGAACGCGCGCCTGGCCGCCGAGGCCATCGACGTCACGCTGCCCGGCCGCGCGGTGGCCCGCGGCAGCCTGCATCCGGTGATGCGCACCTGGGAGCGTGTCGAGCAGATCTTCGGCTCGATCGGCTTCGACGTGGCGGACGGCCCCGAGATCGAAACCGACTGGATGAACTTCACCGCGCTGAACAACCCGGACAACCATCCGGCGCGTTCGATGCAGGACACCTTCTACGTCGATGGCCGCGACAGCGACGACAAGCTGTTGCTGCTGCGCACGCACACCAGCCCGATGCAGGTGCGCTACGCGAAGATGCACGTCGAGAAGCATGCCGGCAAGGCGATGCCGCCGATCAAGGTGATCTGCCCGGGCCGCACCTATCGCGTCGACAGCGACGCCACGCATTCGCCGATGTTCAACCAGGTCGAAGGCCTGTGGATCGGCGAGGACGTCAGCTTTGCCGACCTGAAGGGCGTGTACACCGATTTCCTGCGCAAGTTCTTCGAGCGCGACGATATCCAGGTGCGCTTCCGCCCGTCGTACTTCCCGTTCACCGAGCCGTCGGCGGAAATCGACATGGCCTTCGAGGATGGGAAAAATGCGGGGAAATGGCTGGAAATCTCCGGTTCGGGCCAGGTGCATCCGAACGTGCTGCGCAACATGGGCCTCGATCCCGAGCGTTATATCGGTTTCGCGTTCGGCTCCGGCCTCGAGCGCCTGACCATGCTGCGCTATGGCATCAACGACCTGCGCCTGTTCTTCGAGGGTGACGTGCGTTTCCTGCGCCAGTTCGCCTGAGCGGCGCACCGCCAAACTCGTCACCGACTACACAGAATACTTACCGGATCAGAAGCGCCATGCAATTCTCGGAATCCTGGCTTCGCACCTTCGCCAACCCTGAAAAGATCTCCACCGACGCGTTGTCGCACAGCCTGACCATGGCGGGCCTGGAAGTGGAAGAGGTGGGCCCGGTCGCGCCGCCGTTCGACAAGGTGGTGGTCGCGCACGTGCTGTCGACCGAGCGCCATCCCAACGCCGACCGCCTCAACGTGTGCCAGGTCGATGCCGGCACCGGCGAGACCCTGCAGATCGTCTGCGGCGCGCCCAACGTCAAGCCCGGCATCAAGGTGCCGTGCGCGCTGGTGGGTGCGGTGCTGCCGCCGGCGGAAGACGGCGGCAAGCCGTTCGAGATCAAGGTCGGCAAGCTGCGCGGCGTCGACAGCTACGGCATGCTGTGCTCGGCGCGCGAACTGAAGCTGTCCGAAGACCACGGCGGCCTGATGGTGCTGCCCGAAGACGCGCCGGTGGGCCAGAACATCCGCCAGTACCTGGACCTCGACGACCAGGTCTTCGTCATCAAGCTGACGCCGAACAAGGCCGACTGCCTGTCGATCCACGGCGTGGCGCGCGAAGTGTCGGCACTGACCGGCGCCGCGCTGAACCTGCCCGAGATGAAGCCGGTGCCGGTGACCATCCAGGACAAGCTGCCGGTCAAGGTATCGGCGCCCGACCTGTGCGGCCGTTTCTCCGGCCGCATTATCCGCGGCGTCAACGCGCGTGCCGCCACGCCGCTGTGGATGGTGCAGCGGCTGGAGCGCTCGGGCCAGCGCAGCGTCTCGGCACTGGTCGACATTTCCAACTACGTGATGCTCGAGCTGGGCCGTCCGTCGCACGTGTTCGACCTGCACAAGATCCACGGCGGCCTCGACGTGCGCTGGGGCCGCAAGGGCGAGCAGATCAAGCTGCTGAACGGCAACACCATCGAGGTCGACGAGCAGGTCGGCGTGATTGCCGACGAGAAAGAGATCGAAAGCCTGGCCGGCATCATGGGCGGCGACAGCACCGCCGTGACGCTGGACACCACCGACATCTATCTCGAGGCCGCCTTCTGGTGGCCGGCCGCGATCCAGGGCCGCAGCCGCCGCTACAACTTCTCGACCGACGCCGGACACCGCTTCGAGCGCGGCGTGGACTACGCCACCACGGTCGAGCATATCGAGCGCATCACCGCGCTGATCCTGCAGATCTGCGGCGGCCAGGCCGGCCCGGTGGACGACCACGTGGTCAACCTGCCGGTGCGCAAGCCGGTCAGCCTGCGCGTGGCGCGCGCCGAGCGCGTGCTCGGCATCGAGCTGTCGCCGGCGGCAATCGCCGACGTGTTCCAGCGCCTGCAATTGCCGTTCACGCGCGCGCAGGACGCCGACGGCGAAGTGTTCGAGGTCACGCCGCCGAGCTACCGCTTCGATATCGAGATCGAGGAAGACCTGATCGAGGAAGTCGCGCGTATCTACGGCTTCGAGCGTATCCCGGCGCGCCCGCCGGTCGCCGAAAGCGAAATGCGCCCGACCAACGAAGCCAGCCGCTCCACCCACGTGGTGCGCCATGCGGTGGCCGCGCGCGACTACCAGGAAGTGATCAACTTCGCCTTCGTCGAAGAAAAGTGGGAGCGCGACTTCGCCGCCAACGAGCAGCCGATCCGCCTGCTGAACCCGATCGCCAGCCAGCTGGCGGTGATGCGCTCGACGCTGATCGGCGGGCTGGTCGACAAGGTGCGCTACAACCTGAACCGCAAGGCCGCGCGCGTGCGTCTGTTCGAGGTGGGCCGCGTGTTCCATCGCGACGCCGAGGTCAAGGACGGCGGCCTGACCGTGGCCGGGTATGAGCAGCCGATGATGGCCGCGGGCATCGCCTACGGCCCGGCGTTCGAAGAGCAGTGGGGCATCGCCACGCGCAACGTCGACTTCTTCGACATCAAGGGCGATGTCGAGGCGCTGTTCTATCCGCGCGTGCCGCGCTTCGAGCCGGTATCGCACCCGGCGCTGCACCCGGGCCGCGCCGCGCGCGTGCTGCTCGACGGCAAGCCGGTGGGCGTGGTTGGCGAACTGCATCCGCGCTGGCTGCAGGAGTATGAGCTGGCCCACGCGCCGGTGCTGTTCGAACTGCAGCTTGATGCGCTGCGCGCGACCGGCCTGCCGTCGTACGCCGAGATCTCCAGGTTCCCCGCCGCCGTGCGCGACCTGGCCGTGGTCGTGAAGCAATCCGTACGCGTGCAGGACCTGCTCGACACCATGCGCGCGGCCCTGGAAAAACAGGGTTATGGCCGCTTCTGCCAGGGCCTGGTGCTGTTCGACGAGTTCCGTCCCAAGGGCGCTTCGACGGCCATCGGCGCGGACGAGAAAAGCCTTGCGTTCCGGGTGACCTTGCAAGATACTGGGTCGACCCTCCAGGACGAAACCGTCGACAGCGCGGTGCGCTGCATGGTCGACGCGCTGGCCGCAGCCTTCCAGGCGCGGCTGCGCGGCTGATCCGCCGCCAGTACCGACGGATCACGATAAAAAAGGGCGCCCGGGCTTGCCCCGGGCGGATCGCCAGACAGACACTCGAGCGATCGACATGAATGATCGAGACGCGAATTCCATGACCGCTGCAGCATTGGGTGAGATGAGCGACCGGCACGCATCCTCCCTTGAGGATGCCATGCCGGACGTCCGCGCGACCGAAGTTCCCACGCTGACCAAGGCCGAGCTTGCCGAGATGCTGTTCGACCAGGTGGGCCTGAACAAGCGTGAATCGAAGGACATGGTCGAGGCCTTCTTCGACGTCATCCGCGAAGCGCTGGAGCAGGGCGACAGCGTCAAGCTTTCCGGCTTCGGCAACTTCCAGTTGCGCGACAAGCCGCAGCGGCCCGGCCGCAATCCCAAGACCGGCGAAGTCATCCCGATCACCGCGCGCCGCGTGGTGACGTTCCACGCCAGCCAGAAGCTCAAGGGCCTGGTCGAAGAACGCGCCGGCATCGCCGGCTGACGCGTCACCCGAACGGCGGATTGCTTCCCGGGGCCGGCATCGGTATCCTTCTGGGCGCGCGCGTGACGCGCGCCAACCTCCTGGCCGGCATGGCCTGACGCTCGTCTACACACTGCATGTCGGACAAACCCAGCGAACGCATCGCGTTGCCGCCGATCCCGGCCAAGCGCTACTTCACCATCGGTGAGGTGAGCGAGCTTTGCGCCGTCAAGCCGCATGTGCTGCGCTACTGGGAACAGGAGTTCACGCAGCTCAAGCCGGTCAAGCGCCGCGGCAACCGCCGCTACTACCAGCATCATGAAGTCCTGCTGATCCGCCGCATCCGCGAGCTGCTTTACGAGCAGGGCTTCACCATCAACGGCGCACGCAACCGCCTCGACGAAGGCCGCCATCACAGTGCGGCGACGGCAGCGCAGGAATCGATGGAAGCCGCCGCGGAAAAAGCGCCGGCGCTATCGGTCGACATCGCCGGCTTGCGCGACGCACTGGTCGACGTGCAGCACCTGCTGGCACAGCTGCGCGAGATCGCGAAGCACGGATAATTTGCAGGTCAGGATCTAGTCATACGAGAAATGCTTCTGTTATAATCTTTTGCTTCGGGGCGTAGCGCAGCCTGGTAGCGTACCTGCATGGGGTGCAGGTGGTCGGAGGTTCAAATCCTCTCGCCCCGACCAGACAAGAAACCCGCTTGGTTAATCGCCAAGCGGGTTTTTTATTTCGCGTGCTGGTGGTGCACGCGCGTGTTACTTCGCACTTGGAACAGGCGTGGTCACTGCGTGAGCGAAGCCATGGCCGTTTTTCGATTGCGCCCGTTGCACCTATAGTGGTGGCACAGTGGACTTCATCGCGACGGAGGCTGCAATGACCGACAAGGACAACGGGATCGCCGGCACCACATGCATCGCCCTGGCCATAGCGGGCCTGGCACTGACCGCATCGCTGGTGCTTGCCTATTACGCGACGCGCGCGCGTGTGGAAGGGCTGCGCGCCAGCGGTGGCTGACGCGCCGGCGTCGGGTCAGCCCTGGATATCGCGGGGATCGTTGCCGAAGCTGTTGCGCATCCGGATCCGGCCGTCGCGGCCGTGGACGAGCAGTTCTGCATGGAGCTGCCGGGCTTTTTCGGTGCCCGCCGCGATCGCGTCTTCCTGCGTCGCGTAGAGCTGGCGCCCGCCAGCGCCGTCTTCGGATTCAATGGCCCAGCCGTTGTCGAGCGGTACGACGTGGATGTTTTTGGCCGGCATGGCGCACCTCCGTAGTGGAAGATGCTCCAGTCTCCACGCTGCTTCCTGCGGCCGGTATCGGTGACCGTCTGACAACCCTGTGTCTTTTTAGGCGCAGTTTTCGCGAGGCCCGCGTATCGATAATGTGTCCGCGCGGGCTCGAAAGCGGAAAAGGCGCCGGGATACCAGGGTGCTCAGGGCATGGCCGCAATGCGGGGGCACGTAGACTGGGCCAGCTGTACTGACCAGCCCGCCCGCACCCCGCCGCGGCGGGCTGTTTTTTTTGCGCGGCGCTAGCGGAGCAGCCGCTGCAACAGCGTGTCATGTCCGCGCACGAGCCCGGCAAGTGTCGCCGCGCTGGCCAGTTCGAACTCGCTGAACTGGAAGGCGGGGGCGACGGTGCAGCCGACCAGCGCAAAGTCCGCGGGGTCGCCGGCGTCCGCGCGTTCGGCGGCAAACCACTGGCCGGCCGGCACCAGCGCCTGGAAGGCCGCGCCGGGATGCCGCAGCGGGTCGCCCAGGCGCTGGGTGACGATGGTGCCGTCGACGATGCGATGCACGTTCACCGGTGAGCCGGCGTGGTAGTGCCACAGCTCGTCTGAGCGGATGCGGTGCCAGGCGGAATAGTCGTTGCCGCAAAGCATGTAGAGGATGGCGGTGCAGGCTTCGCGTGTGCGTCCGTCCTGGCAGGCGACGCGTTCCGTGCTGCGATAGGTTTCCCGGTAGTAGCCCCCTTCCGGATGCGGCTGCAGGCCGAGTGCGTCGATCAGTTGGCGGGCAGTCGGGCTTAGGTCTGGCATGGGAGCATGGCGCGCGGCGCATTGGAAGCGGAAAGGCGTAGCTTAAAGCAGGGCGAAGCGCGCCTGTGCGGGGCCGACCAACGCGGGACGGCTCACCGGATAGCGGTGGCGCATGCCCTGCGCCTCGAACGACAGGAAGTCAGGCGTCCAGCGCAATGATTGCAGCTGGCGCGGCTCGATGCCGTCGACCACGATGGCGCCGGCGTTCACGCAAACGCTGCCGCAGCGCAGGCGTACGGATTCGGTGTCGTCGCCGAAGTAATAGGCTTCAAGCAGGATGGAATCGGACTGGTACAAGGGCATGGCAGTGTCCTGATACTGTATGGATGTACAGTATAGCCGCGGCATGCCGTTCGGTCATCCTCCCGATTCTCAATTCGGGCATCCGTACGCCGGTACGACATTGCTGCCTGGTATAACCTGAAACCGATGACGGGGCGCACGGCGCTGTCTTGAACGCCGGGTCGACACAGGAGATCCCATGGCTGGGTGCGGAAGCAAGGCCTGCTGGTTCGGCCTGGGCGTGCTGCTTGGCGCGGCGGCCGGTGGCGCGCTGGCGTGGTCCGCGCGCACGGCTGCCGGCCAGTCCGAACCGCGCCAACCTCGCCAACCCGATGCGCCGCTGCTGCCCGCCGATGTCACCGCGGACCAGGCGCTCACCGATGCCGCCACCGACGTGGTGGAGTACCGCGGCTTCGTCATCCATGTGTTCTGCCATGCCCTGGGCATGGGGCGCTTCAAGGCCGTGTGCGATATCTGGGAATCGGGCGCCGTGGTGCTGGAAGGCGGGGCGCCGCCGACCACGCATGCCACGCCGGAAGAGGCGCGGTCCGCCGCGATTGCGTGGGCGCAGCAATGGGTGCAGCGCAATGGCTGAAGGGCGGGGCCGTGCTGGCCAGGATGCGGAATCTGCGGTAAATCGACCCGCTGGCCGGCGCCAGGCCTGATAATCGCGCGTGCCAGGAGACGCCTGGCACCATCCTCCAGGAGAATTCATGTTTGTTTGTGGGAACCAGGCTTGCGGCGCGCGCTGGGAGCAGGACGAAGTGCAGATCCGCGATGAAGGTCAGGGACTCGTGTTCCGCTGCCCGCAGTGTGGGGCACGCAACCACGTCGAGGCTCGCACGGCGGCGGATGGCAGCACGACGTATCGCCAGGTGCCCGCCAAGGCAGCCGAAAAGGCACCGGCGAAGCAGCCCGTGAAATCGCAGGCGAAGGTGCCAGCGAAGGTGCCAGGCAAAGCTCCGGCCCGGGGCCGCGCGAAGCACGGCGCCAAGCCCGTACCGCGCTAAGCGGCACGGGCGCCCCAGGCGGCAGGCCATGTTACCCCACCTATGTGGGGTCAAATTCACATCGTTGGCGGCTTAAGCTAGTTTAGGCAGGACCGTTAAACACAACATGGACTTTGCCGACCTTCCCCACGACCCCGCTTCCAATGCCGAACGCATGGGCTGGGCCAACGCTTCGCCTGAAGTCATCGCGAAGGTGTTGAACTCGGCGCTGGCGGCGCAGGACCTGTCCGGGTTTGCCGCGCTGCTGTCGGATATCGCGCGCGACCGCGGCCTGAAAGGCGAGCGCTCGGCGCACCAGTCGATCTACGACATGCCGTACGCCAGCCTGCTGCCGAGGCAGAAGCACCTGCTGTCCGATGCCTTCGAACTGCTGATCCTGCTCGGCCTCGAGCTGCGTCCGCGCAGCGCCGACGCCGATGCGGACCTCGGCGCCGACACCGACACCGACACCGACGAGTAAGCCAGGCCGCCGGCCTTGCGGCGCGGCTAGCTTCGCTCGAGCATGCCGATCTCGCGCACCGCAACCGACAGCATCGACAATCCCGCGGCACCGGAGGCGCGCTGGTCCG
The DNA here is from genome assembly GCF_900249755.1 of Cupriavidus taiwanensis. Taxonomy (NCBI): domain Bacteria; kingdom Pseudomonadati; phylum Pseudomonadota; class Betaproteobacteria; order Burkholderiales; family Burkholderiaceae; genus Cupriavidus; species Cupriavidus taiwanensis. The sequence goes on from NZ_LT976853.1 coordinate 1,607,232, forward strand.
CCAGCATGCGCGTGAAGCGCTCGAGCGCGCCGTGGCGGCTGGCGCGCCAGGCGTCGATCATCGCTTCGGGCGCGGCCTGGCCGTCCGCCTGCGACAGCACGCTGACCGTCAGCGCGCGCTTGAGGCGTCCCAGGTCTTCCAGCGTGGTGGTGCGCGCCAGCAGGTCCCAATGGGTATCCGATGGCAGCGCCAGCGCGCGTTCGCGCAGCCAGCTGAAGCTCAGGTGGCTGTCCAGCGCGAAGTAGACTCCCGCAACCAGGTCCAGGCTGCGCTCGCAGGCCGCCGCCACTTCGGCGATGTCGAGCGCCGCGGCGGAAATCTCGCTGCCGGCCACGCGCATGGCCAGGGTCTCGCCCACGCCCGCGTCGGTCAGCGCGCGGGTGTGTTCGGCCAGCGCCGCGGCATCGGCCTGCGGCAAGAGCTGCGGCAACTGCGGCGCCAGCCACTGTGCCGCCTGCGCAAAGCGCGCCAGGTCTTCGTTGGCGCGGCTGCCGCTGCGCAGATAGCGGATGAACCACAGGCAGGCGCGCTCCAGCAGCAGCGCCACCGCGCCGAACATGCGCGCCTGCTCGGCGTCGGCCACGCGATTGTCGAGCGCGTCGATTTCCTGCCACAGCGCGGTCAGCCCGAACACGTCGCGCGCGATCAGGCAGGCGCGCACGATATCGGCCGGCCGCGCATCGGTTTCTTCCATGATCCGGTGCACGAAGGTGGCGCCGATGCGGTTGACCAGCATATTGGTCAGGTGCGTCGACAGGATCTCGCGCCGCAGCGGATGGCGCTGCATGGCCTCGCCGTAGCGCTGGCGCAGCGGCACCGGGAAGTAATCCGCCAGCAGGCCGGAAACCAGCGCGTCTTCCGGCACGTCCGAGCCCAGCAGTTCGTCGTACAGCCACATCTTGCTGTAGGCCAGCAGCACCGCGCGCTCGGGCGAGGCCAGCCCTTCGCCGGCCAGCTTGCGCTCGGCAATGTCCTCGTCCGACGGCAGGAATTCCAGCGCGCGGTTCAGCCGCCCGGCGCGTTCCAGCCAGCGCACCAGGCGCGCCTCGCCGTCGAGCAGCGCGGCGCTGCTGCGGCCCGCCACCGACAGCGCCTGGGTCTGGTAGTAGTTGTCCTGCAGCACCAGCAGGCCGACTTCGTCGGTCATCTCGGCCAGCAGCTTGTTGCGCTGCTTCTCGGTCATCTCGCCGTCGGCGACCACCAGCCCCAGCAGGATCTTGATATTGACTTCATGGTCGGAGCAGTCCACGCCGGCCGAGTTGTCGATGGCATCGGTGTTGATGCGGCCGCCCTTGCGCGCGAACTCGATGCGGCCCAGCTGGGTGAAGCCGAGGTTGCCACCTTCGCCGACCACCTTGCAGCGCAGCTCGCTGCCATTGACGCGCACGGCGTCGTTGGTGCGGTCGCCGGCCTGCAGGTGGGTTTCCTGGCTGGACTTGACGTAGGTGCCGATGCCGCCGTTGTAGAGCAGGTCCACCGGCGCCATCAGGATGGCGTGGATCAGTTCGGCCGGCGACAGCGTGGTGGCCGTGATGCCGAGCACCGCCTGCACCTGCGCCGACAGCGGGATGGTCTTGGCGGTGCGCGGATAGATGCCGCCGCCGGCGGAAATCAGCGTGGCGTCGTAGTCGGCCCAGCTGGAGCGCGGCAGCCCGAACAGCCGCGCGCGCTCCTGCAGGCTGCGCGCCGGGTCGGGGTCGGGATCGAGGAAGATGTGGCGGTGGTCGAACGCGGCCACCAGCCGGATATGCGGCGACAGCAGCATGCCGTTGCCGAACACGTCGCCCGACATGTCGCCGATGCCGGCCACGGTGAAGTCCGTGGCCTGGATGTCGACGCCCATCTCGCGGAAATGCCGCTTGACCGATTCCCACGCGCCGCGCGCGGTAATGCCCATTTTCTTGTGGTCGTAGCCGACCGAGCCGCCGGAAGCGAAGGCATCGCCCAGCCAGAAGCCGTACTCGGCCGAGATCGCGTTGGCGAAGTCCGAGAACGTTGCCGTGCCCTTGTCCGCGGCCACTACCAGGTAGGGGTCGTTGTCGTCGTGGCGCACCACCTCGGGCGGCGGCACCAGTTCGCCGCCGACGAGGTTGTCGGTCAGGTCGAGCAGCCCGCGCAGGAAGGTCTGGTAGCAGGCAATGCCTTCGCGCAGGAAGGCGTCGCGGTCGGTCGGCGGGGGCGGGCGCTTGACCACGAAGCCGCCCTTGGAGCCGACCGGCACGATCACGGTGTTCTTCACCATCTGCGCCTTCATCAGCCCCAGCACTTCGGTGCGGAAGTCCTCGCGCCGGTCCGACCAGCGCAGGCCGCCGCGCGCCACGCGCCCGCCGCGCAGGTGCACCCCTTCCACGCGCGGCGAGTAGACCCAGATCTCGAACATCGGGCGCGGCTCCGGCAGGCCCGGCACCAGCGCGGGATTGAACTTGAACGACAGGTACGGACGCGGCTGGCCGTCCTCGCCGCGATGGAAATAATTGGTGCGCACGGTGGCGCTGATCACGCCGAGGAACAGCCGCAGGATGCGGTCTTCGTCGAGGTTGGGCACCTTGTCCAGCGCCGTGCCGATTTCGGCCAGCAGCTTGTCGCAGCGCGCCTGGCGCGCGGTGTCGGCGGCGACCTGGCTGAAGGTGTCGAAGCGCGCGACGAACAGCGCCACCAGCAGCGCGGCAATGCCGGCGTTGCCGGTCAGCGCGCGTTCGATATAGGCGTCGCTGAAGGTAGAGCCTACCTGCCGCAGGTAGCGGGCGTAGGCGCGCAGGATGGTCACGTCGCGCGCGGCCAGTTCGGCGCGCAGCACCAGGCGGTTGAGATCGTCGTTCTCGATCTCGCCGTGCCAGGCGCGGGCGAAGGCATCCTCGAACAGCGCCTTGACGCGCGCGATGTCGAACTCCGCCGCGCCGCCGCTGTCGGCGATCTCCAGCCCGAAGTCGTGCACCCACACCGGGGCGCCGCTGTCGGGTTCGATCAGGTAGGGGCGCTCTTCATCGACGCGCACGCCCAGGTGTTCCAGCATCGGCAGGCTCAGCGACAGCGCGATCGGTTCGCCGGCGCGGTACACCTTGAAGCGGAACGCGCCCGGCGCGGCTTCGATCGGGCGGTACAGGTTCATCGCCATGCCGTTGCCGCGCAGCGCGTGCTCCATCAGCTCGATATCGCGCACCGCGGTGCGCGCCGGATAGTCTTCGCGGTAGCCGGCGGGGAACGAGCCGCCATAGCGCTGCAGCAGCCGGTTGCCTTGCTCTTCGCCGTGGCTTTCGTGCAGCGCTTCGGCAAGGTCGTCCTGCCAGCGCCGGCTGGCATGGACGATGCGCGCTTCGAGCTCCTGCGTGTCGACCTTCGGCATGGTCCCGGGCTCGCCGCGCACGGTCAGCTGGATGCGCGCCAGCGGCGACTCCGACAGCAGCGGCGTGAACTCGCAGCTGGTGCCGTGGAATGCCGCGGTCAGCAGCTTCTGGATCTTCTGGCGCAGGTCGGTGTTGTACTTGTCGCGCGGCACGAACACCAGGCAAGAGACAAAGCGGTCGAAGCGGTCGCGCCGCACGAACAGCCGCGTGCGCTGGTGTTCCTGCAGCCGCAGGATGCCGGTGGTGATGTCGAACAGCTCATCCTCGGTCGCCTGGAACAGTTCGTCGCGCGGATACTGCTCCAGGATCGTGACCAGCGACTTGTACAGGTGGCCCTTGGCGAGAAAGCCGGCGCGCGCCAGGATATTGGCGCACTTGCGCCGCACCAGCGGGATGTCGGCGATCGGCGCCATGTACGCGGTCGAGGTGTACAGGCCGACGAAGCGCCGCTCTCCGAACAGCTGCCCGTTTGCGTCGAGCAGCTTGACTCCGACGTAGTCGAGATAGCCGGGGCGGTGCACCGTGGCGCGCGAATTGGCCTTGGTCAGGAAGATCGGCGAGCTGCCTTCGATGATGGCGGTGGCCGCGGCGGGCAGCAGGGTCAGGTCTTCGGCGTCGGGCTCGCGCAAGCTTTCGCGCAGGATGCCGGCGCCGGAGCCGGCCACGCCGCGCAGGAAGTAGCGCCCGTCGCGCGCTACCAGTTGGTAGTCGCGCTGTCCCAGAAATGAAAAATGGTCGTCCATCATCCATTCCAGGAAGGCGCGCGCCTCGACGCTTTCCGCCGAGGCCGCGTCCGGCGCCTGCGCCATGGTGCCGATGGTGGCGCGCGTGATGTCGCACATCTTCGGCCAGTCTTCCACGGCCGCGCGCACGTCGACCAGCACCTGCGAGATGCCGTGGCGCAAGGCGTCGAGGCGGGAGGACTCGCCGGTGCGGTCGATCTCGAAATGGATAAACGATTCCAGGCGCGAATTGTCGCCGGCCTCGCCGGCGCCGGCGGGGGCGATCCGCTCGATGCCGGCGCCGCCGCGCCAGACCCGGAACACCGGATGGATCGCCGAATGCAGCGCCAGGCCCTGGCGGTTGATCTCCATGGTCACGGAGTCGACCAGGAACGGCATGTCGTCGTTGACGATCTCCACCACGGTGTGGTCGGAGTGCCAGCCGTGCTCTTCCAGGTTGGGGTTGTAGACGCGGATGCGCGCGCTGCCGGGGGTGAACTTCTGCGCCGTCTGCCAGTGCGCCATCACGGCGCCGTACAGGTCGGCCACTTCGCGCCGCAGCAGGTCTTCGGCGTCGGCCTGGTCGTAGTAGTGCTGAAGGAAGGGCTCGACCACGCTGAACTTCGCCGCCGGCAGCCGCCCGCGCGCGAAGGCGGCCAGCTGGTCCAGCAGGTGCGCGACCTTGTCTTCGTTCTCCTGCGGCATGTTCCCCTCCTCGCGGTGTCGGTGGGCGCCGCGACATGTGCCGGGGCATGCTCATACTTTAGGAAAAATCCTAGTCCCCGGCGCAACTATGTGGCGGGTACTGGCGAGGGCAAGGGAGGATGGCTGGCCGGTCCCGGCGGCACGCCGCGGGACCGGCCGGGCTTCGGTCAGAAGCGCGTGGCCAGGCTGGGGCAGGAGGCAGGGCGGTGCGCGACCGGCGGCAGGCCGGGGCAGGGCAGCGGCTGGGTGTGCCGTTCCTGCCGGGCGGTCTCGGAGACGGTCCTGACCTGGCGCGCGGTGTGGCCGCTCAGCGTGGATTTCATGCGATCAAGCAGGCTGACCAGCGCGGCGCGCTCCTGGGAATTGAATGCCGCCACCGAGACGCTGTGCAGCGCGCTCAGGGCCTGCGCGGTACGTTGCACCCGCGCCGTGGCGCCTTCGGCGAGGCGCGGGGGCAGCGTCCCGGTGTACTCGATCCAGCCGTCGCGGCGCAGTTCATCGAGCATCATCTCGGATTGCGCGGCATCGATCGGCATCGGACCGGCCAGCGGCGCGCCGCGCTTGAAGGCACCCTGGCGGATGGCCCGCAGCAGCAGCCACTGGGAATAGTTGAGGCCCGAGGCTCGCAAGGTCTGGTCCAACGCACCTTGCCAGGCGGTGACTGCGTCAATCAGGGCAAGGACAACCGGCTCGCTGGGTTCGAGGTGTCTTGGCTGCATGAATGGCGTCTCCTGTTGTGATTTGCCGCCACCGCAATGCACAGGCACCCACCATGGGGTGCAAGGGGCCGGAGCATGGCCGGCCCGGGCGGCACGGTCGCCGCAGCCTCTGTGGCGGGCTGGGTCGACCGAACGGCGAGACTAACAGAAACTTTTGCTTCTTTTGTGACAACTGCGGGAATGTCCTGAGGCGCGGCGCGGCCCTGGTGGCGGCGACTGCGCCTATGGGCCGCACCGGCGTCTATGAAAAAAGCGACTGACATCGATGACTTTAAACCATCGCTGGAATAACTGCGGCTGGCTACACTGCCTGCCGAGACCCCGCCGACAAGCCGCCAGGCCAGTACGGGGCGAACGGCGCAGGCACGGGCCGGCCGTCAGACCGGAGATCAAGATGGACAAGGAACGCATTCGCCTGGCCAGGCTGCATGACAAGGTAGTTTCGGCCGACGAAGCCGCCGCGCTGATCCGCGACGGCATGACGGTAGGCATGAGCGGTTTCACGCGCGCTGGCGACTGCAAGGAAGTGCCGTTCGCGCTGGCGCGGCGCGCGGCAACCGAGCCGCTGCGCATCACCCTGATGACGGGGGCTTCGCTTGGCAACGACATCGACCGGGTGCTGGCGGAGGCCGACGTGATCGCGCGTCGGCTGCCGTTCCAGTCCGATGCCACGCTGCGCCGCAAGATCAATGCGGGCGAAGTGATGTTCATCGACCAGCATCTGTCCGAGACCGTGGAACAGCTGCGCTCGGGCCAGATTGCACCGGTTGACGTGGCGGTGGTGGAAGCGGTGGCGATTACCGAGCAGGGCGGCATCATCCCGAGCACCTCGGTGGGCAATTCGGCCAGCTTTGCCATGCTGGCGCGGCAGGTGATCGTCGAGATCAACCTGAACATGCCGCTGGAGCTGGAAGGGCTGCACGACATCTATTTCCCGGTGCAGCGTCCGTACCGCCAGCCGATCCCGCTGATCGCGCCCGCGCAGCGCATCGGCCTGCCGTATATCCCGATTGATCCCGAGAAGATCGCGGCGATCGTGTTCACCGCCAAGGACGACAGCCCGTCCAACGCGCTGCCGCCGGATGCCGGCACCAGCCAGATCGCCGGCCATCTCAATGAATTCCTGCTGCGCGAGGTCCGCGCCGGGCGCCTGTCGCCGTCGCTGCAGCCGCTGCAGGCGGGCATCGGCACCATTGCCAATGCGGTGCTGCACGGCATGGTCGAGTCGCCGTTCCGCGACCTGCAGATGTACTCCGAAGTGCTGCAGGACAGCACCATCGAGCTGCTCGATGCCGGGCGCCTGTCCTTTGCCTCGGCGTCGTCGGTGACGCTGACGCGCGAGGTGTACCAGCGCTTCCTGTCGAACCTGGACCGCTACCGTTCGCGGCTGCTGCTGCGGCCGCAGGAAATCAGCAACCACCCGGAGATCCTGCGCCGGCTGGGGCTGATCACCATCAACACGGCGCTCGAGTGCGACATCTACGGCAACGTCAACTCGACCCATGTCGGCGGCACGCACATGATGAACGGCATCGGCGGCTCGGGAGACTTTGCCCGCAATGCGCACCTGTCGGTGTTCGTGACCAAGTCAGTGGCCAAGGGTGGCGATATCTCGAGCATCGTGCCGATGGTCGCGCACGTCGACCATACCGAGCACGATGTCGACATCATCGTCACTGAGCACGGCCTCGCCGACCTGCGCGGCCTCGCCCCGCGCGAACGCGCGCGCACGGTGATTGCCAACTGTGCCGACCCGCAATACCGCGACCTGCTGGGCGATTATTTCCGGCGCGCCAGCGTGCAGGGCGGACAGACGCCGCACTTGCTGGAAGAGGCGCTGTCCTGGCATGCCGCCTTCCGCGACCGCGGCACCATGCAGCCGGCGCGGCCGGCACCGGCGCTGGCCGCCTGAACGCCAGCCGATCCCCGAAAACTAAACAGCCCGCGCATGCGGGCTGTCTGGCTGGGCGAGGGCGGCGTTACTGCGCCTTGGTGCCCTGGCTGGCGGGCGCCTTGGCGCCGTCGGTGTAGGGATCGGCCTTGCCGGCCTTGGCGCCGTCGGTGTACGGATCGAACTTGCCGGCCTTGGCGCCATCGGTGTTCGGATCGAACTTCTTGCCCGAGTTGGTCAGCTCCGACTTGGTCGATTGCTTGGCGCCGTCGGTGTACGGGTCGAACTTGCCGGACTTGGCCGCGCCCTGGTTCGGGCTGGCCTTCTTGGTGTGGCTGCCGCTGTAGAGATCGCCGCCGTCGGTGTAGTTCTTCTGCGCATACACCTGGGTCGCGCCGAGCGCGGCCAGTGCTGCAACGATCAGGGTCGGAACGGACTTCTTCAGCATCTTGTTATCCTCGCGAATGTCGGTCGCGCAGCGCCTGCGCGAAACCGGTTTGGGGCCGGACGTTGGCCGGTCGATTGCCGGCGCGTGCTGCGGAGCACCCGGTAAATGTACCGAGTCGGCGCGTGTCCGCAAAGTGAAAGTTTCTTCTACACGTATTGAACGTTACCGGCCGACCTGGCGTGCTGTCCGGGATCAAACGGCGCAGGAATAGGAAGAATCTGAGTAGCGTGTTCGGCGCATTGCCGGCGCCGCGCATAAAAAAACCGGCTGCCGTGGCAGCCGGTTTCTATGGTCGGTGGCGGTTGGTGCCGCCTGGCCAGCTTATTCCAGCGTGATGTTCTGGTCGCGTGCGATCTTCTTGCGCAGCTCCAGCTCGCGCTTGATCTGGGCGGCGTATTGCGCGGCGGTATTGCCATCGGTGTAGGCGCCGCTGTCAGCCAGGCGGCGCTTGACGTTGGGGTCTTGCAGCGCCTTGACCGCGGCATCATGCACGCGCGTGATGATCGCCGCCGGCGTGCCGGCCGGAGCCACCAGGCCGTACCAGGCCATGTTGTTCATGTCCTTCATGCCGGCCTCGGCAAAGGTCGGCACGTCGGGCAGGCCCTCGACGCGCTTGGGCGCGGCCACGGCCAGCGCGCGCAGCTTGCCGGCCTGGATATGCGGCATCGACGACGGCAGGTTGTCGAACTGCGCGTTGACCTGGCCGGCCAGCGTGTCGTTCAGCGCCGGGCCCGATCCGCGGTAGGGGATGTGGACCATGTCGGTCTTGGTGATGTCCTTGAACAGTTCCCCGTCCAGGTGCGAGATGCTGCCCTTGCCGGCCGAGGCGTAGCTGTACTTGCCCGGGTTGGCCTTCAGCATGTCGACGAATTCCTTCAGGGTCTTGGCGGGGACCTTCGGATTCACCGTCAGCACGTTGGGCACGTTGACCAGGTTGGTGATCGGCGCGAAGTCCTTGAGCGGATCGTACGGGTTCTTGGGGTTGGTGGCGGGGTTGGTCGCCATGGTGCTGACCGTGGCGATGCCCAGCGTGTAGCCGTCCGGCGCGGACTTGGCCAGCGCGTCGGCACCGATGGCGCCGCCGCCGCCGCCGCGGTTTTCCACCACCACCGGCTGGCCCAGTTCACGGCCCAGGCCGTCGGACACCGCGCGCGCGACGATATCGGTGGTGCCGCCGGCCGCGAACGGCACGATCAGGCGGATCGGCTTGGCCGGGTAGGGCTGGGCCTGTGCCAGGCCGGCGTGGGCCAGGCCGAGGGCCGCGATGCATGCGGCTGCGCCGGCGTTAAGAACTGCTTTCAAGGAGTGCCTCCATTCTTCTTTCACTGATTTGCCAGCCGGGCTGCAGGCGTCTCTGCGGATCCGCTGCATTCCGCTGCGGATGCGGCACCCGCGCCGTCAGGGCGTCCCGTGCTGGCGCGACCGGGCCGTGCCGGGATGCGGTACGGCCGGCACCTTGGGATAGTTCCGCGATACGGAACTATGTTCCACAACGTGCGCGGATGCGATTCAACCGGGAAAGCGCGTGCAGGGGAATTGGTGAGAACCCGCGTATCAAGAATCGGGCGGCGCTGCCGATCGCGCGCGTGAAGCAGTCGCGTGGAAGGCGACGGCGGATGGGAGCGCAAAAGCAAAAAGCCGGAAGCAAGGCTTCCGGCTTTTCTGAATTCGCTGGTGGGGCGTGAGTGACTCGAACACTCGACCTACGGATTAAGAGTCCGCTGCTCTACCAACTGAGCTAACGCCCCAACGAAGAAAAAGATTGTAGCAAGGTATCGGATGCGGCGCAATAGCCTTCGGGCATTTTTTGCGGCCCGGCCTGTGCCGGCCGCTACAATGCCAGCCGGCCGCGCATCCGCCCGGCCTCCACCTGCTTGCCCGCTCCATGCACGCCAGAGTCTTACGCTATCTCGACGAAGTCGTCCGCCGCGGTTCCATCCGCAAGGCGGCCGAGCACCTGCACGTGGCGCCGACCGCGGTCAACCGGCAGATCCTGGACCTGGAGGCGGAACTGGGCGCGCCGCTGTTCGAGCGCATCAACAAGCGCCTGCGGCTGACGCCGCTGGGCGAGATGGTGCTGGCCCATGTCCGCCAGACCCTGCGCGAGCACGACGCGCTGCGCGAGCGTATCGAAGACTTCAAGGGCGCGCGCCGGGGCGAGGTCACGGTGGCGGTGACGGCGGGCCTGGCGGGCTCGCTGATGCCGCCGCTGGTGCATGACTTCCGCCAGCGCTATCCGGGCATCGTGGTGCGCGTCAATGACCTGCCGGTGGGCGACATCATTGCGGCGGTGGAGCAGGGCGATGCCGACCTCGGGCTGGGCTATGACCTGCCCGAACTGCCGGCCTTGCGCGCGCTGGCCAGCAGCGACTGGCAGATCGGCGCGGTGGTGCCGCCGGGCCATGCGCTGGCGGCGCGGCCATCGGTGCTGCTGAGCGAATGCGTCGGCTATCCGCTGATCCTGCCGGCACCCTCGTTGTCGATCCGCGGCATCCTGGATGCGGCGTTTGCGCGCAATGCGATCGAAGTCTCGCCGGTGGCGGAGTCGACCTCGACCGCGCTGATCCGGCAGCTGGTGCTGCTGGGGACCGGCATTGCGCTGCTGAACCCGCTCGACGTGATGGAGGAGCGCGCGCGCCAGGTGCTGGTCTACGTACCGCTGCGCGACCGTCACCTGCAAGGCCAGACCCTGACACTGGTGGCGCGCGCCGCCGGCCAGCCCAGTGCCGCGGCCGGGCTGATGGCCGAGCGCATCGGCGACGCGCTGGCGATGCTGTTCGCGCAGGCACGCTAGGCCCGGTTCGATGGTGTGTGTCCACTTTTTGTGGACAGGCTGCTCGGAATTCTGCGCTTGGGCGATGGCAGCGCGGCGCCGTAGACTGGCGCCGACCGTATCGACTCCAGTCGACTCCCATCCCGCTTCGCAGAAGGAACCCCGCCATGACCCTGATTGCCCTCAATGCCGACGTCCTCGTGACCATGGACGCCCGGCGCCGCGAGATCCGCGACGGCGCGCTGGTTGCCGAAGGCCCCGCCGTGCAATGGGTCGGCCCCACCGCCGAGTTGCCGCCGCAATACCGGCGCATGGTCGACGACGGCAGCGCGCAGGTGCTCGACATGCGCGGCCGCGTGGTCACGCCCGGGCTGGTCAACACGCACCACCACATGTACCAGAGCCTGACGCGCGCGGTGCCCGCGGCGCAGGATGCCGAGCTGTTCTCGTGGCTGACCAACCTGTACATGCTGTGGTCGCACCTGACGCCGGAGATGATTGCGGTGTCGACCAAGACCGCGATGGCCGAGCTGATGCTGTCGGGCTGCACCACCACCAGCGACCACCTCTACCTGTTTCCCAACGGTTCGCGCCTGGATGACTCGATCGCCGCGGCGCAGGAGATGGGCATGCGCTTCCACGCCGCGCGCGGCTCGATGAGCGTTGGCCGCAGCAAGGGCGGCCTGCCGCCGGACGTGGTGGTGGAAGACGAAGCCGCGATCCTGCGCGACAGCCAGCGGCTGGTCGAGCAGTTCCACGACAGCGCGCGCCACGCGATGCTGCGCGTGGTGCTGGCGCCGTGCTCGCCGTTCTCGGTGTCGCGCGACCTGATGCGCGAGTCGGCGCGGATGGCGCGGCACTACGGCGTATCGCTGCATACGCACCTGGCCGAGAACGACAACGACATCGCCTATTCGCGCGAGAAGTTCGGCCTGACGCCGGCGCAGTATGCCGAGGACCTGGGCTGGGTCGGCCACGATGTGTGGCACGCGCACTGCGTCAAGCTGGACGACGAGGGCATCGCGCTGTTCGCGCGGACCGGCACCGGGGTGGCGCATTGCCCGTGCTCGAACATGCGGCTGGCATCGGGCATTGCGCCGGTGCGCGCCATGCGCGATGCCGGCGTGCCGGTGGGGCTGGGCGTCGACGGCAGCGCGTCGAACGACGGCGCGCATATGCTGGGCGAAGCGCGCCAGGCCATGCTGCTGCAGCGCGTCGGCTACGGCCCGGCCGCGATGAGCGCGCGCGAGGCGCTGGAGATCGCCACGCTGGGCGGCGCGCGCGTGCTCAACCGTGACGATATCGGGGCGCTGGCACCGGGCATGTCGGCCGACTTCATTGCCTTCGACATGTCGGAAGTCGGGTTTGCCGGCGCCGGCCATGACCCGGTCGCGGCGCTGGTGTTCTGCACGCCGGCCAATGTCGCGGCCAGCGTGATCAACGGCAGGGAAGTGGTGCGCGACGGCGAGCTGCTCACGGCCGACCTGCCGGGCGTGCTGCTGCGCCATCGCGCGCTGGCGCGCACGCTGTTCGAACGGGCCAGCGTCGGCGCGTGACGAAACGGCGCCGGGGCGCAGGGCGGCGGCCCGTGCGCCGGCGCATTGGTGTGGTCTGCCAATGCACAAAGCAAAAGGCCGGAAGCATTGCTGCTTCCGGCCTTTTTGAATTCGCTGGTGGGGCGTGAGTGACTCGAACACTCGACCTACGGATTAAGAGTCCGCTGCTCTACCAACTGAGCTAACGCCCCAACGAAGAACGAGATTTTAGCATGATTTCCGGCGCTGTCAATTGCCCGACGCAATTGCCATGGCAAGCCGCGAGCATGCGCCCCACCTGCGAAGGGAGTGGCCGGCGGAACCGAACCGCGGTCGCGATGGTCTTCCGAATGAACCCCATCGCATGGGTTCCACCCATACGATTTTGCCGGAGCCATGTTAGGATGTTTCTCCACTTGCATATGGAGGGCTGCACCGATGGATATCAAATTCCAAGAGCAAGAGCGCTACGACATCAATAACGAAGGCTTGTTGTTCCAGGCACTTGTCAATGGCGAGAAGGTGACTTGCGTGGTGACACGCGAAGCACTGTGGGAAGGTTTCAGCGCCGACCAGGTGCTGTCACTCGAAGAAGCATTCCGCGCCGGCCGCGAAACCATCGAACGCGCCGCCGTGGTGCTGATCGAGCAGGGCGCGCCGCAGCCTATCGTCGTCAAGCGCGCCCACGTGGCGCCGATCTGATGCGGATGGATGCCCCGGCCAGCCCCAGGCAAGCCGCGGGCGCCCATCCGGTATCAGGGTTCAGAGCATAGGCCGTCCGGCCTTGCTTGCCAGCCGGTGCCGCCGGCGCAGGCAATCCCCAGTTTCCGTTTTTGTTTTTTTTGCCGCTGTCATCATGGCGAAGCGCGCCTGTGCGGGCGCTCCGTTCATGGCGATGTGGACGCTGCCGGTGCTGCAGGTGCCGCAGTGCCGCCCGGCCGCCCCGCGCATTCCTCGAAGATCCGCACCGTGCAGCGCGCGCAGATCTCCGGCGACAGTTGCCCGATGATGGTGTGCAGCGCCTGCCGCTTGGTCGGGAACACATGGTCGGCGCCGAGCTTGTCGGCAAAGCCGGTCTGCGCCCAGGTCTGCAATACCTGCGTGCGCGGGCGGTGGAAGTACAGGTCGCCGCCCAGCGCGCGGCGCTCGCTCAGCTCGTATTCCCACATCTCGGCGCCGGCCAGGTCGATGAAATTCATGCTCTTGGTCATCGCCAGCAGGTGGGTCTGGCCGGCATTGACGGTGCGCAGCCAGTGCAGGCGGTCGGTCACGTATTGCACGGCGCCGAAGTAGATCGCGCCTTCCATGCGCAGCAGCTTGAGCTGCGGGCATTCGGGCTGCGGCCGGCGCAGTTCGTCCAGCGGCGTGAAGCGCCGGCCGGGGTCGTCGGCATCGGGCACCAGGCTGCGCACGGCGGGCCGCGAGGTGCGGTACAGGTAGGCCACCAGCGACAGCACGGTGCCGAGCAGCACCGCCATTTCCAGCCGGATCACCAGCGTGGCAGCAAAGGTGCCGATGGCGATGGCGAACTCGGTGCGGCTGAGCGTGAAGATGCGGCGCAGCCGCGCGATGTCCAGCAGGCCCCAAGCCACCAGCAGCAGCATCGCGGCAATCGCCGCCATCGGGATCTGCGCCAGCAGCGGCGCGCTGACCGCTACCAGCGCCACCAGCCACAACGCCGAGAACACGCTCGCCAGCGGCGTGCGCGCGCCGGCCTCGAAGTTGGGCACCGAGCGGTTGAGCGAGCCGCAGGAGATATAGCCGGAGAAGAAGCCGCCGGCGATATTCGACAGGCCCTGCCCGATGAATTCGCGGTTGGCATCGATATGCTGGCCGGAGCGCAACGCCACCGCCTTGGCGATCGAGATCGACTGACCCAGCGCGACGATGGTCAGCGCCGCGGCGATGCCGAGCAGGTCGGGCAGCTTGCGCCAGTCGGCGTCCGGCACCTGGAAGTGCGGCAGCGCCGACGGAATCGGCCCGACCACGCTGACGTGGTGGCCGCCGGCCTGGTTCAACAGCAGCGCCACGCCATAGCCCGCCAGCAGGCCCAGCAGCATGAACGGCAGCCGCCGCCACAGCCGCTTGCACAGCAGCGTCACCGCCAGCGTGACCGCGCCTACCATGGCCGCGTCCCAGTTGATGGCGGCAAGATTCTCGAACAGGTGCCGCAGCACGCCGAAGGCGCTGGTGCCGGTCGGCACCGACAGCCCGAACAGGTCCTTCAGCGCGTACAGGCCGATCAGCGTCGCCGCGCCGCAGGTAAAGCCGAGCAGCACCGACGGCGAGATAAAGTTGGCGAGCGACCCCAGCCGCAGCGTGCCCACCGCCAGCTGCATCACGCCCACCACGATGGTGACCGCCAGCGCCAGGCCGATATACGCCGGGCTGCCCGCGAACGCGAGCGGGCTCAGCATCGCGAACAGCGCCAGCGAGTTCGCATTGGTGGGCCCCGACATCACGTGCCAGCTGGACCCGAACAGTGCTGCCACGATGCACGGCACCACGGCGCTGTAGATGCCGTACTGCGGCGGCAGGCCCGCGAGCGTGGCGAACGCCACCCCCTGCGGCAACACCAGCACCGCCCCGAGCAATCCCGCCACCAGGTCGGCGCGCAGCGTGGTCGAATCGACGCGCTGGCTCCAGGGAAACAGGCGTGGCAACAGGGCTCCGGTGGTCGGCATTGGCAGTGAACGGGACAGGCTAGCCCGCTTCGTCGCCGCGCCCGGACGGCGGCGAAGCGGAGGCAGGCGGGGTGGACGGGTTGGACGGGGTGGACGGGGTGGACGGGGTGGACGGGGTGGGGGCGGGCTGCGCGCCCAAGCTGGCCAGCATGGCGTCGAGCGCGCGATAGACCTCGGCCAGCCGCTCGGCACCCAGCTGCTGCGCGAGCTGCTGGTAGCGGGCGTCGATCAGCGGTTCCATTTGAGCGATGATGTCGCGCGCGGCGCCGGTCAGGTTGACCAGCTGGCGGCGCTGGTCGGTGGCCGAGCGGGTGCGCTCGACCAGCCCGGCGTCTGCCATGCCCGCCAGCATGCGGGTCAGGCTGGGGCTCAGGATCAGGCAGGCCTCGGCGAGCTGGTTGGGCTCCATCGGCCCGCGCTCGTTGAGCGTGCGCAGCACGCGCCATTGCTGCTCGGTCACGCCGAACTGCCGCAGGATCGGCCGGAATCCAGCCAGCAACGCTTCGCGTGCCTGCAGCAGCAAGTGAGGGAGATTGCGATGGCGAAACATGGCCTGGCTGGAAGGGCTCATGCCCGCAGTGTAGCGGGCACGGCGGCCTGCGGCGAGCGGGGCTTGCCCGGGCTTGCCTGAACCCGCGCCAGGCGCCAGCGCGGCCGCGCGCGCACGCCGGCGCGGCTCAGCCGCAGTGCAGCGTCGCGACCACCGGGGTGTGGTCGGACGGCTGCTCCCAGGTGCGCGGCACCCGGTCGATCACGCAGGCGGTGCACTGCTCGGTCAGCGCCGGCGACAGCAGGATATGGTCGATGCGCAGCCCGGCATTGCGCCGGAATGCCAGCATGCGGTAGTCCCACCACGAGAACGCCTTGTCCGGCTGTTCAAACTTGCGGAACGCATCGGCCAGGCCCAGTTCCAGCAGCGCGGCAAAGGCGGCGCGCTCCGGCGGCGAGACCAGGTTCTGGCCTTCCCACTTGGCCGGATCGTGCACGTCGCGGTCTTCCGGCGCGATATTGAAGTCGCCCAGCAGCGCCAGCCGGGGGTGGCGCGCCAGTTCCTCGCGCAGCCACGCGGTCATCGCTTCCAGCCATTGCAGCTTGTAGGCGAATTTCTCCGAGTCGGGCGCCTGCCCGTTGGGAAAGTAGGCGCAGACCAGACGCAGGTCTCCATAAGTGGCGGCGATCACGCGCTGCTGCGCGTCCTCGAAGCCGGGGATGTTGCGCACCACGTCGACGGGACCGGGCATGCTGGCGTCGCGCGCCAGGATGGCGACGCCGTTGTACGTCTTCTGGCCGGTGTAGATGCTGTGGAACCCGGCGTTTTCCAGTTCGGCCAGCGGGTACTTGTCGTCGGGCAGCTTCAGTTCCTGCAGGCACAGCGCGTCGATCGGCGCGCCGGCCTGGTCCTGCTCGGCCAGCCATTGCAGCACCTGCGGCAGGCGTACCTTCAGCGAGTTGACGTTCCAGCTGGCGATGCGCAGCGGACCCTGGTGCGGCAGTCCGAGCGCGCTCATGCCGCCATCCCGCCGTGGCGCAGCAGCGCGTCGATCTGCGGCGCGCGGCCGCGGAACGCTACGAACGAGTCCATCGCCGGGCGGCTGCCGCCTACCGACAGGATCTCGCGCTGGTAGCGCGCGCCGGTCTCGCTGTCGAGCACGGTGCCCGACAGCTGCGCGGCCTCTTCGAACGCCGCGTAGACGTCGGCCGACAGCACTTCGGCCCACTTGTAGCTGTAGTAGCCCGCGGCATAGCCGCCGGCAAAGATATGGCTGAAGGTATTCGGCCAGCGCGACAGCGGATGCTGCGGCACCACGTGCACGCGGTCGTTGATCTGGCGCGACAGCTCCAGCACCGAGGTGGCGCCGGCCGGGTCGAAATCGGTATGCAGGTGCATGTCGAACGACGAGAACACGATCTGGCGCAGCGTCATCATGCCGTTCTGGAAGTTCTTGGCCGCCAGCATGCGCTCGAACAGCGCGCGCGGCAGCGGCTCGCCGGTGTCGACGTGCCGGGTCATGCCGGTCAGCACCTCGTACTCCCAGCAGAAGTTTTCCATGAACTGCGACGGCAGCTCGACCGCGTCCCACTCCACGCCGTTGATGCCCGACACGCCCAGCTCGCCCACCTGCGTCAGCATGTGGTGCAGGCCGTGGCCGAACTCATGGAACAGCGTGATCACTTCATCGTGCGTGAACAGCGCGGGCTTGCCGCCGACCGGCGCCGAGAAATTGCAGGTCAGGTAGGCCACCGGGGTCTGCACGCCGCCGTGCTCGAGCACCTTGCGCCCGCGCGCGTCGTCCATCCAGGCGCCGCCGCGCTTGCCTTCGCGCGCGTACAGGTCGATGTAGAACTGGGCAAGCAGCGTGCCGTCGGCGGTGGTGACGCGGAAGAAGCGCGCGTCCGGGTGCCAGGTCTGCGCCGGCTCGGGCTCGATGCGCACCGAGAACAGCTTCTGCACCACGCCGAACAGGCCTTCCAGCACCCTGGCTTCCGGGAAATACTGCTTGACCTCATGCTCGGAGAACGCATAGCGCTGCTGGCGCAGCTTTTCCGAGGCATAGGCCACGTCCCACGGCGCCAGCTCCGGCAGGTTCAGCTCGGCCGCGGCGAAGGCCTTCAGCTCGGCCCAGTCCTGCTCGGCGTAGGGGCGCGCCTTGACGGCGAGCTCGTCGAGGAACTTCAGCACCTCGGCCGGCGATTCGGCCATCTTCGGCACCAGCGAGACTTCGCCATAGCACTGGTAGCCGAGCATCTGCGCCTCTTCGCGGCGCAGCGCCAGCTGCTCGCGCATATTGGCGGTGTTGTCCCAGTCGGCCTGGCCCTGGCCGTGCTGCGGCCCGAGCTCGGACGCGCGCGTGACGTTGGCCTCGTACAGGGTCTGGCGCAGCGCGCGGTCGTCCGCGTACTGCAGCACCGGGAAGTAGGAGGGGAAGTGCAGCGTGAACTTCCAGCCGGCCTTGCCGTCCTTTTGCGCGGCGTGGCGGGCGGCCTCGCGGGCGTCGTCGGGCAGGCCGGACAGGCGCGCCTCGTCTTCGATGACCAGCGCGTAGGCGTTGGTGGCGTCCAGCACGTGGTCGGAGAAGGCCTTGGACAGCTGGGCCTGCTGCTCCTGGATTTCGGCGAAGCGCGGCTTCTTGTCTTCGGGCAGTTCGGCGCCGCCCAGGCGGAAGCCGCGCAGCTCGTTCTCGATCAGCTGGTGGCGCGCCGCGCTCATGCCGGCGAACTCCGGGCTGGCTGCCAGCGTCTTGTACTTGTCATACAGCGCGAGGCTCTGGCCGAGCGAAGACCAGAACTCGGTCATGCGCGGCAGGTTCTCGGCATGCACCTGGCGCAGCTCGGGCGTATCGGCGACGGCGCTCAGGTGGCTGACCACGCCCCAGGCGCGGCCCAGCGGCTCGGTGGCGGCTTCCAGCGCCTGCACGGCATTGGCCCAGTCAGCAGGCGTGGCGGGATCTTCGGCGCGGGCGACGGCCTGTTGCGCGCGTTCCAGCAGCACGTCGAGCGCGGGGCTGATGTGCTCGGGCCGGATCTCGGCAAAGCGGGGCAGGTCGGAAAAGTCCAGCAGAGGATTGGTAGCGTTGGCGGCTTGGTCCATGGCGTGTTCTCGGTTGGCTGGCCTCGATCGGGCAATATTCCCGCAGATGGGGCCGGGGCGCCGGATTTTCCAGAGCCCCGGGCGGCGTATCGTACGCGCGGCGTCAGCCCGCGGCGCGCTCGGCGGCTTCCAGCGTATTGATCAGCAGCATGGTGATGGTCATCGGCCCCACCCCGCCAGGCACCGGCGTGATGTAGCCGGCGACTTCGCGCACGCCGGCGAAGTCGACATCGCCGCACAGCTTGCCGTGGTCATCGCGGTTCATGCCGACATCGATCACCACCGCGCCGGGCTTGACCATGTCGGCCGTGATCAGGTTGCGCTTGCCGACCGCGGCCACCACCACGTCGGCGTCGCGGGTGTGGGCGCCGATATCGCGCGTCTTGCTGTTGCAGATGGTGACGGTGGCGCCGGCCTGCAGCAGCAGCATCGCCATCGGCTTGCCGACGATGTTGGAGGCGCCCACCACCACGGCGCGGGCGCCGCGCAGCGGGAACTGGATCGATTCCAGCATCTTCATGCAGCCATAGGGCGTGCACGGGCGGAACAGCGGCGCGCCGGTCATCAGCGCGCCGGCATTGGCCACGTGGAAGCCGTCGACATCCTTTTCCGGCGCGATCGCTTCGAGCACCTTGTGGCTGTCGATGTGCCTGGGCAGCGGCAGCTGCACCAGGATGCCGTGGATGCGCGGGTCGCGGTTGAGCTGGTCGATGCGGGCCAGCAGGTCGGCCTCGGACAGGTCGGCGGGATAGCGGTCCAGCGACGAATGGAAGCCGTTGTCCTCGCACGCCTTGACCTTGTTGCGCACGTAGACCTGGCTGGCCGGGTCTTCGCCCACCAGCACCACGGCCAGGCCGGGCTGGTGGCCGCGTTCGGTCAGGCGGGCGGCGCGCTGGGCGGCTTCGGAGCGGATTTGCTTGGCAAGGGCGTTGCCGTCGATCAGTTGGGCAGGCATGGAGGCAGGGCCGGATGATGGCGAGAAGGTGGTGAGAACGTGGTGAGAAGAGTGCGGCGCCCGGTCCGCGCAGGCGCGCGGCGGGGGCCAAAGGCGGAATTATAAGGGTTGCGCGCGGCCTGCCGCACGCTGCTTGACCGCCGGCAGCGATGCCTCCGCCCCGGCGCTGGTAGCATCGCCTGCATGCCTACCGCGCTTGCCCCGACGCTGTCCGATCCGCTGCTGGTGCTGCTGTCCGTATGCGGACTGCTGTGGGCGCTGACGCGCCGGCCGTGGCGGCTGCTGCGCCGCGATGCGCTGCAGAATGCCTGGCTGGGGGCGATGCTGCTGGTGGCGCTGCTGTGGACGGTGCGCGCGACGCTGGCCGGCGGCATGGTGATCCAGCTGCTCGGCGCCACGCTGATGGTGACGCTGTTCGGGCTGCCGCTGGCGCTGCTGTCGCTGTTCGCCGCGGACGTGATCTCGCTGCTGGGGCTGGAATACCTGGCCGGGCACGGCTGGAGCCAGTTCGACTGGGCCGCGCTATGGGTGCGCTATGTCTGGCTGGCGCTGCTGCCGGCGCTGGTCTCGGCGGGCCTGCAGGCGGCGATGCGGCGCCTGCTGCCGCGCCACCCGTTCGTCTTTATCCTCGGGCATGGGTATTTCACTGCTGGCCTGGCGGCGCTCGGCGCCGGGGCGGCGCAGGCGGCGTGGCGCCACCTGACCATGCCGGGACAGCCGCTGAGCCTGGCCGACACGCTGCTCGGCGCCGTGATCCTGGCGTTTGGCGAGGCGTTTCTGACCGGCATGCTGGTCGCGGTGTTTGTGGTCTATCGGCCACAATGGGTGGTTACGTTCCGTGACGAGGATTACCTGCGCGGCTGAGCCGGGGTGCGGCAGGGGGTGAGGAAGGGGCGCAGAGGGGCGCAGTGGGGCGCAGTGGGGCGCAGGTGCGGCCCAGGGCCGCACCAGGCAAGGGGGCAGGCGCCAGCCGCTCAGCTGTTGCGCGACAGCGCCAGGCGCAGCAGGTCGGCGACGGTGTTGACGTTGAGCTTTTCCATGATGTTGGCGCGGTGCGCCTCGACGGTCTTGATGGAAATGCCCAGGTCGTCGGCGATCTGCTTGTTCAGGCGGCCGGCCACGATGCGCTCCAGCACCTGCTGCTCGCGCGTGGTCAGCTTGCCCAGCAGGTCCTTGGCGGCGCGCTGCTCGCGGGCGGTGGAGTGGTCGGTGCGGGCCTTCTGCAGCATGCGCTCGACCAGCGCGCGCAACTCGGATTCATCGAAGGGCTTCTCGATGAAGTCGATCGCGCCGCGCTTCATCGTCGATACCGCCATCGGCACGTCGCCGTGGCCGGTGATGAAGACGATCGGAATGTCGATCTGCTCGGCCAGCATGCGCTCCTGCAGCTCCGGTCCGCTCATGCCGGGCATGCGCACGTCCAGGATCAGGCAGGACACCTGGCTGGCGTCGTAGGCGGCGAGGAACTGCTCGGCGCTGGTGAAGCTGCGCACCTGATAGCCATTGCCCTCCAGCAGCCAGGTCAGCGAGTCGCGCATGGCTTCATCGTCGTCGACGATGAACACGGTCTCGCCGCGGTGGGGCGTGGGGTTTGGCGTTGCGGTCATGTAGTCTCCTCGGGACAACAATTCATTGCTGCGAAGTGTAACCGGCAGCGGCCCTCTGTGGCGAGACAGGCCCCCCACGTCGGAGGGGGGAGCGGCGCAGCCGGGTGCCAGGCATCCGATGATGCGCAAGGGTGCGCGCGGCCCGCGTGGGCGGGCTCTGGTTTCTTGTTATTCGGCCGGCGTTTCGGCCGGCGCCGATTGCAGCGGCAGCATGATCTTGAATGTACAGCCGATGCCGTCGATATTGTTCTCGACCCACAGCCGGCCCTGGTGCGACTCGATGATCGAGCGGCAGATGTTCAGCCCCATGCCCATGCCGTCTGACTTGGTGCTGAAGAAGGGCTCGAACAGCCGCTCCTTGGTGGCCTCGTCGACGCCGGGCCCCTGGTCGATCACGTCGATATGGACGTTGTCGCCGATCTCGCCCGCCTCGACCCGCGCGTGCAGCCGCACCACGCCGCCGGCACGCAGCGCCGGCAGCCCGGCCATGGCCTCGACCGCGTTCTTGAGCAGGTTCACCAGCACCTGCTCGATCAGCACCGGATCCACATACACCGTCAGCGGCGGCGACGGCAGCCGGGTCAGGATGGTGACGCGGCGGCGCGTGGCCTCCAGGTCGGCCAGGCCCACGGCGTCGGCGACGATGTCGTGCAGCGCGGCCTCGCGCCGCTGCGGCTGGCTGCGCTTCACGAAGCCGCGGATGCGGCTGATGATGGTGCCGGCCCGCACCGCCTGCGCCGAGGTCTTCTCCAGCACCGGGATCAGGTCTTCGGGCGTGCTGCGCCCCGAATGCAGCCGCGCCACGGCACCCATGCAGTAGTTGTTGATCGCGGCCAGCGGCTGGTTCAGCTCGTGCGCCAGCGACGACGCCATCTCGCCCATGGTGGTCAGGCGGCTGGTGAACTGCAGGCGCTCTTCATGCTGGCGCGCCATTTCCTCGGCGGCCTTGCGCACGGTGATGTCGGTGGCGATCTGCATCTGCGCCAGGTGGCCGTCGACCCACTGGATATAGCGGCGGCGCACCTCGAACCACTTCTGCATGTCCGGCACGAACACCTCGCGCGCGTCGGATGCGTACGGCATCAGTTCCGATGCCGGCAGGCCGGCATAGGCGTCGACATAGTCGGTGTTGTCGCTCGAGACCTGGTCCTTGTCGAGCTCGTCGCCGGCCAGCTTCAGGTGGCCGTCGGCCTCCCAGCCGAACAGCTGCCGGTAGTAGCGGTTGGCGAACAGCAGTTCGGCCTTGTCGGTGGCCAGCACCGACACCGCGGCGTCCAGGCTTTCCAGCACGGTGGTGAAGCGGTCATGCGCGGCGGCCAGTTCCTCGCGCGCGCGTTTGGGCTCGGTGATGTCCGTCATCGAGCTCATCCAGCCGGTATGGCGGCCGCGGCTGTCGACCAGCGGCGACACGTACATGCGCGCATAGAAGCTGCTGCCGTCGCGGCGCATCACGCGCATCTCGTAGCCGCCGGCGGGCGACTTGCCCTGCAGCGTCAGGTCGATCTGCTTCTGCATCTCCGGCTGGTCGTTGGGCGGCCAGTAGGGGAAGGGCGGCAGGCGGCCCACCAGGTCGTTCTCCTGCCAGCCGGTCATGCGGCAGAAGGCCGGGTTGACGTAGGTGATGCGGCCGTTCAGGTCGAGCGCGCGCAGGCCGATCAGCATCGAGTTTTCCATCGCGCGCCGGAACGAGGTCTCGGCCAGCAGCGCGCGCTGCGCCTCGGAACGGCGGCTGGTATGCCGCCACATGCTCCACAGGCTCCACAGCAGGAAGCACGACAGCCCCACCACCAGCCACAGCAGCATGTTGTTGGGCAGGTTCGATGCCGGCGGATAGGCATCGGCGCGCAGCGACAGCGAATGGCCCGGCGGGTCGAGCAGCACCTCGTACGACAGCGCGTTGCCCGGCACCGGCCGCAGCGAGGTGCTGGCGCGGGTCTGGTTGTTCTTGTCGATCAGCGAGAAGCGGTAGCGCTCGGTCAGCTCGGGCGGCAGCAGGTGCGTCAGGATGCCGTTGATCGAGTACAGCGCGCCGAGCGTGCCGAGGAACTCGTTGTCGCGCACGATCGGCACTTCCATCAGCATGAAGCTGTCGCCGCGCTCGTTGACCAGCGGGCGCGAGTAGACCACGCGCTGGGTCTCGCGCGCGGCGTCGAAGGTGTCGAGCACTTCGGGTTCGAGCGGCTGGTCCTGGTTCTCGCGCAGGCGGCTGGCGAACTCGGAGGTCGACGGCAGCGACCAGCGGCCGCGCTTGGTGGCGTCGAGCCAGTTGATGAAGACGATCTCGGGGTTCTCGCGCAGGATTTCCTGCGCCGCGGTGCGGTACGCGCCTTGCTCCAGCTGCGCGGCGGCGATGTCGCGCGCGAGCGAGGCGAGCTGGTCCTGGTTGCTCAGCAGCGACAGGCGCACGCGCTGCTGCGCCCACGCCGCGTCGCGGTACAGCGCGTCGCGCTGCTGCTGGCGTTCGGTCTCGTGCAGCGACCACAGGATCACGCCCATCGCCACGGTGAAGAGCACAATGGCAACCAGCGGGATGAACATGAACCAGCTGGTGGCGACCAGGTTGCGCCAGCGCAGCCACCACAGGCCGCGCGGCGGTGCCACCAGGACGCCGTCGTCGGCGCCCAGCGCTTCGATCGGGCCCAGGCCGGCCGCCGGGGAGGGCGCATGCGGGACCTGCGCGGACTCGCCGCCCGCGGCCTTGGCTGTACCCGACGCATCGGAGGGAAGCATGGCGGCACGCAGGCTGCGGAAAATACGATCGAGGCGGCTGAAAAACGGCATGGGAGGGATTGACGGCTGACCGACCAGTGTACCGAGATTATTGCGGTGCGTCGCTTGGGGAAAGCGCCAATGAAATCCCGGCGCCGCGTGCCGGCGCGGGCAAGGCGGAGGCACGAGGCAGGCGGGCTCGGCGGTGCTTCTTTGTGCGCTGCCACATAATTCCACATTATAAAAAACGATATCGCAATTTGAAAATTTCGCTTGTGCTCGACTTTGGGCTTCCATAGAATCGGTCCGACCCAAGAATGCGGGCGGTAGCCATGCGCCTGCCGCGCGGAGAAACCGGAACAGGTTTCCCGGCGGCGGCTCCGATGCAAGGCGGCAATGGCGCCGATCCTCCGCAAGTCGGTGCGAGTCATACGTTGAGTCGTGTCCGGCGCTGCCAGCGCGGACGCGGAAGCCAAGAATTCACCCAGGAGACAGTCATGTCCGCCGTACCAGAGCAGATCCTCGGCGCCTCGAGCGCCAACGACGCCGATCCCCAGGAAACCCATGAATGGCTCGACGCCCTGCAGGGCGTGCTGGCCGCCGAAGGCCCGGCGCGCGCGGCCTTCCTGATCGACAAGCAGATCGAATACGCCCGCGTGAACGGCGTGACCCAGCCGTTCCACGCCGAGACCCAGTACATCAACACCATCCCGGTCGAGCAGCAGGCCCGCATTCCCGGCGACCAGGACATCGAGCACCGGATCCGCTCGTACACCCGCTGGAACGCCATGGCGATGGTGCTGCGCGCCAACAAGCACACCAATGTCGGCGGCCATATCTCGTCGTTTGCGTCGGCGGCCACGCTGTACGACGTCGGCTACAACCACTTCTGGCGCGCCCCCTCGGAACAGAGCGGCGGCGACCTGGTCTTCGTGCAGGGCCACTCGGCTCCGGGCGTGTATTCGCGCGCCTTCCTGCTCGGCCGCCTGACCCCGGACCAGCTCGACAACTTCCGCCAGGAAGTCGACGGCAAGGGCATCTCGTCGTACCCGCACCCGTGGCTGATGCCGGATTTCTGGCAGTTCCCGACGGTGTCGATGGGCCTGGGCCCGATCATGGCCATCTACCAGGCCCGCTTCATGAAGTACCTGGACAGCCGCGGCCTGGCCAAGGCCGGCGACCGCAAGGTCTGGGCCTTCCTGGGCGACGGCGAGACCGACGAGCCGGAATCGCTGGGCGCGATCGGCATGGCCGGCCGCGAGAAGCTCGACAACCTGGTCTTCGTCATCAACTGCAACCTGCAGCGCCTGGATGGCCCGGTGCGCGGCAACGGCAAGATCATCCAGGAACTCGAATCCGAGTTCCGCGGTTCCGGCTGGAACGTGATCAAGGTGGTATGGGGCAGCCGCTGGGATTCCCTGCTGGCACGCGACACCAAGGGCCTGCTGATGAAACGCATGATGGAGTGCGTGGACGGCGAGTACCAGACCTTCAAGGCCAAGGACGGCGCCTATGTGCGCGAGCACTTCTTCAACACGCCCGAACTCAAGGCGATGGTCGCGGACTGGTCCGACGACGATGTCTGGCGCCTGAACCGCGGCGGCCATGATCCGCACAAGGTCTATGCCGCCTACAAGGCCGCCAGCGAG
This sequence comes from Cupriavidus taiwanensis, assembly GCF_900249755.1. NCBI lineage: Bacteria > Pseudomonadati > Pseudomonadota > Betaproteobacteria > Burkholderiales > Burkholderiaceae > Cupriavidus > Cupriavidus taiwanensis. The sequence goes on from NZ_LT976853.1 coordinate 1,632,562, forward strand.
CACAAGGGCCAGCCCACGCTGATCCTGGCCAAGACCATCAAGGGCTATGGCATGGGCGACGCCGGCCAGGCCATGAACGTCGCGCACCAGCAGAAGAAGATGCCGGTGGACGCGATCCGCAAGTTCCGCGACCAGTTCAACATTCCGGTCGCCGACGACAAGCTGGAAGAAGTGCCCTACGTCACCTTCGAGGAAGGCTCGAAGGAACTGGAATACATGCGCCAGGCGCGCATGAACCTGGGCGGCTACCTGCCGGCTCGCCGCCAGAAGGCCGAGGCGCTGAAGGTGCCCGAGCTGAAGGCCTTCGAAGCCCTGCTCAAGGCCACCGGCGAAGGCCGCGAAGTGTCCACCACCATGGCCTTCGTGCGGATCCTGAACACGCTGCTGAAGGACAAGCAGATCGGCAAGCACGTGGTGCCCATCGTCCCGGACGAGTCGCGCACCTTCGGCATGGAAGGCCTGTTCCGCCAGGTCGGCATCTGGAACCAGGAAGGCCAGAAGTACGTGCCGGAAGACCATGACCAGCTGATGTTCTACAAGGAATCGCAGACTGGCCAGGTGCTGCAGGAAGGCATCAACGAAGCCGGCGCCATGTGCGACTGGATCGCCGCCGCGACGTCGTACTCGACGCACGGCGTGCAGATGATCCCGTTCTACATCTACTACTCGATGTTCGGCATCCAGCGCATCGGCGACCTGTGCTGGGCCGCCGCCGACATGCGCTCGCGCGGCTTCCTGCTGGGCGGCACCGCCGGCCGCACCACGCTGAACGGCGAAGGCCTGCAGCATGAAGACGGCCATTCGCACGTGTTCCACGCCGCGATCCCGAACTGCATCTCGTACGACCCGACCTTCCAGTACGAACTGGCAGTGATCATGCAGGACGGCCTGCGCCGCATGTACGCCGAGCAGGAAGACGTCTACTACTACCTGACGGTGATGAACGAGAACTACGAGCATCCGGAAATGCCGGCTGGCGTAGAGCAGGACATCGTCAAGGGCATGTACCAGTTCCGCAAGGGCGTCGAGAACAGCAACGCGCCGCGCGTGCAGCTGCTGGGCTCGGGCACGATCTTCCGCGAGGTGATCGCCGCCGCCGAGCTGCTGAAGAAAGACTGGGGCGTCGAGTCCGACCTGTGGGGCTGCCCCAGCTTCACCGAACTGGCGCGCGACGGCCAGGCCGCCGAGCGCTACAACCTGCTGCACCCGGCCGAGACCCAGCGCGAAGCCTTTGTCACGCAGAAGCTGAAGTCGGCGCGCGGCCCGGTGATCGCCTCGACCGATTACATTCGCGCCTTCGCCGAGCAGATCCGCCCGTTCGTGCCGCGCCGCTACGTGGTGCTGGGCACCGACGGCTTCGGCCGCTCGGATACGCGCGAGAAGCTGCGCCACTTCTTCGAAGTGGACCGCTACTGGGTCACGCTGGCCGCGCTCAAGGCGCTGGCCGACGAGGGCGCGATCGGCCGCGACAAGGTTGCCGAAGCGATCAAGAAGTACAACCTCGACCCGAACAAGCCCAACCCGATGTCGGTCTGATCCGGCAGCCTGCACCCACCCCCGCAGTACGGCAGCGCCGTGCCGCGGGCGCCCCGGGCCACGGCCCGATGGCGCCTTGCGGCACGGCGGCGTGACAGAAGCGGGCGGCGAAGGTAATCTCGCCGCTTGCGGACGTCGCGCGTGCCGGCCTGCCCAGGAGACACTGAATGAGTCAAGCGATTGAAATCAAGGTGCCGGATATCGGCGACTATGACGCCGTTCCCGTCATTGAAGTGCATGTGAAACCCGGCGACAGCATCAACGCGGAAGACGCGCTGGTGACGCTGGAGTCGGACAAGGCCACCATGGACGTGCCCTCGCCGCAGGCCGGCGTGGTCAAGGAAGTCAAGATCAAGGTGGGCGACAACGTGGCCGAAGGCTCGGTGCTGGTGATGCTGGAGCCGGCCGGGCAGGCCGCGGCTGCCGCACCGGCTCCCGCTCCCGCGCCGGCACCCGCCGCCGCGGCACCGGCTCCGGCCGCCGCACCCGCACCGGCACCGGCTCCCGCCGCTGCGCCGGCCGGCGGCGGCGCCGCCATCGAAGTCAAGGTGCCCGATATCGGCGACTACGACGCCGTGCCCGTCATCGAAGTCCACGTCAAGCCCGGCGATACCATCAACGCCGAAGACGCGGTGGTGACGCTGGAATCGGACAAGGCCACCATGGACGTGCCCTCGCCGCAGGGCGGCGTGGTCAAGGAAGTCAAGGTCAAGGTCGGCGACAACGTCTCGGAAGGCACGCTGCTGCTGATCCTGGAAGGCGCGGCCACTGCCGCTGCCGCCGCACCGGCCGCCGCGGCACCGGCGCCCGCTGCCGGCGCGCCCGCTCCGGCGCCGGCCGCCGCACCGGCCCCGGCCGCTGCGCCTGCTGCCTCGGCCGCCGCGGCTGTCGTTCCCGCCGGCGCAACCGGCAAGGCCGCCCACGCCAGCCCCTCGGTGCGCAAGTTCGCGCGCGAGCTGGGTGTCGATGTCTCGCGCGTGCCGGGCACCGGTCCCAAGGGCCGCATCACCCAGGAAGACGTGCAGAGCTACGTCAAGGGCGTGATGAGCGGCCAGGCCGCCGCGCCGGCACAGGCTGCGGCCGGCGCCGGTGGTGGCGAGCTGGGGCTGCTGCCGTGGCCGAAGGTGGACTTCACCCGCTTCGGCGAGGTCGAAAGCAAGGCGCTGTCGCGCATCAAGAAGATCTCGGGTGCCAACCTGCACCGCAACTGGGTCATGATCCCGCACGTCACCAACCATGACGAAGCCGACATCACTGACCTGGAGGCCTTCCGCGTCCAGCTGAACAAGGAAAACGAGAAGGCCGGCATCAAGGTGACCATGCTGGCGTTCATGATCAAGGCCACGGTCGCGGCGCTGAAGAAGTTCCCCAACTTCAATGCCTCGCTCGACGGTGACAACCTGGTGCTGAAGAAATACTTCAACATCGGCTTCGCCGCCGACACCCCGAACGGGCTGGTGGTGCCGGTGATCAAGGACGCCGACAAGAAGGGCGTGCTGGAGATCAGCCAGGAAATGAGCGAGCTGGCCAAGCTGGCGCGCGACGGCAAGCTCAAGCCCGACCAGATGCAGGGCGGCTGCTTCTCGATCTCGTCGCTGGGCGGCATCGGCGGCACGTACTTCACGCCGATCATCAATGCGCCCGAAGTGGCCATCATGGGCGTGTGCAAGTCGTACATGAAGCCGGTGTGGGACGGCAAGCAGTTCGCGCCGCGCCTGACGCTGCCGCTGTCGCTGTCGTGGGACCACCGCGTCATCGACGGTGCCGAGGCCGCGCGCTTCAACACGTACTTCGCGCAACTGCTGGCGGACTTCCGCCGCATCCTGCTCTAAGCGGGGTGGCGCCGCGCCGGCGGGGCGACAGCCCGGCCCGCGCGGCGCGCCACGCGCAACCGGGAGCAAGCCATGACTACCTGTGTTGTCGTCAGGAAGGGCGCCGAGGTGGCGATCGCGGCCGACGCGCTCGTGACCTTCGGCGATACGCGCCTGTCGCGCGCCTACGAGCGCAACCAGAAGGTGTTTCCGGTCGGCGACGGCTTTATCGCGCTGGCCGGGACCACGGCGCACTTCCCGGTCATGCGCACGCTGCTGGCGGGGCTGGGCGACGAGTGCCGGCTGGGCTCGCGCGACGACGTCTTCCGCACCTTCCTGAAGGTGCACGAGAAGCTGAAGTCGGACTACTTCGTCAATACCAAGGAAGACGATGACGATCCCTACGAGTCGTCGCAGATCGTATGCCTGATCGCCAATCCGGCGGGCATCTTCGGCGTCTACTCGTACCGCGAGGTGTTTTCGTTCGACCGCTTCTGGGGCATCGGCTCGGGCCGCAACTATGCGCTGGGCGCGATGCACGCGGTCTATGACCGGCCGGACCTCGGCGCGGGCGAAATCGCGCGCATCGGCGTCGATGCCGGCGTGGAGTTCGACAAGAGTTCGGCGGGGCCGATCGAGGTGCACACCGTGCGCCTGCACGCGGACGACGCCGCGGCGGCACCCGCTGCGGACCATGCCGCGGGCGGCGACCCGGCGAGCGGCAACGCAGCAACCAACAACGACGGCGCGCCCTGAAGCCGAGAGGCGGGCGCGCATAGAGGAGCAAACATGAGTGTGATCGAAGTCAAGGTGCCGGATATCGGCGATTTCGACGCGGTGGAAGTGATCGAGGTGCTGGTCAAGGCCGGCGACACGGTCGAGGTGGAACAGTCACTGATCGTGCTGGAATCCGACAAGGCCAGCATGGATGTGCCGTCGTCGGCCGCCGGCAAGGTGGTCGAGGTCAAGGTCAAGGTGGGTGACAAGGTGGGCCAGGGCGCGGTGATCTGCACCATCGAGGCCCAGGCAGGCGCCGCCGCGGCGCCCGCGCCTGCGCAAGCCCCCGCACCGGCTGCGGCACCGGCGCAGGCCCCCGCGCCCGCGGCGGCCGCGCCCGCCCCTGCCGCCGCCAGCCATGCCGGCGGTGCCGATATCCAGTGCGAGGTGCTGGTGCTGGGCGCCGGTCCCGGCGGCTACTCGGCCGCGTTCCGCGCCGCCGACCTGGGCATGAATACCGTGCTGGTGGAGCGCTACGGCACGCTCGGCGGGGTCTGCCTGAACGTCGGCTGCATCCCGTCCAAGGCACTGCTGCACAACGCCGCGGTGATCGACGAAGCCAAGGCGCTGGCCGCCCACGGCATCCTGTTCGGCGAAGCCAAGATCGACCTGGACGGCCTGCGCCACTACAAGGACCAGGTGGTCGGCAAGCTGACCGGCGGCCTGGCCGGCATGGCCAAGGCGCGCAAGGTGCAGGTGGTGCGCGGCGTCGGCAACTTCCTCGACCCGCATCACCTGGAAGTGGAACTGACCGAAGGCGAGGGCAAGCAGACCACCGGCAAGAAGACCGTGATCCGCTTCGACAAGGCCATCATCGCCGCCGGCAGCCAGGCGGTGAAGCTGCCCTTTATCCCGGAAGACCCGCGCATCGTCGACTCGACCGGCGCGCTGGAGCTGCCGGAAGTGCCCAACAAGATGCTGGTCATCGGCGGCGGCATCATCGGCCTGGAAATGGCGACGGTGTACAGCACGCTGGGTGCCGACATCGATATCGTCGAAATGCTGCCGGGCCTGATGAACGGCGCCGACCGCGACCTGGTCAAGGTCTGGGAAAAGAAGAACAAGGACCGCTTCGGCAAGGTGATGCTGAACACCAAGACGGTCGCGGTCGAAGCCAAGCCGGACGGCATCTATGTCAGGTTCGAGGGCGAAGCCGCACCGGCCGAGCCGCAGCGCTATGACCTGGTGCTGGTGTCGGTGGGCCGCTCGCCCAACGGCAAGCGCATCAGCGCCGAGAAGGCCGGCGTCGCCGTGACCGAGCGCGGCTTTATCGACGTCGACAAGCAGATGCGCACCAACGTGCCGCATATCTACGCGATCGGCGATATCGTCGGCCAGCCGATGCTGGCGCACAAGGCCGTGCACGAAGCGCACGTCGCCGCCGAGGCCGCGCATGGCGAGAAGGCGTACTTCGATGCCAAGCAGATTCCGTCGGTGGCCTTCACCGATCCGGAAGTGGCCTGGGCCGGCCTGACCGAGGACGAGTGCAAGGCGCAGGGCATCAAGTACAGCAAGGGCGTGTTCCCGTGGGCGGCTTCCGGCCGCGCCATCGCAAATGGTCGCGACGAGGGCTTCACCAAGCTGATCTTCGACGAGGAAACGCATCGCGTGATCGGCGGCGGCATCGTCGGCACGCATGCCGGCGACCTGATCAGCGAAGTGTGCCTGGCGATCGAGATGGGCGCCGACGCGGTGGATATCGGCAAGACCATCCATCCGCACCCGACGCTGGGCGAGTCGATCGGCATGGCGGCGGAGATCTACGAAGGCACGTGCACCGACGTGCCGCCGCCGCGCAAGCGTTAAGCGCTGCCCGTTGCTGTTGCAGAGCCCGCCTCGATGGCGGGTTTTGTTTTGTCAGATTTCGCAATTAACCGCCATGAGCGATCCCCGCCTCGGTGTGGCGGCTTGCAGCGCGGGAGGGAAGGGCCAGGCTGGCCGAGAACCAAAAAAAACCCGACCTGCAGGGGTCGGGTTTAACGATACCTTTGGACAAGGAGACCGCGGTACCGAGGAGACATCGGCAGACAGGGCGGAGCCGGGCCGGTCCGGCGGGGCATTACCCTTGTCGTTGGCAAAGCCCACCGCATGCGCATGGCGATGGGCTTTGCCAACGGACCGGCCGGGGCCGGTCCATCTTCAGCACAGCGTGCTATCAGGCAGCAGCAGCCTTCTTCGCGGTGGCCGTGCGGGCCGTGGCGCTGGCTTGCTGGGCAGCCTTGGTGGCAGCCGAAGCCGCGGCCTGGAAGTTGGTTTCAGCCATTTCGACCGCTTGCTTGGTGGCCTTCTGCACCGACTCGTAGGCGTTGTTGGCAGCCGAGATCGCCGACTTCACGATGGCCACGGTCGATTCCGAACCGGCCGGGGCGTTCTTGGCGAAGTTCTCGACCAGCGCCTGGACGTTCTTCGAGCCTTCGGCCAGCTGGGCCTCGGCCACCTTGGCGAATTCGCTCTGGGTTTCCGAAGCGATTTCGTACAGGTGACGGGTGTAGGCCAGGGTCTTTTCGGCGACCGGCTGCACGGCTGCGGCCTGGATGGCCAGCAGTTCCTGCGCATCCTTGGCCGACAGCGCCTTCTTGGCGTTGTCCACGTTCTCGGCGAACGCGGTCTTGACGACCTGCAGGTTCAGTTCGACGAGCTTTTCGACGCCTTCAAACGCCTTGGTGGTCAGGCCGAACAGCGTTTCGAGGTTAGCCTTTTGTGCTGCTGCGACTTGTTCCGGGGTGAGGATCATTGCTGGTCTCCAGTGGTGAACTTCAAGGTCAAGCAAATTAAGCCGCCTAGATGTCAGGGCCGTGACGGTGTTGTGCCCGCTTCGGCCAGCCCAGGCGTATGGGTTGGGTCAGGGCGCCAAAGTCAGTTTGTGCGCCGCAACAATTCGTATTGTAGGGGCCGTCGATGCAATGTCAAGAACATTTTGTGCATCGCACAAAAGGCGGGTCGGGTGCAGTACAGGAGGTGGCGCTTGCGCCATTCCGGACCAGCGCCGGCGGTGCCCCGGCAGGGGTGCTACCATGCCAGGCTGCCCGCGCCGGCACGTCCGGCCGAGGCCGGAATACCCAACAAGATGTGAACAGAATCGCCCAGGCCTCCTTTGATGCTCGCCTTCTACGCCGACCACTTCGTGCTGCCCCTCCCGCCCGGACATCGTTTCCCCATGCGCAAGTACAGCATGCTGCGCGACGCGGTGTCGGTCCAGGTGCCGGGGCTGCGCCTGGCCGAGGCGCCGCGCGCCGGCGATGACGCGCTGCTGCTGGCTCACACGGCGGAGTATGTGGAGGCGGCCTCGGCCGGAACGCTCGACGCGGCGCGCCAGCGCGAGATCGGCTTCCCGTGGTCCGAGGCGATGGTGGAGCGTTCGCGCCGTTCGGCGGGCGCCACCATCGAGGCCTGCCGTACTGCGCTGCGCGAAGGCGTTGCCGTCAACCTGGCCGGCGGCACGCACCACGCGTACGCCGACAAGGGCGGCGGCTTCTGCGTCTTCAACGATGCCGCGATCGCGGCGCGCGTGCTGCAGCGCGACGGCGCGGTGCGCCGCGTCGCGGTGATTGATCTCGACGTGCACCAGGGCAACGGCACCGCATCGATCCTGCACGGCGATCCGTCCGTGTTCACGCTGTCGCTGCACGGCGAAAAAAACTACCCGTTCCGCAAGGAATCGAGCGACCTCGACGTCGGCCTGCCCGACGGCTGCGACGACGACGCCTACGCGCAGGCGCTGCAGGCGGCGCTGGACACGCTGTTCAGCCGCTTCGAGCCGGACCTGCTGATTTACCTGGCCGGCGCGGATCCGCACGAGGGCGATCGGCTCGGACGGCTCAAGCTGACCATGGCCGGCCTGGCGCGGCGCGACCGGCTGGTGTTCGATGCCGCGCAAGCACGCCGGCTGCCGCTGGCGGTGACCATGGCCGGCGGCTACGGCAACCAGATCGAAGATACCGTTGCGGTCCATGCGCAGACGGTGCGGCTCGCCGCGCAATATCACGCGCTTTACCGGCAGCATGCGGCGCAGCTTGCGGTGGCGTCATGAGCGATGTGATCGAGTCAGGCCGCGCCGGCGCGGCCAGCCCGCGCGCCACGCTGGGGGTGGCATCGATGCCGTGGCTGTTCGTGCTGATCTGGAGCACCGGCTTTATCGTCGCCAAATACGGCATGCCGTATGCGGAGCCGATGACCTTCCTGTTTCTGCGCTTTGCCGGCGTGCTGGTGCTGATGGTGCCGTTCGTGCTGCTGGCGCGCGTGCCGCTGCCGCGCGTGGCGGGAACGGCCGCAACCGACTGGCGCGCGGTCGGGCATATCGCCGTGGCGGGGTTGCTGCTGCAGGCGGGTTACCTTGGCGGCGTCTGGGCGGCAATCAAGCTCGGCATGCCGGCAGGCGTATCGGCACTGATCGTCGGCATGCAGCCCATCCTGACCGCGCTGATCGCCACGCGCATGGGCGAGCGCATCGATGCACGCCAGTGGCTGGGCCTGTTGCTGGGCATTGCCGGCGTGGCACTGGTGGTGGCAAACAAGCTGGGCACCAGCGGCTTGACGCCGGTCAGCCTTGCGCTGGCTGGCGGCGCGTTGATCAGCATCACCGTGGGCACGGTCTATCAGCGGCATTTCTGCCCGGTGTTCGACCTGCGCATGGGTTCCGTGATCCAGTTCGCCGCGGCGGTGCTCGCCTGCGTGCCGTTCATGTTCCTGTTCGAGACGCGGGCGGTGCAGTGGACTCCCGCCATGCTCGGCGCGCTGGCGTGGTCGGTGGTGGCGCTGTCGATCGGCGCGATCTCGCTGCTGTTCCTGTTGATACGGCAAGGTGCGGCCACCAAAGTGTCCAGCCTGATGTACCTCACCCCACCCACCACCGCGGTGATGGCCTGGCTGCTGTTCGGCGAGCGCTTCCCGCCGCTGGCGGCGGCCGGCATGGTGCTGGCCGCGCTGGGGGTGGCGCTTGTCATCCGCCGCTAGCCGCGGCGCGTTCGTATCGCCTGGGCCGCAGGTTCAGAATATTCGTATTTCGTACTGTCTCGCTTCCTGTCTCGCTTTCTGTCTTCTTCTCGCCCCATGAAACCGCAAGCCGAATCGCGCAGTGCCTATCCACACTTCCAGCCGATCACCACGCGTTGGATGGACAACGATGTCTATGGCCACGTCAACAACGTTGTCTACTACAGTTATTTTGACACCGTGGTGAATACCTACCTGATCCGGCAGGGCGTGCTCGATATCGCGTCCGGCGACACCATCGGGCTGGTGATCGAGACGCAGTGCAACTACTTCTCGTCGCTCAGTTTTCCCGAGACCGTGGTAGCGGGTTTACGAGTAGCCAGGCTGGGTACGTCGAGCGTGCGCTATGAGGTCGGCCTGTTCAGCGGCGACAACGACGTCGCGGCGGCGCAAGGGCATTTCATCCACGTCTATGTCGACCGCGTCACGCGCCGGCCGGTACCGTTGCCGGGCGCGCTGCGCGAAGCGCTGCTGCCATTGGCGGCGGCGGGCGCGCTGACGGGCGCAAGGGAATAGGTCGGGGCAATGGAGATGAACAAGATGTCCCACGAGAATCGACTCGGCTCGCAAGAGGCCGTGGACTGCGTCGACCGCGCGATCCTGACGCGGCGTTCGGTGCGGGCCTTTCTCGATACGCCCGTGCCGCGCAGCACCGTGGAAGAGATCCTGGCAGTGGCCAGCCGCGCGCCGTCCGGCACCAACACGCAGCCGTGGCGCGTCTATGTGCTGTCCGGCGAAGCCAAGGCCAAGCTGTGCGCAGACGTGCTGGCCGCCTACGAAGATCCCGAGCGCGACAGCAAGTACCGCGAGGAGTACCCGTACTATCCGCGCGAATGGGCCGACCCGTATCTGTCGCGGCGGCGCAAGGTGGGCTGGGACCTGTACGGCCTGCTCGAGATCAGCCGCGAGGACAAGGCGCGCATGCACGAACAGCACGCGCGCAACTTCCGTTTCTTCGATGCGCCGGTGGGCCTCATCTTCACCATCGACCGCATCATGGAGCAGGGCAGCTGGCTGGACTACGGCATGTTCCTGCAAAGCATCATGGTCGCCGCCCGCGCACGCGGGCTCGATACCTGCCCGCAGGCGGCGTTTACGCAGTTCCACAAGGTCATCGCCAGCCACCTGCGGCTGCCACCGGAGGAAATGGTGGTGTGCGGCATGTCGCTCGGTTTTGCCGATCCGGAGGCCGTCGCAAACCGCCTCACCACGGAACGTGAGCCGGTCAGCGGGTTTGCGCGTTTTCTCTCATAGTGAAATTTGTTTCAACATGTAACGATGGACGCCGATATCAAACAGGACTTTCCGTATTGGCTTCGTCGCTGCGAAGGGGTAGCAAGGGTGAGCCGGACTGCGCTTGGGTCGAGCGCACAGAAGTTCGATAGCAGACGTGATGCATCGCGTACATTTTTCGCAATATGGAAATGTATGGGAATCGAACTTTAAGGAGCGTCTGTAAGTCTTTAATCTTGCTAACAATTTCTTTCTTTCCTACACTAGCGCCATTCCTATGCGCTGAACGAATCATGTTCCGGTCTGATTCCATTTTCTCCAGATTCTTCGGCTCCACACCCTTGTCCGCCGTCGCCGCCGCGGTGCTGGTGTCGGTGTCGATGGTCGCGGTGCCCGTGGCCGAAGCGGCCACCAAGGCCGCATCTACACAAAAATCCACCAAAAAGCAGGCCAAAACCACCAAGGCCGAGAAAAAGAGCGCTGCCAGGCCAGTTGCCAAAAGCGCCCGAAATGCCAAGGTTGCCAAGAGCGAGGCAGGCTCCGCGCGCAAGGTGGTGGTATTGAAGAAAGGCAAGCGCCACGTCGTGGTGGCGCAGCGCGCCGCACCGGTGCGGGCGGCGTTTATCCCGTCCAAGCCTTCGCTGGGCGAGGCCATGGGCCTGCGCGACACCGACGACGCCCTGGCCTTGCGCTCGAGCGTGGCCCTGGTGATGGACCAGAACTCCAACGAGGTGCTGTTCCAGAAGAACGCCAGCGCCGTGCTGCCGATTGCATCGATCACCAAGCTGATGACCGCGCTGGTGGTGATGGACTCGCGCCTGCCGATGGACGAGGTGCTGACCATCACCGAGGAAGACCGCGACACCGAGAAGCACAGCAGCTCGCGCCTGCGCTTCGGCACGCAGCTGACGCGCCAGGAACTGCTGCTGCTGGCGCTGATGTCGTCCGAGAACCGCGCCGCTTCGGCGCTGGGCCGCCACTACCCGGGCGGCCTGCCGGCGTTTGTGCAGGCCATGAACCGCAAGGCGCGCGAGCTTGGCATGAACGACAGCCATTTCGTCGATTCCAGCGGCCTGTCGAGCAGCAACGTGTCGAGCGCGACCGACCTGGTGCGCATGGTCAATGCCGCGTACCGCAACCCGCTGATCCGCGAGTACTCGACCCAGACCGAGCACGAGGTCAATGTGCTGGGCCGCACCCAGCATTACGTCAGCACCAACCGCCTGGTGCGCGGCGGCAACTGGGAGATCGGCCTGCAGAAGACCGGCTTTATCTCCGAAGCCGGCCAGTGCCTGGTGATGCAGGCGCGCGTGCATGGACGCAACGTGGTGATGGTGTTCCTGGATTCGGCCGGCAAGCTGTCGCGCTTTGCCGATGCCAACCGGGTCAAGGACTGGCTCGAACATTCGCCGTCCTCGCCGCAGCGCGGCTTCCCGTCGTCGCCGAACCTGACGCAGGGTCCGGGCAGCGCGCACGCGGTGCTGGCATCGCAGCAATCGCGCGGCATCTGAGCGCGCACGCCTGACCGGAAAAACGCGCCGCATTGCGGCGCGTTTTGCTTTGG
>NZ_LT976853.1:1644574-1881863 GCF_900249755.1 Cupriavidus taiwanensis
GGCGGCAACTGTCAGAGCAGCTTGCCGGGGTTCATGATCCCGGCGGGATCGAACACCGCCTTGATCTCGCGCATCAGCCGCAGTTCCAGCGGATCCTTCACCGCCAGGAAGGCATGGCGCTTGAGCTGGCCGATGCCATGCTCGGCGCTGATGCTGCCGCCGTAGCGCATCACCTCGTCCAGCACCGCATCGGTCACGGCATCGCCCTGCGTGGCTGCCCAGTCTTTGGCTGCGCCGGCCGGACGCGACAGGTTGTAGTGCAGGTTGCCGTCGCCGAAGTGTCCGAACACAAAGGGCCGGATCGCCGCATCGAGCGCGCGCAGCCGCGCTGCCATCGATTCCATGAAAGCCGGGATCTGCTCGATCGGCAGCGACACGTCGTGCTTGAGGTGCGGACCGTCGGCGCGCTGCGCTTCGGAGATTTCCTCGCGCAGCTTCCACAGCGCCTGCAGTTGTGCCAGCGACGCGGAGACCGCGGCATCGAGGCAAAGCTCGCGCTCCAGCGCCTCGCCGATGACGCGTTCCAGCAGTGCGTTCAGCGCCGCCTCATCGGTGGTATCGGCCAGCTCCACCAGCACATAGGCCGGATAGCGCTGCGCGAACGGTTCCTGCACGCCTTCCGCATGCGCGAGCACCAGGTCCAGGCAATCGCCGGTAAAGAATTCGAAGGCCTGCAAACGTGCGCCGCATTGCTCGAACAGCAGTTCATAGAGCGCCAGCGACTGCGCCGGCGATGCCACCGCCGCCAGCACCACGCTGCGCGTATCGGTGCGTGGGAACAGGCGCAGCGCCGCCGCGGTGATCACGCCGAGCGTGCCTTCGGAGCCGATCAGCAGCTGCTTCAGGTCGTAGCCGGTATTGTCCTTGCGCAGCGTGCGCAGCCCGTGGAAGACCTCGCCGTTGGGCAGCACGGCCTCGACCCCCAGCACCAGCTCGCGCGTCATGCCATAGCGCACCACATTGACGCCGCCGGCATTGGTGGCCAGGTTGCCGCCGATCTGGCACGAGTCTTCGGCCGCCAGCGACAGCGGCAGCAGGCGGTTGGCGTCCTGCGCCGCGCGGCGCAGGTTGCCCAGGATGCAGCCGGCCTCGGCCACCATGGTATTGGCGATGGTATCGAGCGAGCGCACCGCGTTCATGCGGTCCAGGCTCAGCACCACGTTCTGCGCGCGCGCGTCGGGCGTGGCGCCGCCGCACAGGCCGGTATTGCCGCCGCGCGGCACCACCGGCACCGCGGCCTGCTGGCACAGCGCCAGCGCGCGCGCCACCTCGTCGACGGTACGGGGCCGCAGCACCGCCTGCGCCTGGCCGCGGTAGATGCCGCGCCAGTCGGACAGCCACGGCGCGATATCGTCGGGGTGGGTCAGCGCGGTGTCGGGGCCGAGGGCTTCGGTGAGCCGCTGGGCAAAGGATCCGTTTTGCATGGTGGTGGTGTGGTCTCAGGAAAGGGATGCGGCGCTGGCGGCGCCAGTTACCGTCTCGGGGTCGGCGCGCGCGCGCAGCGACAGTCCGAGGCGGCGCGCGGCGCTTTGCAGGTGCGCCACCGCGGCCGCTCGCGCCGCGCCGGCATCGCCGCGGCGGATGGCGGCGACGATGGCCTCGTGTTCGGCGTGCACGGTTTCGGCCAGCCCCGGCTGGCGCAGCGTATTGGCGCGCGCCGTGGCGACGGCCTGGTGCAGCTGCAGGTTCAGGTACTGCAGCAACTGGCGGTAGTACGGGTTGTGCGTGGCGGCGGCGATGCCGATATGGAAGGCCGCATCGAGATCGGCGGCCGGCTGCGGGTCGTAGAGCCGGGCTTGCAGGCGCTGCAGCAGTGCCGTCAGCGCGGCGACGTCGTCATCGGTGCGGCGCACCGCGGCCAGCGCCGCGGCGGCGCCTTCCAGGTCGATGCGCAGGTCGTACAGGTCGGCCAGCTCGCCGGTATCGAGTCCGGGCTCGCGCGGCAGCTGGAAGCCGGATGCGCCGGTGCGCGAGCGCACCGTGCAGCCCACCCCCTGGCGCGATTCGACAAAGCCCTGCGAGCGCAGGTGTTCGGTGACTTCGCGGATCACGGCGGCGCTGACGCCGTATTGCTCGGCCAGTTGCCGGCCGGTCGGCAGGCGGCTGCCAACGGGGTAGGCGCCGCTTTCGATTTCGGCGCGCAGCTGGCGCGTGACTTGTTCGGTCAGGGTGACGGTGCGGGTTCGCATGGCCGTCGATTATAAGGTTTGCTGGTTATCTGAAAACAAAGGGTAAACCCTTGATTTCAGACTTTGCCTATTCCCAAGGAAAAACGCGCGGACTGCCTTGCCGGCAGCCCACGCGTTTTGCGGCAAATGCCTGAGGGCTTCAGGCCGCGGCTTCGGTCACATAGCCCATGCCGCGCGAGATCTGCAGGGCCGTGTCCTTCAGGTTCTGCAGCCAGCTGTCCTGCAACCGGTCAGCCGGTGCCGACAGCGACAAGCCCGCCACCAGCCGGCGCGAGTCGTCGTAGATGCCGGCGGCGATGCAGCGCACGCCGAGTTCCAGCTCTTCGTTGTCGCGGGCATAGCCGTTGGTGCGGACCCAGTTGAGTTCGCGCTCCAGCTTGGCCAGGTCGGTGATCGAGGTGCGGGTGTGGCCGGCCAGCCCGGTGCGGGTGGCGTAGTTGCGCACACGTGCCGACTCGTCCGCGGCCAGGAACAGCTTGCCCACCGAGGTCAGGTGCAGCGGGGCGCGGCCGCCGATGGCGCGCACCACCTGCATGCCCGAGCGTTCGCTGTAGGCGCGCTCGATATAGACGATTTCATCGCCCTGGCGCACCGACAGGTTGACGGTCTGGCCGGTGACACGGTGCAGCGCGCGCATCGGCGCCAGCGCCGCGTCGCGCACCGACAGGCGCGCCTTGACCAGGTTGCCCAGCTCCAGCAGCCGCATGCCGAGCCGGTAGCTGCCCGGGTCGGAGCGGTCGACAAAGCGGCAGGCGACCATATCGTTGAGGATGCGGTGCGCGGTGGAAGGATGCAGGCCGGTGGCCAGCGACAGCTCTTTCAGGCTGACCGGGTCGGCGTGCTGGGCGAGGGCGTCCAGCAGGGTCATCATGCGCTCGATGACCTGGATGGACGTCTTGCCGGGTGACTTGTCTGCGTCGGACATGGTGGAAAAAAGAGAAATGTTGCCTTGCGGCATTTTTAAGCGTCTGCCTGATTCTATCTCGCATCGTGAAAATTTCAATAGGTGAAATGACATTACGGTAAGAAAGCGCCAATGATGTTGCGGACCCAGGTGCCGTGCATGCCACGGCATTCACCACTCCGATGAACGCTTTGTGCGCCACCCGCGGCGCCGAACGCGCATAATTGCGGGGTTTCAGGGTCTGGGAGAAGTCAACAATGCGAGTCGGTCTGTTCCACACCTGCCTGGTGGACCTGATGCGCCCGGAGATCGGTTTTTCGGTGCTCAAGCTGCTGGAAGCCGCCGGCTACGAGGTCATGGTGCCCGAGGCGCAGACCTGCTGCGGCCAGCCGGCCTACAACTCGGGCGAGCGTGCGGTGTCGCGCGACCTCGCCGAGAAATTCCTGCGCGAGTTCGAGATGTTCGACTACATCGTGGTGCCGTCGGGCAGTTGCGGCGGCATGATCCGGCACCACTACGCCGATCTGCTGCGCGACGACCCGGAGCTGAACGGCCGCTACGAGCGCCTGCGCGAACGCGTGTTCGAGCTGACCGAGTTCCTGGCCAACGTGGCCCGGATCGAAACCCTGCCGTCGACGTTCACGGGCCAGGTCACGTACCACGATTCCTGCTCCGGCCTGCGCGAACTGGGCGTCAAGCAGCAGCCGCGTGCGTTGCTGTCGCGCCTGCCGGGCGTGCAGCTGACCGAGATGAAGGACTGCGAGGCCTGCTGCGGTTTCGGCGGCACGTTCTCGGTCAAGTACGGCAATATCTCCACGGCCATCGTCGACGAGAAGTGCGCCAACATCCAGGCCACCGGCGCCGATGCCGTGGTGCTGGGCGACCTGGGCTGCATGCTCAATATCGAAGGCCGCCTGCGCCGCACCGGCGACCACCGCACCCGCGTGCTGCATATTGCGCAGGTCCTGGCAGGCGACGCCTGACCGCGCCGACACCATCAGGAATTCGCCACGATGCAAGTCCACAGCATGGAATTCAAGGCGCGCGCCGGGCAGAAGCTGGCCGACCAGCGCCTGCAGCAGAACCTGAAGAAGCTTTCGACCAAATTCGTCACGGCGCGCGCCGACGCGATCCGCGATATCGATTTCGACGCCACGCGCGAGGCCCTGAAAGAGCGCCGCAACCGCGCACTGGAAAACCTCGACGTCTGGCTCGCCACCTTTGAAGAGAACGCGACCCGGCGCGGCGCCACCGTGCTGTTCGCCGAAACCACCGCCGACGCCGCGCGGCTGGTGGCAGACATCGCGCGCAAGCACGACGTGAAGAAGGTCATCAAGAGCAAGTCGATGGTGACCGAGGAAATGCGCCTGAACCAGGTGCTGGGCGAGATGGGCGTGCAGAGCATCGAGACCGACCTGGGCGAGTACATCCTGCAGATCAATGACTCGGAACCGCCGTCGCACATCATTGCGCCGGTGGTGCACAAGGACAAGGACGAGATCGCCGACCTGTTCGCCAGGGTCCACCACAAGCCGCGCCTGACCGAGATCCCGGAGATGACGCGCGAGGCGCGCGAAGTGCTGCGCCCCGAATTCCTCAGCGCCGACATGGGCGTGACCGGCGGCAACTTCATCATCGCCGAGACCGGGTCGGTGGCGGTGGTCACCAACGAAGGCAACGAAGGCATGTGCACGGTGATGCCGCGCGTGCACGTGGCCGTGACCGGCATCGAGAAGGTGCTGCCGACGCTGGAAGACCTGGCCACGGTGATGCGCCTGCTGCCGCGCTCGGCCACCGGACAGGCGATCTCCAACTACTTCTCGCTGCTGACCGGACCGCGCGCCGAAGGCGAGCGCGACGGCCCCGAGCATATGTATTTCGTGCTGGTCGATGGCGGCCGCTCGGGCCTGATCGGCGGGGAGTTCCAGGAGATGCTGCGCTGTATCCGCTGCGGCGCCTGCATGAACCACTGCCCGGTCTACCAGAAGATCGGCGGCCATGCCTATGGCTGGGTCTACCCAGGGCCGATGGGCAGCGTGCTGACGCCCAGCTACGTCGGCCTGGCCAACGCCATCGACCTGCCGCAGGCGGCCACCATGTGCGGCGAATGCAATCGCGTGTGCCCGGCGTCGATCCCGTTGTCCGACCTGCTGCGCAAGCTGCGCGAGAAGCAGATGGAACGCGGCCTGCGGCCGTGGCAGGAACGCTTTGCGCTGAAGGCGTGGGGCTATGTCGCCAGGCGTCCCGAACTCTACGCGGTGGCCGCCCGCATCGGCGCCTGGCTGCTGGGCCGCATGGGCGGCAGCAACCGGCTGATCGCCAGCCTGCCGCTGGCGGGCAAGGGCTGGACCGAAACGCGCGACATGCCGGCCCCGTCGGGCCGGACCTTCCGCGAACTCTACAAGGAAAGGAGGGCGCGTTCATGAGCGCAGCCAATACGGATACGCTGGCGCGCATGCGCGCCGCACTGGACCAGCACGTCGCCGGATCGATGCCGGCGCAGGAACTCGTGCGCGCATGGCGCGATGCCGGCAGCGGGCTGACGCTGCCGGCCGTCTATGGCCAGGCGATGGAGGAACTGCTGCGCAGGCTCGAGATGTCGGCGGTCTTTGCGCAGGACAGCTGTTCGTTCTCGAGCAGCGCGGTGACGGACCAGCTGGCGCGGTGGCTGGACAAGGCGGCCACGGCCTGACGCGTTGCATGCCGCTGGTCTGCTTCTCTTTCCCACTTATGGAAGAGGAGAGCAAGCAGGAGGCCCTTGACGCTCGTGACGCTGCAAAAAAACAGGGAGCCGAAGCTCCCCGTCTTTTTACACTAGCTCACCCCAGCAACAGCGCATCATCATCCAGCTGTTCATGCCGCGTCTGCTCAAACATCTTCAGCAGGTCGGGCACGTCCAGTCCCTTGCGCTTGTCGCCCGACACATCCAGCACCACCTGCCCCTGGTGCAGCATCACCGTGCGCTGGCCGTAGTCCAGCGCCTGGCGCATGCTGTGCGTGACCATCATCGTGGTCAGCTTGCTTTCCTCGACGATGCGCGCGGTCAGTTCCAGCACGAACGCGGCGGTCTTCGGGTCCAGCGCGGCGGTGTGTTCGTCCAGCAGCAGGATGCGCGACGGCTGCAGCGAGGCCATCAGCAGGCTCACCGCCTGGCGCTGGCCGCCGGAGAGCAGGCCGATGCGGTCGGTGAGGCGGTTTTCCAGGCCCAGGTTGAGCAGTCGCAGCTTGTCGCGGAACAGCTCGCGCGAGGCGCGGTTCAGTGCCGGGCGGAAGCCGCGGCGGCTGCCGCGGGCCATTGCCAGGGCCATGTTTTCCTCGATGGTCAGCGCTTCGCAGGTGCCGGCCATGGGGTCCTGGAACACGCGCGCCACCAGATGGGCGCGGTCCCAGGCGGGCTTGCGCGTGACGTCGGTGTCATCGATGGTGATGCGGCCCGAGTCGACCATCTGGTCGCCGCTGATCGCATTCAGGAAGGTCGACTTGCCGGCGCCGTTGGAGCCGATCACGGCGACGAACTGGCCGCTCGGGATTTCCAGGCTGAGGCCGCGCAGCGCGCGGGTCTCGATCGGGGTGCCCGGGTTGAAGGTGAGCTTCAGGTCTTGTGCGCGCAGCATCTCAGGCACCTCCGTTCTTGCGGGCAAAGAGCTTCTTGCGCGTGGCCGGCAGCACCAGCGCGATCGTCACCAGCGCGGCGGTGACCAGGTTCAGGTCCTGTGCCTTGAGGCCGATGAAGTCGCTGTTCAGTGCCAGCGCAATGAAGAAGCGGTACAGGATGGCGCCCAGCACCACCGCCAGCGTGGTCCAGATCAGCCGGCGTGCCGGCAGGATGGTTTCGCCGATGATCACCGCGGCCAGGCCGATGACGATGGTGCCGATGCCCATCGAGATATCGGAGCCGCCCTGGGTCTGCGCGAACAGCGCGCCGGCCAGTGCCACCAGCGCGTTGGACAGCGCCATGCCGGCCAGCGTGGCGCGGCCGGTGGCGATGCCCTGGGCGCGGGCCATGCGCGGGTTGGCGCCGGTGGCGCGCATCGCCAGTCCCAGCTGCGAGCTGAAGAACCAGTCCAGGCCCACCTTGGCGACCACCACCACCACGAACAGCACCAGCGGGCGCAGCACGTAGTCGGGCAGCCACTCCGGCTGCAGCACGGTGAACAGCGTCGGCTCGGTGATCAGCGGCACGTTGGGGCGGCCCATGATGCGCAGGTTGATCGAGTACAGCGCGATCATCATCAGGATACTGGCGAGCAGGTCCATGATCTTGAGGCGCACGTTGAGCCAGCCGGTGATCCAGCCGGCCAGCGCGCCGGCGGCGATGGCCACCACGGTCGCCAGGAACGGGTCCTGGCCGGCGGCGATCAGCGTCGCGGCGACGGCGCCGCCCAGCGGGAAACTGCCGTCAACGGTCAGGTCGGGGAAGTTGAGGATGCGGAAGGAAATCAGCACCCCGAGCGCTACCAGGCTGAAGATCAGGCCGATCTCCAGGGCGCCCAGAAGGGAAAAGAGGGACATGGGGGAATCCTGTTGCAGGGGCTGGCGGCTGCCTTGGCGCCGCCTTCGGGGCGGGTGGGCCGGCACGCCCGGGTGGGGCTGCCGGCCGACTCGCCCGGTTCTGTCCCGCCAGGCCGGATAGGCCCGACGGAGCACCCGCCGCGTTGCGGCGGCAGGGGGCAGTGCTTGGCTCTGGCTTACTTGATGACGGTCTTGGCTTCCTTGACCAGCTCCGGCGACAGCGTCACGCCTTGCTTGGCGGCGGCGCCGGTGTTGACGAACAGTTCCAGGTTGTCGCTGGTCTGCGAGGCGATCGCGCCCGGCTTCTCGCCCTTCAGGATGCGCACCACCACCTTGCCGGTCTGGTGGCCCAGGTCGCCGTAGTTGACGCCCAGAGCGGCGACGGCGCCGCGCTTGACGCTGTCGGTATCGGCCGCGACCAGCGGGATCTTCGATTCGTTGGCCACCTTGACCAGGGCCTCGTACGCCGACACCACGTTGTTGTCGGTGTTGGTGTAGATCACGTCGACCTTGCCGATCAGGCTCTTGGCGGCCGGGCCGATGTCGACGGTGCGCGGCGCGGCGGCTTCCTTGAGCGTCAGGCCTTCCTTGGCCAGCAGCGCGGACAGTTCCTTGACCACCACCACCGAGTTGGCCTCGCCCGGGTTGTAGACCATGCCCACGGTCTTGGCCTTGGGCACCACGCGCTTGATCAGCGCCACCTGCTTGTCCAGCGGCAGCTTGTCCGACACGCCGGTAACGTTGGTGCCCGACGCCGACCAGCTCTTGACCAGTTGCGCGGCGACCGGATCGGTCACGCCCGAGTACACCACCGGCACCGTCTTGGTGGCCGCGACCACGGCCTGCGCCGACGGCGTGGCGATGGCGACGATGGCGTTGGGGTTGTCGCCGACGAACTTGCGGGCGATCTGCGCCGCGGTGCCGGTGTTGCCCTGGGCGCTCTGGTATTCCCACTTCAGGCTCTTGTCGGCGTCATAGCCGGCTGCCTTCAGTTCTGCGCGCACGCCGTCGCGGATGGCGTCCAGCGCGGGATGGTCGACGATCGACAGCACCTTGACGGTCTGGGCCTGCACGGCGCCGCCGTACAGCAGTGCCAGCGCCACGGCGCCGCCCAGGATGGATTTGGATGCTGCGAGACCCTTGGTGGATTTCATTATGTGTGCTCCCCCGAAACTCGGTTCTGGATTGGATACGGCCGCGGATGGTTCGGTCCGCCGTCCTGGCCCGTGCGCCGGCTGGCGCACAGTGCCGGTCCGGGCGGGCGCGGCGGCTTCCTGCGGCGGGAGGGAGCGTGCGCGGACGCGTCGGATGCGACAGCGATAAGCCTGCGAGGATACCACTTCCCGCGCACGAAATGGACAGTCATCATGCGGAAGTGGGGCATCCGATGCTGTCAGATGCCCGCTATCGGCCATCGGGGCGCATTTTATTGCGCGCGAACCGGGATTTGCTTGTGGATTACCCCGATTGCGGAGGCCGTATCTTCATGCCATTGCGCGCTGCCGGGACGTCGAGGGTTTCCTCCACCCGGCCGGCGCGCTGGCAGTGTCAGCCGCGCAGCGCCGCGGCGCACTCGCGCACCAGCGCCGGGCCGCGGTAGATCAGGCCGCTGTAGACCTGCACCAGGCTCGCGCCGGCGTCGATCTTTGCGCGCGCGTCGGTGCCGCCGAAGATGCCGCCCACGCCGATGATCGGCACCGCGTCGCCGACCACGCCGCGCAACGCGCGCACCACGCGGGTCGACGCTTCGAACACCGGGCGCCCCGACAGGCCGCCGGCTTCGTCGGCATGCGGCAGGCCCTTGACGGCATCGCGCGAGATGGTGGTGTTGGTGGCGATCACGCCGTCGATCCGGTGGCGCACCAGCGCGTCGCCGATATTGCCGATCTGGTCGGCGTCGAGGTCCGGCGCGATCTTCAGCGCCAGCGGCACATAGCGCTTGTGCTGGTCGGCCAGGCGCTGCTGCGCGTCCTTCAGCGACGACAACAGGCTGTCGAGCTCGCTCGCGCCCTGCAGCTGGCGCAGGTTCTTGGTGTTGGGCGACGAGATATTCACCGTCACGTAGCTGGCGTGCGGATAGACCCGCTCCAGGCAGTACAGGTAGTCGTCGTTGGCGCGCTCGATCGGGGTATCGGCGTTCTTGCCGATATTCAGCCCCAGCACGCCGCCCTCGGCCTTCCAGCGCGAGGCCTGCACATTGGCGACGAAGGCATCGACGCCGCCGTTGTTGAAGCCCATGCGGTTGATCAGCGCATCGGCCTGCGGCAGGCGAAACATGCGCGGGCGCGGGTTGCCCGGCTGCGCGCGCGGCGTGACCGTGCCCACCTCGATAAAGCCGAAGCCGAGCGCGGCCAGGCCGTCGATATAGGCGCCGTCCTTGTCCAGCCCCGCGGCCAGGCCGACCGGGTTGGGAAAGCGCACCCCCATGACCGTGCGCGGATCGTCGGCGATGCGGTTGCCGATGCAGCCGCCCAGGCCCATGCGGTGGGCGCGCAGCAGGTTGTTCAGCGTGAAATGGTGGGCGTCCTCGGCATCCATCGAGAACAGGGCGGGGCGAAACAGGGGGTAGAGCGCGTTGAGCACGTGGGCAGGCGGCCGGCGGGGCGGCGCGGAAGTCGGGACCAGGGCGGGATTGTAGCGGCTGGCCCGCTTGCCTGGGGCCGGACCGGGCTAGGCCTGCGTGGCCGGCGGCACCGGCGCGGCGGCTGCCGTGGCTTCAGCGGCTTCGGCCGCCTCGGCTGCCACGTCCTCGAACGCATGCCAGTGGTTGCCGGTCAGCACCTGCAGCGGCCGGAAGCGCGCCTTGTACGCCATCTTGCGGCTGTCGGCGATCCAGTAGCCCAGGTACAGGTGCGGCAGGCCCAGCGCATGGGTCTGGCGAATCTGCCACAGGATGTTGTAGGTGCCGTAGCTGGCGTTGCGCTCGAGCGGGTCGTAGAAGGTGTAGACCGACGACAGCCCGTCGTCGAGCACGTCGATCATGCTGACCATGCGCAGCCGCCCGGCCTCGGGCGAGCCAGGCGGATCGCGGAATTCGACCAGGCGCGAGTTGACGCGGCTCTGCAGCAGGAACTGCTCGTACTGGTCGCGGCTGTCCTGGTCCATGCCGCCGCCGGCGTGGCGCAGCGACTGGTACAGCAGGTACAGCGAATAGTGCTCTTCGACGTAGGTCAGCGGCGCCACCAGCGCCTGCAGGTGCTGGTGGCGGTTCCACGCGCGGCGCTGCGAGCGGTCCGGCGTGAACTGGTCGACCAGCACGCGGCACGGCGTGCAGGCGTGGCAGTCGTCGCAATACGGCCGGTAGGTGAAGATGCCGCTGCGGCGAAAGCCCGCGCGCACCAGGCGCGAATAGACGTCGGCATTGATCAGGTGCGCCGGCGTGGCCACCTGGGAGCGCGCCATGCGGCCGTCGAGATAGCTGCAAGCGTAGGGCGCCGTGGCATAGAACTGCAGCGCGGACAGCGGTAGTTCCTTCAGCTTGCTCATGACTCAGGGGGCTCCGGGGCGGGACGGCTCGGTCGCGTGGGCAACGTGGAGGGTAGCGTCGGCACCCGTGCCAGGATTCAGCCTGCCGGCGCGGCGGGTGTCCCGGCCCAGCGCTCCAGCACCGATTTGTCGAACCGCCACGGACTGATCGCCGGCTGCGCCGTTGCCGCGCGCACATGGGCCACGAATTCGGCGCGGGGGATGGGGCGCGCACCCAGCGAGGCCAGGTGGTCGGTTTCCTGCTGGCAGTCTATCATCGCCACGCCGTGGTTGCCGAGGAACGCGCACAGCGCCGCCAGCGCAATCTTCGACGCGTCGGTGCGGTGCGCGAACATGGATTCGCCGAAGAACATCCGCCCCAGCGCCACGCCATACAGGCCGCCGACGCGCTCGCCGCGGTACCAGCTTTCGACGGAATGCGCCAGGCCGTTGCGGTGCAGCGTGCCGTACGCGGCGATGATGGCGTCGGTGATCCAGGTGCCGTCCTGGCCTTCGCGCGGCGCGGTCGCGCAGGCGCGCATCACGGCCAGGAAATCATGGTCGACGCGGATTTCCCAGTCGGCATCGCGCAGCACGCGCCGCAGGGTCTTGCGCAGGTTGGCCGAAACGCGCAGCGCCGGCGGCGGCAGCACCATGCGCGGATCGGTGCTCCACCACAGCACCGGCTGGCCGCTCGAATACCACGGGAAGATGCCCTGGCGATACGCCAGCAGCAGCCGCTGCGGCGACAGCTCGCGGCTGGCGGCAAGCAGCCCGGGCGCATCGGAATCAGCGCCGAGCGCGTGCTCGACCGGGGGAAACGGATCTTGCGGGTCCAGCCAGGCAATCATGCGGGCTGCGCCGGAGGGCGGTGCGCGGCGGGCCCGCCGCTCAGGGCGTGACCGTGGCCCGGCTGGTCAGCGGGCGCATGGGCTTGTCGATGTCCAGGCTGTGCAGCCGGAAGCTGCCGTCCCGCAGCCGGCCGGCGGCGCGGTCGGCAAAGAAGCAGCGCAGGGTATGGATCACGGTGGGGAAGGCCAGTTCGTCCCAGGGCACGTCGGACTCTTCTACCAGCTTCACTTCCAGGCTTTCCTCGCCGGGCGCGATGTCGAGGTCGTCGAGCGTGGCGAGATAGAACAGGTGCACCTGGTGCACATGCGGCACGTTCAGGATCGAGAACAGTTCGCCCACCTGCACGCGCGCGCCGGCTTCTTCCAGCGTTTCGCGCGAGGCCGCCTGGGCGGTGGTCTCGCCGATCTCCATGAAGCCCGCCGGCAGCGTCCAGAAGCCGTAGCGGGGCTCGATCGCGCGCTTGCACAGCAGGATCTTGTCTTCCCAGACCGGGATCGTGCCGACAACGTTGCGGGGATTGACGTAGTGGATGGTGCCGCAGTTGTCGCAAACACTGCGCGGGCGGTTGTCGCCGTCAGGCACGCGCAACACGACCGCATGACCACAGTTCGAGCAGAATTTCATGAGGGGCGTCCGGGAGAATGGCGAAAGTGTATCACCCTCGCGGAGCGCGCCGGCGGGCGGTGGGAGCGGTGGTGCACCATCGTCCGGCGTACCCGGACGGCACAAAACAAAAAACCCGCCAAGGGCGGGTTTGTCTGCATCAACGGCGTCACAGATTCGCATCTGTGCGGTTGGTTGCGGGGGCAGGACTTGAACCTGCGACCTTCGGGTTATGAGCCCGACGAGCTGCCAACTGCTCCACCCCGCGTCCGTCGAAGAAAAGATTATATGGCATCTGGTTGCGCAATGCAACACCTGTTTAACAAAACCTGCCAGCGTTGCGCATTGCCGCCTGCCATAACGATTAGATCGCCGCGGCGGGGCATAGGTTCAGCCCGGTTCGGAGGTATCGCTTGTGCGCTGCCACAGCGCGGCCTCGAACTCGAAGCTGTCGCGCTGCTGCAGGTCGTCGCGCTGCCAGATCACGCGGTCGCGGCGCACGGTCAGCATCCAGGTGGTGGTGGCGAGCGGGGTGGGGTGCGAGAACGCGCGTGGCGTCAGCACCGCGCCGCAGGGGCCATGCTGCGGATCGCGCACGGACGTGTAGCGAATCATGCCGAGCCCGGCTTCGCGCGCGATGCGGCCGAAGGCCTGGCAAGGCTCGTGGTGGTCGGGGTCGGTCCAGGCGGCGCGGTCGCGGTCGAACGGCGGCTGGTCCAGCGCCACGCCGGAGGTCTCGACGCGCACTTCGAACAGCGTCTGCGCGCGCGCGTCGATGCGTGGCAGCGCCGGGCTGTCGTTGAGGAAGCGCCAGCGCCAGTAGCCCAGTTCGGCACAGGCGGTGCGGATCTCGTTGGCGCCATAGAACACGCCCGGGTCCTGGCTGGCGCGAAAGCGCGAGCCCCATGGCGAGGGCGGGTAGCGGAACGGGGTGAACAGCAGGTAGTGCAGATGGCGCGCCTCGACCGGCACGGCGGGCTTGCCGGCGTCGAGCACGGCCTCCAGCACGGCCTGTTCTTCGAGGCTGTCGACCAGCGGCATGGTCGAGACCACATGCTGGGCTTCCACCGCCCGCCACAGCGTGAGCGCGAACTGCCGGCGCTCAGATGCGACCGCGGGTGGCGTCCAGGTAGTGAACGACACGGACCAGGCCTTCGGTTGTACGGATCAGTTCGAGCGGCTTGCCGCCCAGCGCGAGGTTGTCGTGGGTCAGCCATAGCCGGGCCTGGTCGCCGTGGCCCAGGATGGCGTCGAGCGAGCGGAACAGGCGCACGAACAAGACGCCGAACTCCCACTCCTTGCGGTGCGCGTCGAGCACATAGCCGCCCGACGCCATGCGCGAGACCGACGCCGTGCTGATGCCCAGCACGCTTGCCACCATGGCCTGGCTGATGCCCAGGAAGCCGGCGGCGCGCATGACCGCCTTGGTCAGCGTGGTGCCGGGGTCGGGGCCGCCGGCGGGATCGGTTTCCGGAATCCGCCTCGATTGC
The DNA here is from genome assembly GCF_900249755.1 of Cupriavidus taiwanensis. Lineage (NCBI taxonomy): Bacteria > Pseudomonadati > Pseudomonadota > Betaproteobacteria > Burkholderiales > Burkholderiaceae > Cupriavidus > Cupriavidus taiwanensis. Next base: position 1,658,590 of record NZ_LT976853.1, read on the forward strand.
ATCGCCTATGCTCCTGTTTCTTCAGAAAGATTATAGGCGATGTATTTCAGAAGGGAAGGGGCGGCTCAAGGATTCGAGCCTGGACGCGGCTAATAGGTTTCGATATGCAGCCGTCCTTCGGCCTTCATGGTGGTTTCCAGCGCCTTCCAGTTAAGACCGGCGCTGGCGCAGACCGTTTCAAATGCGGCCAGCACGCCTTCCTCCATCCCTTTCAGGCCGCAGATATAGACATGGCCGTTGGCGTCGCCCAGCAGCGCGGCGACGCTGTCCGCGGCATCGCGGATCGCGTCCTGGACATAGCGGCGCGGCGTGTCCGGGTCGCGCGAGAAGGCGAAGTGGATATCGAGGAAATCCCCGGGCAGCTTCAGCAGCGGGCCGAAGTAGGGCAGTTCCCTGGCATTGCGCGCGCCGAAGAACAGCATCCGGCGCCCGCTGAAGTGCGCCAGGTTGCGGCGCATGCGCTCGGTCATGGCGCGCATCGGTGCCGAGCCGGTGCCGGTGCAGATCATCATCACGCTGGCCTCGGCGTGGTTCGGCATCAGGAAGGTCGAGCCGAACGGGCCCACCACCTGCACCGTGTCGCCCTTGGCGAGGTCGCACAGGTAGTTGGATGCCACCCCACGCACCGGCTTGCCGTCGTGGTCCTGCTCGACCCGCTTCACCGTCAGCGCGAGGTTGTTGTACCCCGGGCGCTCGCCGTCGCGCGGGCTGGCGACCGAATACATGCGGATGTAGTGGGGCTTCCCCGCCGCGTCCGTGCCGGGCGGGACGATACCGATCGACTGGCCTTCCAGGATCGGGAAGAAGTGGGTGCCGAGGTCCAGCACGATATGGTGGATATCGCTGGACGCGTCCGCGGCGGTGAGCCGGTAGTTGCCGGCCACGGTGGCGCTCACCGGCGCGCGCACGCCATGCAGGTTCACATAGGGATGGGCGGCTGACCACGGCGCGCGCGGCGAGGTATGGCGGCTGGTTTCGACGGACTGGATCGCGGCGTCGCCCGCCGCGGCCGTGCCGGCGCCGGCGGTGGCCGGCGCGGTGTCGTCCGCGCTGTCCAGCTCCGGCAGCGGCACCTCGGCCGGCAGCTCATCCCACAGCAGCTGCGCCTCGATCGGGTAGGCCTGGCCGCGCAACATCGTGCGCCAGTTGTCGATGGCGCCGGTCGGGCACGGCGACAGGCAGGCATTGCAGCCGTTGCACACGTCGGCGCGGACCACGTAGTTGCGGTCGTCATGGGTGATGGCGTCGATCGGGCAGGTGTCTTCGCAGGTGTTGCAGCGAATGCAGATTTCCGGATCGATCAGGTGCTGCTTGATGATGTCGGGGGCGCCCATGGCGTTGTCGGTTTCAGTTGAAGCGCACGTATTCAAAGTCCATCGGCTGGCGGTTGATGCCCACCGCTGGCGGCGCGATCCAGTTGGCATACTTGCCCGGCTCCACCACGCGGCCCATCAGCGACGCAACAAAGGCGCGGTCTTCGTCGGTGGCCAGCCACTCGCGTTCGTTGGCCTTCCATTCGGCTTCGGAAATCAGCTGGCCCTCAGGCGAGACGTGCACATTGGCCAGCGTGCCGATCCTGCGGTGGAAGGCCTTGTGCGGCACGGTCAGCCGGAACGCGATGCCGGCCTTCTCGATGACCTTGTTCCAGCGCGCCACGCCGCCCATGCTGTCCTTGATGTAGTCGTCGCGCAGCACTTCATTGAGCGCGTTGAGCATCGGCACCTCGCGCTCGCCGAGGCGGCCGTCGCGCACTTCCGGCACGCGGTAGACCTCGCCCTTCAGCATATGGTCGTCGGCGCGCTTGCCTTCCTCGAAGCGGCCCTTCAGGCCCGCGCTGTAGAAGGTGGCCGCGTTCGACGACTGGTCGGCGCCGAACAGGTCGATGGTGACGCTGTAGTGGAAGTTCAGGTAGCGCTGGATGGTCGGCAGGTCGATCACGCCGGTGGCGCGCACCTCGGCCGGGTCTTCGATGCCGCGCTCGCGCATGACCTCGCAGGTGCGCTGGATCACGCGCGACACGCCCGATTCACCCACGAACATGTGGTGCGCTTCCTCGGTCAGCATGAAGCGCGTGGTGCGCGCCAGCGGATCGAAGCCCGACTCGGCCAGCGCGCACAGCTGGAACTTGCCGTCGCGGTCGGTGAAGTAGGTGAACATGAAGAACGACAGCCAGTCCGGCGTGCGCTCGTTGAAGGCGCCGAGGATGCGCGGGTTGTCCTGGTCGCCGGAGCGGCGCTCCAGCAGTGCCTCGGCTTCCTCGCGGCCGTCGCGGCCGAAATAGCGGTGCAGCAGGTACACCATCGCCCACAGGTGGCGGCCTTCTTCCACGTTGACCTGGAACAGGTTGCGCAGGTCGTACAGGCTGGGGGCGGTCAGCCCCAGGTGGCGCTGCTGCTCGACCGAGGCGGGTTCGGTGTCGCCCTGGGTCACGATGATGCGGCGCAGGTTGGCGCGATGCTCGCCCGGCACCTCCTGCCACGCGGCCTCGCCCTTGTGCTCGCCGAAGTGGATGCGGCGCTCGGGGTCGGCCGGCTGCAAGAAGATGCCCCATCGATAGTCGGGCATCCTGACGTGGTCGAAGTGCGCCCAGCCCGAGGGATCGACCGACACCGCGGTGCGCAGGTAGACCTCGAAGCCGTGCGAGCCGTCGGGCCCCATGTCGCGCCACCAGTCGAGGAACGCCGGTTGCCAGTGTTCCAGCGCGCGCTGCAGCGCGCGGTCGTCGGACAGGTTGACGTTGTTGGGGATCTTCTGGCTGTAGTCGATGCTCACGGCTTTGTCTCCTGTGTCTTGCGGGCGCGCTAGATGCGGTCCCAGTCGAAGCGGGCCTTGTTGCCGCTGCCGAAGACCTTGAGCGCGCCGTTTTCGCCGACGGCGTTGGGGCGCTGGAAGATCCAGTTCTGCCAGGCGGTCAGCCGGCCGAAGATGCGGGTCTCCATGGTCTCGGCGCCGCCGAAGCGCAGGTTGGCTTCCATCCCGGTCAGCGCATCCGGCGACAGGCTGGCGCGCTCTTCCAGCGCGATGCGGATCTCGTCTTCCCAGTCGATATCGTCCGGCGCCGCGGTGATCAGGCCGAGCGAATCGGCGCTGAGCGCGTCCAGCGGCGCGCCGATGTGCTCGCGCACCGGGCCCAGCGCGGCCTCGTCGCCATAGAAGCGCGCCGCCAGCCGGGTCTGGCCGTTGGGCATGGGGTAGGCGCCGAAGTTGAGCGGCGAGACGAACACGCGCGGCGCGTCGTCCGGTGCGTCGGGCAGGTGCAGCATGTAGCTGCGGTCGGCGGCCAGCGCCAGTTCCAGCAGCGTGCCGGCAAAGCAGGAATCGGGCTCGATCAGCGCGATCAGGCTGCGCGACGACACGTCCAGCCGCGCCAGCGTGCGGCGCAGCATGCCCACGGTCTCGCGCACGAACCAGTGGCCGGCGTGCGCCTGCAGCAGCGCGTCGGCCGCCATCACCGCGGCCGGGTCGCCATCGGTCTTCAGCACCCAGATGCCGATGTCGAGATGGTTGGTGCGCAGCGTCAGGATGGCATCGTCGAGTTCGCGCGCCATCTTCAGCGGCCACCATTGCGCGCCCGCGGCTACCACGCCGGCAAGATCGGCGGGCTGATGCTTGTCCGGGCCGAACACGGTCAGCGTGGCCTTGCGCGCGCCGGCATCGAGGTGCACGCGCACGGTCTCGTAGCGATAGCCGTCCGCCTCCACCGCGCGCGACAGCGGCGTCAGCGTGATGCCGTGGTGGCCCTGCGGGCGATCGCTGGTGGCCGCCAGCGCGGCCGCGCGCTCGGCCACGTATTCGGCGAAGCGCGCCGGCTTGACCACCTCGTCGACCAGCTTCCAGTCCTTGGCGCGCTGGCCGCGCACGCCTTCGGTGGTGGTGCAGAAGATGTCGGCATGGTCGCGGCGCACGCGGCGCTTGTCGGTCACGCGGGTGAGGCCGCCGGTGCCGGGCAGCACGCCCAGCAGCGGCACCTCGGGCAGGCTCACCGCCGACGAGCGGTCGTCGACCAGCACGATCTCGTCGCACGCCAGCGCCAGCTCATAGCCGCCGCCGGCAGTGGTGCCGTTGCAGGCGGCGATGAACTTCAGCCCCGAGTGCCGGCTGGCGTCCTCGATGGCATTGCGGGTCTCGTTGGTGAACTTGCAGAAGTTGACCTTCCACGCATGCGACGACTGCCCCAGCATGAAGATATTGGCGCCGGAGCAGAAGATGCGCTCGCGCGCGCTGGTGAGCACCACGGTGCGGACCTCCGGATGCTCGAAGCGGATGCGCTGCAGCGCGTCGTGCAGCTCGATGTCGACGCCGAGGTCGTAGGAATTGAGCTTCAGCGCATAGCCCGGACGCAGGCCGCCTTCCTCATCGACATCCATCGCCAGCGTGGCGATGGGGCCGTTGAAGCTCAGCTTCCAGTGGCGGTACTGGTCGGGATGGCGCTCGAACGTGACCGGCGCGGGCGCGTCTGCCTGGCCGGGGTGTTGCGGGGCGATTGCCGGCGTGGACATGGCTGTCTCCTGAGTGCACTATCGTGCCTTGCGGCTTTTGATGAAATATAGTGCATGGAGACGGGCGGCGCAACGTCTTTGTCGGCCGCGGTGTCCGGCTCAGGCGTCGGCCGCCGTTCCGGCTCAGGCGCCGGCGGCCTGCAGCCGGGCGCGCAGTTGCTGCAGCGAGGTCGCGGCGTCCTGGCCGCTGGTGTCGATGGAGAGGTCGGCGCGGTCATACAGCGGCGCGCGCGCCTCCAGGATGCGGCGCAGGTCGGCCATGGCCTCGCGGTTGCCTTCCATCGGCCGCATGTCGCCCTGGGCCACCACGCGCGCCATGTGCTCTTCGGGCGAGGTGCGGACCCATATGGTGTAGCACTGGGCCAGCAGCAGGTTGAAGGTGGCGGGTTCCGAGACCAGGCTGCCGGGCGTGGCCAGCACCATGCGGTCGTGTTCGCGCAGGGTCCGCTCGAGCGCGCGCATTTCATAGCGGCGATAGGCGGCCTGCCCGTACAGCGAATGGATTTCGGACAGGCTGGCGCCCGCTTCCTGCTCGATCACGGCATTCAGCTCGACGAAGGGCACGTCGCGCACTGCCGCGAGCGCGCGCCCCAGCGTCGATTTGCCGGCGCCGCGCAGGCCGATCAGCGCGATGCGCCGGTGGCGCGCATCGCCGGCCGGTTCCGGTGCCAGCGCGTGGCGGCAGGCTTCGCGCACGCGCGCCAGGTCGCCGGCGGGCAGTTGCGCCAGCCACTGCACCATCTGCGCGAACTCGGACGCCTGCTGGCCGTTGAGCGTGTCCACTTCCGCCAGCACCACCGGCAGCGGCACGTCGAGTGCGCGCGCCACCTGCCGCAGCAGCAGCACCGAGGCATTGCCGGTGCCGGTTTCCAGGTTGGCAAGATAACGTTCGGAGACCGCCGCGCCGCGCGCCAGGTCCTTGCGCGACATGCCGCGCGAGGCGCGCAGCGAGCGGATGCGCTCGCCCAGTTGCGTCAGGTAGGGGTCGCGTTCGGCGTTGGCAGCGGGCGCGGCAGGTGTATCAGCCTCGGCGGCGCTGGCGGCGGGCAGCGGAGCGGAATCGCGGCGCATGGTGTCGGTCGGGTTGGATGCGGCCAAAGCAGGCCACGGGCGAAAGCAGGGGCGCATTATACGGCGAGCGGTGTCGGGCCAAGTGGTGCGGGAGGCGGCTGCGACCGCGAACCCTGTCCTATAGTGCATTCCCTTGGTTGCATAATAGTTGATGTGAAATAAAATGCATCAACAAGCGGCTCCCGGCTGCAGCATCGCCGGCCCCCGACAACAGCGACTGGCCTGGCGCCGTCGCGGCCAGCCGGCCAGCGGCGGCCGCGGTGCGCGACGCCAAGGAGTGCAGACATGACGCCCCCGAACCCCGCCGCGGCCGCGGACGGCACCGCCAGTGCCATTGCGGTGCTGCCGTCCCGCTATAACGCCGCCGACGACCTGTTGTCGCGCAACCTCGCGGCGGGCCGTGGCGGCAAGACCGCGTATCGCGACGACACCGCCGCGCTGAGCTACGCCGAACTCGACGACCGTGCCCGCCGCTTTGCCGGCGCGCTGCGCGCGGCCGGCCTGCGCCAGGAAGAGCGCTTGCTGCTGTGCGCGCTCGACACGGTCGATTTTCCGGTGGTGTTCCTCGGCTGCCTGCTGGCGGGGGTGGTGCCGGTGGCGGTCAATACGCTGCTGACCGCGGACGACTACGCCTACATGCTGGGCCACAGCGGCGCCCGCGCGGTGGTGGTGTCCGAGCCGCTGCTGCCGGTGATGCAGGCCGCGATCGGCCAGAGCGGGCTGTCCCCGACCGTGATCCAGGCCGCGCCGCATGCCGGCGCCGCGCCGTCGTGCAGCGTCGGCGCGATGCTGGCGCGCACGCGCGCACCGGCGCCTGCGGCCGGCACCGGGCCCGACGACATGGCGTTCTGGCTGTACTCGTCCGGCTCCACCGGCCGGCCCAAGGGCACCGTGCATACCCACGCCAACCTGTTCCATACCGCCGACCTCTATGCGCGGCAAGTGCTGGGCATCCGCGAGGGCGACGTGGTGTTCTCCGCCGCCAAGCTGTACTTTGCCTACGGGCTGGGCAACGCGCTGACCTTCCCGATGTCGGTCGGCGCGACCACCGTGCTGATGGCCGAGCGCCCCACGCCCGCTGCCGTATTCAAGCGCCTGCGCGAACAGAAGCCGACGGTGTTCTGCGGCGTGCCGACGCTGTTCGCCGGCATGCTGGCCGCCCCCGACCTGCCGCCGCGCGCGGAAGTGGCGTTGCGCGTGTGCACCTCCGCCGGCGAGGCGCTGCCGCGCGATATCGGCGAACGCTTCCTGGCGCACTTCGGCTGCGACATCCTCGACGGCATCGGCTCCACCGAGATGCTGCATATCTTCCTGTCGAACCGGCCGGGCGCGGTGCGCTACGGCACCACCGGCGTGCCGGTCCCCGGCTACGACATCAAGCTGCTCGACGAGCAGGGCCAGCCGTGCGCCGCCGGCGAGATCGGCGAGCTCTACATCAAGGGCCCGAGCGCCGCGCTGATGTACTGGTGCAACCGCGACAAGAGCCGCGAGACCTTTGTCGGCGACTGGACGCGCAGCGGCGACAAGTACCTGCGCGATGCGGACGGCTACTACACCTATGCCGGCCGCAGCGACGACATGCTGAAGGTAGGGGGCATCTATGTGTCGCCGTTCGAGGTCGAGGCCGCGCTGGCCCAGCATCCGGCCGTGCTGGAAGCGGCGGTGATCGGCGTGACCGATGCCGACGAACTGGTCAAGCCCAAGGCCTTCGTGGTGCTGCGCCCCGGCCAGCCATGGCACGACGGCATGGCGGCGGAGCTGCAGGCCTTTGTCAAGTCGCGGCTGGCACCGTACAAATACCCGCGCCAGATCGAATGCGTGCCCGAATTGCCCAAGACCGCGACCGGCAAGATCCAGCGCTTCCGGCTGCGCCAGCGCGAGCAGGCCGCGCGCGGCTGAATCGTCCTTCCTGAACCGATGCAACCAGACAAGGTGTCCATGCCCAGCAGCCTGGTCGAGATCCCGTTCGACAACCGCCGTATCCAGATCGAATACCAGTGGCTGCGCCCGCAGCGCGCGCAGCGGCCGCTGGTGGTGTTCCTGCACGAGGGCCTTGGCTCGGTCAGCATGTGGCGCGACTTTCCGCTGGCCTTTTGCGAGGCCGGCGATTACCGCGGGCTGGTGTTCTCGCGCTACGGCTATGGCCGCTCCACGCCGCGCCCGCACGATGAGAAGTGGCGCCCTGATTTCATGCACCGGCAGGCGCGCGAGGCACTGCCGGCGCTGTTCGAAGCGCTCGGCATCGGCCCCGGCCGCGCGCACGGCGCGCCCTGGCTGCTTGGCCATAGCGACGGCGGCTCGATCGCGCTGATCCACGCCGCGAGCTTTCCGCGCGACGTGGCCGGCATCACCGTGCTGGCGCCGCATATCGTGGTCGAAGACCTGTCGGTGCGCAGCATCGCGGCGACGCGCCAGGCCTACCTGGAAACCGACCTGCGCGAGCGGCTGGCGCGCCACCACGCGGACGTCGATTCGGCGTTCTGGGGCTGGAACGATATCTGGCTCGACCCGGAATTCCGCCACTGGGACCTGCGCCCGCTGCTGTCCGGCCTGCAATGCCCGGTGCTGGCGGTGCAGGGCGAGGACGACGAGTACGGCACCATGGCGCAGATCGAGGGTATCCATCGATATGCCCCCCAGACCACCTTGCTTAAACTCGCGCGATGCGGACATTCGCCCCATCGCGACCAAAAAGATCCGTTGACGATGGCCGCGGTTCGGCATATAAACGCATATACTTCAAACCTAAAATAATTCGGCTTCCCGCCGCTTGCGCAGGGGTTCCCGGTGCCAGATGTGCCGGCGGCCCGTGGCAAGGGCAGGGGTGACCGGCAACGGTCCAGCGAGCCATCCGGCTTGACCACCAGGAGACACCATGCGTCGCTTCCCCTCGCGCAGGCTTGCGCCTGCCTGCCTTGCCGTCGCCACCGTCTTTGCCATGGCGGGCGCGTCCGCGCAGCCCGCTGCGCCCGCGGCCGGTGCCCCCGCCGGCGGCAAGATCAAGGTCGGTTTCATGCTGCCGTACACCGGCACCTATGCCGCGCTGGGCAACGCCATCGAGAACGGCTTCCGCATGTACGTGCAGCAGCAGGGCGGCAAGCTGGCCGGGCGCGAGATCGAGTACTTCAAGGTCGACGACGAATCCGATCCGGCCAAGGCGCCGGAGAATGCCACCAAGCTGGTCAAGCGCGACCAGGTCGACGTGGTGGTCGGCACGGTGCATTCCGGCGTGCAGATGGGCATCGTCAAGGTGGCCAAGGAAAACAACACGCTGCTGATCATTCCCAATGCCGGCGTCGACGAAGCCACCGGGCCGCTATGCGGGCCCAATATCTTCCGCACCTCGTTCTCGAACTGGCAGCCGGGCTATGCGATGGGCCAGGTGCTGGGCGAGCGCGGCCTGAAGAAGGTGGTGACGCTGACCTGGAAGTACGCCGCCGGCGAGCAGTCGGTCAAGGGCTTCAAGGAGGCGTTCGAGGCCAAGGGCGGCAAGGTGGTGAAGGAGCTGAGCCTGCCGTTCCCCAATGTCGAGTTCCAGGCGCTGATCACCGAAGTGGCATCGCTCAAGCCCGACGCCGTGTTCGTGTTCTTTGCCGGCGGCGGCGCGGTCAAGTTCGTCAAGGACTGGGCCGCGGCCGGGCTGAAGGACAAGATCCCGCTGTACGGATCGGGCTTCCTGACCGACGGCACGCTCGACGCGCAGGGCAACGCCGCGCAGGGGCTGGAGACCACGCTGCACTACGCCGACGGCCTGACCAACGCGCGCGACAAGAACTTCCGCCTGGACTACGCCAAGACCTACAAGCTGCAGCCGGACGTGTACGCGGTGCAGGGCTACGACGCCGCCCAGCTGCTGGCCGCCGGCGCCACCGCGGTGAAGGGCGACATGACGCGCAAGGCCGAGCTCTACAAGGCCATGGGCGGCGCCAGGATCGACAGCCCGCGCGGGACCTTCACGCTGTCCAGGGCGCACAACCCGGTGCAGGATTTCTACCTGCGCAAGGTCGACGGGCGCGAGAACAAGGTCAGCGCGGTGGCGGTGAAGGCGCTGGCCGATCCGGCGCGCGGGTGCAAGCTTTAACCGCGTCAATACCCGCGTGTTTGCTCCCCTCTCCCGCTCGCGGGAGAGGGGCAGGGGGTGAGGGCAGGCGCGTCAAAGGCTGAGGCCGCAGGTTTAAAGAACCATCGGCCCCGCCTGGTGTGGTTCCTCGCTAGCCCACCGCTCACCCCAACCCTCTCCCGATGAGGGGAGGGGAGAACACCTTGCATAGGCAAGTCCGGGCGGCTTGGGCGCACCCAACACCGTCATCCTGTCGTAGTCTGCAGAAGTGCCCGCATGGACATCGTCTCCTTCCTCATCCAGTGCCTGAACAGCGTCCAGTACGGCCTGCTGCTGTTCCTGGTCGCCAGCGGCCTGACGCTGATCTTCGGCATCATGGGCGTGATCAACCTGGCCCACGGCAGCTTCTACATGCTGGGCGCCTACCTGGCGTTCACGCTGGCCGGCCTGACCGGCAACCTGTTCATCGCCATTCCGCTCGGCATCGTGCTGGCGGTGGCGTTCGGCTACGTGCTCGAGTGGGCCTTCTTCAGCTACCTGTATGAGCGCGACCACCTGCAGCAGGTGCTGATGACCTATGGCCTGATCCTGGTGTTCGAAGAGCTGCGCAGCATCCTGGTCGGCGACGACGTGCACGGCGTGCAGGTGCCGGCGCTGCTCGACGGTGCGCTGCCGATCGGCAACGACATGACGTATCCGGTGTACCGGCTGTTTATCTCGGCCATCTGCCTGGTGGTGGCGCTGGCGATGTACTACGTGATCCGCCGCACGCGGCTGGGCATGATGATCCGCGCCGGCGCCACCAACCGCGAGATGGTGCAGTCGCTCGGCATCAATATCACGGTGCTGTACCGCTTCGTGTTTGCGCTGGGCGTGGCGCTGGCGGTGCTGGCCGGCATGATCGCCGCGCCGGTGTCGTCGGTCTATCCGGGCATGGGCGCGCAGGTGCTGATCGTCTGCTTCGTGGTGGTGGTGATCGGCGGCATCGGCTCGGTCAAGGGCGCGCTGGTGGCATCGCTGCTGCTGGGTTTTGTCGATACCTTCGGCAAGGTGTTCTGGCAGGAGGCGGCCGGCGTGCTGATCTACCTGCTGATGGCGGTGATCCTGCTGTGGAAGCCGCAGGGGCTGTTCAAGGCGGGCTGATATGAATCCGACGACATTGCCGGCGCGCCGGCACGCTGCGCGCAACGCCACGCTGGCCACCGCGCTGGGCTGGGTGGTGGCGTTCGCGGTGCTGGCCGGGCTGCCGCTGCTGCTGACCGCGGACAGCCACAAGTTCTATATCGAGCTGCTCAGCAAGGTGATGATCATGGCGATCTTCGCGCTGTCGCTGCAGCTGCTGATCGGCTACACCGGGCTGGTCAGCCTGGGCCATGCCGCCTACTTCGCCATGGCGGCCTATGCCACGGCGATGCTGGCGCCGCAGAGCGGCCCCGGCAACGGCTGGGTGCTGCTGGCCGGCGCGCTGGCGGCATCGGCCGCGCTGGCGCTGTTGGTGGGCGCGCTGGTGCTGCGCACGCGCGGCGTGTATTTCATCATGGTGACGCTGGCGTTCGCGCAGATGGTGTACTTCGTGTTCCATGACACCAAGGTCGCCGGCGGCAGCGACGGCACCTATATCTACTTCCGCCCGGAATTCCCCGTGCCCGGCGAGCACCTGCTGACGGTGAACGACCCCATGCACTTCTACTGGCTGGTGTGGCTGGGGCTGGCGGCGACGGTGGCGGTGCTGATGCTGGTGCTGCGCTCGCGCTTCGGCCACGCGCTGGTCGGCATCCGCCACAACGAGCAGCGCATGCGCGCGGCCGGCTATGCCACCTACCGCTACCAGCTTGGCGCCTTCGTCGCGGGCGGGCTGCTGGCGGGGCTGGCGGGGTTCCTGTATGCGATCCAGTTCGGCTTCGTCAATCCGGAGATCGCGTCGTGGCACCAGTCGGGCAACGCCATGCTGATGGTGATCCTCGGCGGCGTCGGCAGCCTGGCCGGCGCGGTGCTGGGCGCGTTTTCGTTCGTGCTGCTGGCGGAGTGGTTCAGTACCCTGACCAAGCACTGGCAACTGCTGATGGGCGGCTTCATCATCGTCGCGGTGGCGCTGCTGCCGCGCGGGCTGGTCAGCCTGCCGTCGGTGCTGCGGCACGGGCGCCGGCGCCGCAACGGCGATGCCGGTCCGGGCACGGACGAGGCCGCCAGCGCGGAGCGCCGCAGCCATACGGAGGCCGCATGAGCACGCCCGCCAACACCATCCTCGAGGCGCAGCAGCTGACCCGGCGCTTCGGCGGCCTGACCGCCGTGGCCAGCGTCGACCTGACGCTGGCGCTGCATGAGATCCACGCCGTGATCGGCACCAACGGCGCGGGCAAGTCGACCCTGATCAATATGCTGTCCGGCGAATTGCCGCCATCGTCCGGCCGCCTGCGCCTGAAGGGCGAGGACGTGACCGGCTGGTCGCAGCCCCGGCTGGCGCGCCACGGGGTAGGGCGCAGCTACCAGCGCAACAACATCTTCCTGCCGCTGACGGTGCGCGAGAACTGCCGGCTGGCGGCGCAGTCGCGCGCGCAGCGCGCCTGGCGCCTGTGGGAAAGCGCCCAGGGCTGCCGCACCAGCGCGACGCTGGCCGACGAGGCCATGGAGCGCGCCGGGCTGGAGCACCTGGCCGGGCGGCGCGCCAGCGACCTCGCGCACGGGCAGAAGCGCCAGCTGGAGGTGGCGATGTGCCTGGCGACGCAGCCGGTCGCGCTGCTGCTGGACGAGCCGCTGGCGGGCATGGGCGCGGAAGAATCGGCGCGCATGCTGGCGTTGCTGCGCGGCCTGCGCGAAGGCCATGCCATCCTGCTGGTCGAGCATGACATGGACGCGGTGTTCTCGGTCGCCGACCGCATCACCGTGATGGTCAACGGCGCCGTGATCGCCACCGGCAGCCCCGACGCGATCCGCACCAACCACGAAGTCCAGGTGGCCTACCTGGGCGAGGAAGAGGACGAGGCCGCATGAACCTGCCGAACCCTGCAGCGGCGCCCGCCACGCCGATGATCGAGGCCACCGGCATCAACGCCTGGTATGGCTCGAGCCACGTGCTGCGCGATATCGACTTCACCGTGGGCGTGGGCGAGACGGTCGGGCTGCTGGGTCGCAACGGCATGGGCAAGAGCACGCTGTTGCGCACGCTGCTGGGCCACGTGCGCCAGCGCCAGGGCCGGATCCTGGTGGCCGGCCGCGACGTGTCGCGCGCGCAGCCGTTCGAGGTGGCGCGGCTGGGGGTGGCCTACGTGCCCGAGGGGCGCGGCATCTTCCCCAGCCTGTCGGTGCGCGAAAACCTGCTGATGGCCGCGCGCAAGGGCTGCAACGGCCGCAGCGACTGGGACGAGGCGCGCGTGCTCGACCTGTTCCCGCGCCTGAAGGAACGCCTGTCCCATGGCGGCCAGCAGCTGTCCGGCGGCGAGCAGCAGATGCTGTCGATCGGCCGCGCGCTGATGACCAATCCCGACTGCCTGGTGCTGGACGAAGCCACCGAGGGACTGGCGCCGCGCATCGTGCGCGAGATCTGGTCGGTGATCGCCACCGTGCGCGCCACCGGCATCGCCTCGGTCGTGGTTGACCGCAATTTCCGCTCGGTGCTGGCGCACGCCGATCGTGCGGTGGTGCTGGAAAAGGGGCGGGTGGTGCTGTCCGGTCCCGCGTCGGACCTGGCCGGGAAGCCCGAAGCGCTGGACCGCTACCTTGGCGTCTGATTCATAGAAAGTGCCGAATGCGGCGCTATTGTTGCCGTGCCGCAACGGCACTTGCGGGCGCAAGATATCGCGGTTTTGCTCCGGCGGGGCTTGACCATCCGCCACTTCCCTCCCATTCTTGCGAAGTCACGAAAGCGGCATCCCTTTTTGCCGCAGTGGTCGATAGTCGACAGTTCAACTAGAATTGCGCGCGTTTGTGCAATGCAATAAGAACCGAACCAGCACCGCAACCAGCACCGGCCCCGGGCGCAGCCAACTGTCGCGCCGGCCTGGCCCGGCCCGCTGCAGAGCCAACAAACCTGCCCGCGCTCCGGTCGAGCAGACCCAATTTCATGACCCAATCCACCACCAGCCACTATTTTGTCGAGAGCCCCACTACGCGCGCCCTGGTGCTCGGCGCGGTAGGCGTCGTCTTCGGCGACATCGGCACCAGCCCGCTCTACGCCCTCAAGGAATGCTTCAGCAAGGAGCACGGCATCGCCTTCAGCCCTGACGCCGTGCTGGGCGTGATCTCCATGCTGTTCTGGGCCATGATCATCGTGGTCTCGATCAAGTACGTGGTGTTCGTGATGCGGGCCGACAACGACGGCGAGGGCGGGGTGCTGGCGCTGATGGCGCTGGTGCTGCGCACCGTGGCGCCGCGCTCGGGCAAGGCCAGGGTGCTGATGATGCTGGGCATCTTCGGCGCCTGCATGTTCTACGGCGACGCGGTGATCACGCCGGCGATCTCGGTGCTGTCGGCGGTGGAGGGGCTGGAGATCGCCGCGCCGCAGCTGTCGCAATTCGTGATACCGATCACGCTGGTGATCCTGGCGGCGCTGTTTCTGATCCAGCGCCACGGCACCGCGGCGGTGGGCAAGCTGTTCGGGCCGGTGATGACGGCGTGGTTCCTGGCACTGGGCGCATTGGGCATCTACAACCTGGTGCAGGCGCCGGAGATCCTGAAGGCGGTGAATCCCTACTACGGCATCACCTTCCTGGTCGAGCACGCGCTGCAGGCGTTCATCGTGCTGGGCTCGGTGTTCCTGGTGCTGACCGGGGCCGAGGCGCTGTATGTCGACATGGGCCACTTCGGCGCGCGCCCGATCCGCATCGGCTGGTTCATCCTGGTGATGCCGTGCCTGATGCTGAACTACTTTGGCCAGGGCGCGATGCTGCTGAACAATCCGGCCGGCGCCGAAAACCCGTTCTACCTGATGGTGCCCGAGCTGCTGCTGATCCCGATGGTGCTGCTGGCCACCTGCGCCACCGTGATCGCCTCGCAGGCGGTGATCTCGGGCGCGTACTCGCTGACCAGCCAGGCGATCCAGCTGGGCTTCCTGCCGCGCATGCGGGTGCGCTACACCTCGGCGGCGGAGATCGGCCAGATCTACCTGCCGGTGGTCAACTGGCTGCTGCTGGTGCTGGTGTTCGCCGTCGTGATCTCGTTCAAGAAGTCCGAGAACCTGGCCGCCGCCTATGGCATTGCCGTGACCACCACCATGGTCATCACCACCATCCTGGCGACGGTGTGCATGCGCAATGTCTGGAAATGGAACCCCGCGCTGGTCGCGGTGCTGGGCGCGGCCTTCCTGGTGGTGGATCTGTCTTTCTTCGCCGCCAACCTGCTCAAGGTCGCCGAGGGCGGCTGGTTCCCGCTGCTTCTGGGCGGCAGTGCGTTCTTCCTGCTGATGACGTGGTACAGCGGCCGCAAGCTGCTGCGCGCGCGCAGCCTGGAAGACGGCATCCCGCTCGAGCCGTTCATCGCCGGCCTGCTGGCGCACCCGCCGCACCGGGTCGAGGGCACCGCGGTGTTCCTGACCGGCAACACCGATTCGGTGCCGGTATCGCTGCTGCACAACCTGAAGCACAACCGCGTGCTGCATGAGCGCGTGGTGTTCCTGAACTTCATCACGCGCGACGTGCCGTACGTCGACGACGACCATCGCCTGAGCTGCAAGGATCTGGGCGGCGGCGTGTTTATCCTGAAGTCCGAGTACGGCTTCAAGGAAACGCCGGACGTGCAGAAGGTGCTGGACCTGGCCGATCGCAAGCTGGACATGCATTTCGAACTGATGGAGACCTCGTTCTTCATCGCGCGCGAATCGGTGATCCCGTCCAAGCTGCCGGGCATGCCGATGTGGCGCGAAAGCCTGTTCGCGTGGATGCACCAGAACGGCGCCAAACCGTCGGACTTCTTCCAGATCCCGGCCAACCGGGTCGTCGAACTGGGCACCAAGGTCGAGATCTGAGCGCGCGGGCACCCGCCGCCCGCTCTGCCACCGCCAGCCCCCGGGCCTGCGCCGCCAGGCGCCCCGGGGGCTTTTCATTTGACTGCGCCCGGGCCGCGACACCAGGCGGGGCACAGGTCCCGGGAAACGGACCACCAAGCGGCCCGAACCGGGACCGTGGCCTCATGCGGCCAGCCGGCCCGGCTCCGACAATACGTTCCTCAGCTTGTCTTCGCCCCGCGCCTGGCGGCAGTTCCCTCATCGGCGCGGCGGCATCCAGACTGCCCCAGCACACCCCCGGGACCCGGGAGCCCGGCGCTATGCCGCTGCCTTGATGGGAGGGCAGCCGGCCCGCGCCAGGCCATGGCTTGCACGGCACGGGCGATCCCGTGCAGCCGCGCTGTCTTGTCGTCGATCGCCTGAATGACGGAACTGCCCGGGCAGACCTGCCTGCGGCAACCGCAGTTGGAGATTGCAATGCATAGGAATCTTGCCCAGACCCTCGTTGCCGCTGCCGTAATCGCCGCGGGCTTCAGCCAGCCGGCCCACGCCGGCGCCTATGGCGAAGCCCTGGCCGCCGCCGTGCCGCGCCACACTGCCCAGCGCGACACTTTTACCGAGGGCGCGCGCAGTCCGGCCGCAGAGACTGCGCTGCTGCCCGTGGTGGCGCGCGGCAATCTTTCCGTGTGCCGTGTCCGGGGCTTCGACGCGGGCCAGGACGGCATGCGCAAGCCGGATCCTTATACCGACGGCGCGCGCACGGGCCGCTTCGATGTCTTCACCGAGGGCGCCCGTACCGGCACTCGCGACCCCTATGCCGACGGCGCGCGCAGCGATGCCCGCGGCAGCGGGGAATGCCTGTCCTGATGCCACGGCGGCGCTTTTGCGCCGCCCATCCTTTGCCTAAGCTAGGGGAGTCACGCGGCGCGCCCGCATGGCAGCCGCGGCCCGCGGCTGCCGACCGGCAGTTCCAGCCCGCGCGGCCCCGACATGCCGATGTTCAAGCAGCAGATCCACCTGTGCACCAGCCGCGATGGCGTGCGGCTGGCCTACGCCATCACCGGCAGCGGCGCGCCACTGGTCAAGGCGGCCAACTGGATGAGCCATCTCGAGTTCGACGTCGGCAGCCCCGTGTGGAGCCACATGATCACGGCGCTGTCCGACACGCATACGCTGATCCGCTATGACGAGCGCGGCTGCGGCCTCTCCGACCGCGACATCGAGGACTTGTCCTTCGACGCCTGGCTGCGCGATCTGGAAACCATCGTCGACGCCACCGGCGTGGACCATTTCCCGCTGCTGGGTATCTCGCAGGGCGCATCGATCGCCGTGGCCTACGCGGTCGCGCATCCGCACCGGGTCAGCCACCTCGTGCTGCACGGCGGCTACGCGCGCGGGCGCCTGAAGCGCGACCACCTTAGCCAGCGCCTGCTGGAGGAGGCCGAGCTGATGAACAAGCTGGCCGAACTCGGCTGGGGCCAGGAGAACCCCGCCTTCCGCCAGTTTTTCACGACCCAGTTCATTCCCGGCGGCACCGCCGAGCAGCATGCCTGGTTCAACGAACTGGAGCGGGTGTCGACGTCTCCGCTGAATGCCGCGCGCTTCATGCGCGTGTTCAACGACATCGACGTGGTGGCGCTGCTGCCGCGCGTGTCGTGCCCGACGCTGGTGCTGCACGCGGTGCGCGATGCGCGCGTGCCGTTCGATGAGGGCCGCCTGATCGCCAGCGAGATTCCCGGCGCGCGCTTCGTGCCGCTGGAAAGCGGCAACCACCTGCTGCTGGAAACCGAGCCCGCCTGGCGCCGCTGGCTGGAAGAGGTGCGTGCGTTCCTGCCGTCGGCGCAGCCGGCGCGCTCCCCCGGATTCACCGCGTTCACCGCGCTCACGCGCCGCGAGCGCGATATCGTCGAGCTGATCGCGCAGGGGCGCGACAACGCCCAGATCGCGGCCCATCTGGACCTGTGCGAGAAGACCGTGCGCAACCATATCACCAGCATTTTCGCCAAGCTCGAAGTGGAAAACCGCGGGCAGGCCATCGTGCTGGCGCGCAAGGCCGGCTTCGATCGCGCCGGTGCCTGAGCCCCGGCAAGGGCCGGCACGGACCGGCACACTCACCCCTTGAAATCCTCCGCGCCGGGCACTAATTAAGGATTGCCCAGCCGCTGCAGCAACGTGCTGTGGGCTTCCCGGCTACCGGCGCCATTGGCGCCACCGGTGCCGGGAACCAAGGCGTCCGTGCGCCTCCCCGCTGCACAGAAGGAGGATCCAACCATGAGTGACTTCATTTTCGGGACTGATCTGTTCAGTGAATTCGACCGGATGCAACGGCAGATGGCCGGCCTGTTCGGCGGCTTTCCGTCGAGCCTGCGCTCCGGGCGTTTCGGTGCGTTTCCGCCGCTCAATATCGGCACCACCGACGACTCCATCGAGATCGTGGTGTTTGCCCCGGGCCTGAAGGCGGAGCAGTTCGATGTCTCGGTCGACAAGGGCCTGCTGACCATCAGCGGCGAACGCGCCGCGACCCAGCCCGAGGGCGAGGCCGAAGCGCGGCCCTACGCGCAGGAGCGCTTTGCCGGCAGCTTCCGCCGTGTGATCGAGTTGCCGCAGGCGGCCGACCCCGACAAGGTGCAGGCGCGCTATGCCAACGGCTGCCTGTCGATCAGCGTCGGCAAGCGCGAGGCGTCGCGCCCGCGTGCCATCACCGTCAGTTAATGTGAGGAGGTAGCCATGAACGATTCGAACCAGGTCGTCCAGCGCGACCAGAACCAAACGGGCGGGCAGGGCGGCGCCGTGGCACAGCGCCGCGAGGACGCGCCGGCGATGACGCTGATCCCCGCCGTCGACATCTTCGAGACCGCCGCCGGCGTCACGCTGTGGGCGGACCTGCCGGGGGTGCCGCGCGACAAGCTCGAGGTCAACGTCCACGACAGCAGCCTGCGCATCGAGGGCGAGGCGGTGCTGCCGATGCCGGCCGGCCTGCGCGTGCAGCATGCCGAGGTGCGGCAGCCGCGTTATGCGCGTACGTTTACGCTCAGCCCGGATCTCGACGCGTCGGGGATCGAAGCCAACCTGCAGGATGGCGTGCTCAAGCTGACCATCCCGCGCAGGGAAGAGGCGCGGCCACGCCGGATCGAGGTGTCGGCGGGCTAAGGCTGAGGCTAAGGCTGCGGGTGTGCTCCCCTCTCCCGCTTGCGGGAGAGGGGCTTGGGGGTGAGGGCAGGCGCTGGCATACCGACCCGCGTCGCTTCGTCGATACGCCTGGCCCTCACCCCGGCCCTCTCCCGCAAGCGGGAGAGGGAGTACCCAGGCGCCAAATCAATGCCAGCAGGCTTCGGCACGTGCCTTGAGCTTGCCCTCAGCCCTGGTTGACCAGCACGCGCGCATCGCTGACATGCCCGCGGTACGCCTCGAAGATCCGGCGCAGCGACGCCTCCATCCCTATCCTCGGCTCCCACTCCAGCTCTTCGATGGTGTTGTCGATCTTCGGCACGCGGTGCTGCACGTCCTGGTAGCCCTTGCCGTAGAACTCGCCCGACGAGGTCTCGACGATGCGGGTGTGGCGCGCCTGCTGCGCGTATTCCGGGTAGTCGGCGGCCATCTCCAGCATCATCTCCGCCAGCTCGCGCACCGAGTGGATATTGCCCGGGTTGCCGATGTTGTAGATCTTGCCGCTGGCCACGCCGCCCGGATTCTCGATGATGCGCATCAGCGCGCTGATGCCGTCGGCGATGTCGGCGAAGGCCCGCTGCTGCGCGCCGCCGTCGACCAGCCGGATCGGCTCGCCGCGCACGATATGGCCGAGGAACTGCGTGACCACCCGCGACGAGCCTTCCTTCGATTCGAAGATCGAGTCCAGCCCCGCGCCGATCCAGTTGAACGGGCGGAACAGCGTGTAGTTCAACCCTTGCTCCATGCCGTAGGCGTGGATCACGCGGTCCATCAGCTGCTTGGAGCAGGCGTAGATCCAGCGCGGCTTGTTGATCGGGCCGTAGACCAGCGGCGACGCGTCGGGGTCGAATTCCCCGTCGCCGCACATGCCGTAGACCTCGGAGGTCGACGGGAACACCAGGTGCTTGCGGTACTTGACCGCGGCGCGCACGATCGGCAGGTTGGCCTCGAAGTCCAGCTCGAACACGCGCAGCGGCTGGCGCACGTAGGTGGCGGGGGTGGCGATGGCGACCAGCGGCAGCACCACGTCGCACTTGCGGATGTTGTACTCGATCCACTCCTTGTTGATGGTGATGTCACCCTCAAAGAAGTGCATGCGCGGGTGGTCGACGAGGTCGCCCAGGCGGTCCGTGTTCATGTCCATGCCGTAGACCTCCCACGGCGTGGTTTCCAGGATGCGGCGCGTCAGGTGGTGGCCGATGAAGCCGTTGACGCCAAGGATCAGTACTTTCTTCACTTGCATGCGTTAGGGAATGGCAGGGGAGTCGGGAACGCGCCGGCGCGCCTGAAGCTCGCCGGCGAAGGGAAAGTTGGACACCGCGACGCGGCGCCAGTCGTGTGCGATGACATGCATCGGCACGCGCGCGCCCAGTTCGGCAAACGCTTGCGGCGATAGCAGCGCGACCGCGCGCGGGCCATGCTGCCACGCGTCGACGAAGGCATCGATGGTCGGCAGCCACTTGCGCGGCTCCTGCGCGGCGCCGAAGGCCAGTTCGTCGGCCTGCGCCACCATGGTCAGCGGATGGCGCAGGTAGAACGGCAGCGTATGGTCGAGCATGCCGACACCGTACAGCGGCATGCCGGGGCGCAGCACGCGCTCGATCGGCGCGGCCAGGTCGATGCCGGAGGCGGAACGGCCGATGGCTTCGTGGCCGAGCAGCGCGATGGAAAACGCCAGCAGCATGCCGAAGGCATAGCCCGTGACACTGGCCATGCGGCCCTGGCGCCGAAGCAGCCACAACGCCGCGGCGGCACTTGCCATCACCAGCGCGAAGGCCAGTGCCGCCCATATCGCATAGCCGCGGTACAGCGCATTGGGCGTATTGTTGGCATCCAGGGTGGCCACCACCGGGCTGGCCAGCAGGCCGATGGCGCCGACCACCAGCATGGCGCGCAATTGCCGGGTCCAGGCACGCGAGCTGGCCTGCGTCAGTGCCACGCCGGCCAGCATGCCGAGCGCGGGAAATATCGGCACGATGTAGCCCGGCAGCTTCGAGCCCGACAGGCTGAAAAACCCGAAGATCGACACCGCCCACAAGGCCGCCATCAGCGCGGGCTGGAACGGCGGGCGGGTGCCGGTTGCGTGCGCCACGCCGGCGCGCTGCGTGACCGCGCGGACCATGCCCGGCAGCAACCCCAGCCACGGCAGGAAGCCTCCGACCAGCAGCGGCACGAAGTACCAAGGCGCGCCGGTGCGCGCGTGCACGGTCGAGGTATAGCGCTGCCAGTGCTCATGGACAAAGAAGAAGCGCAGGAATTCCGGGTTGCGCCGCGCCACCAGCCAGTACCACGGCACCGCCACCAGCAGCATCAGCGCGATCCCGGCCGGCGCATGCAGTCGCCGCCACAGGGCCAGGTCGCGCGTCGCGGCGGTGTAGAGCACCAGCACCAGTCCCGGCAGCGCCACGCCGACCAGCCCCTTGGTCAGCACCGCGACGCCCATCGCGGCCCAGCACGCCAGCATCCAGCGGCGGCGCGCGGCCGCTGTCGCCGCCGGATGCTGCGCCAGCAGCAGGCTCGCCAGTACGCAGGCCATGGCGCCGGACAGCGTCATGTCGAGCGTGTTGAAATGCGCGGCGACGTTCCACATCGGCGCGCTGGCCAGCACCAGCCCGGCCATCAGCCCGGCCCGCGCGCCGAACCAGCGTGCCGCCGCCAGCATCGACATCCCTGTCCCCACCGCGCCAGCCAGCGCCACGCATAGCCGCGCCTGCCAGTCGCCGATGCCGAACAGCGTGTACGCGACCGCCGTCATCCACATGTGGAAAGGTGGTTTCTCGAAGTACTTCAGGCCGTCGTAGCGGATCGTGACCCAGTCGCCGCTGCTCAGCATCTCGCGCGCGATCTCGGCATAGCGGCCTTCGTCGGGGCCCAGCAGGTGGCGCACGCCGAGCGTGCCGAACCATAGCAGCGCAAAGCCGATCGCGACCAGCGACAGCGTCAGCGCCGGAACGCCGGCCACGCGCGCGGCGTGCCAGGGCGCGGCCGGCTGCGCGAGGCCAAGCGCGGGCTCGGCGGCAAGGCGATCGGAACGGTGCGGCATGCGGGAGAGGCTCGGTGGGCGGAACAATGTGGCGCGGCAGGCGGCGATGGGCCGGCGCGGGCTGGCCCGGCCATGTCCACGCCGGCGAGGCGCGCCGCGTTGTAAGGGCAGGCGCCTGAAAAGTCATCGCAGAATAATCCGCGAACCTTAATGGCACATTAAGCCGGCGCGCGCACAATGCGGTGATACCTCCGCGCCACTCGAGAACATGAAACTCCTTATCGTTGAAGACGACCCGATGCTGGGCGACGGCCTGCGGCGCGGCCTGCAGCTGCTCGACTACGCGGTCGACTGGTTCCGCAATGGCACGGAAGCCGACCACGCACTCGGCCTGGCCCACTACGATGCCGTGGTGCTGGACCTGGGCCTGCCGGGCGAAGACGGCATGACGCTGCTGGCGCGCTGGCGCGCGCGCGGCAGCCGCATCCCGGTGATCGTGCTGACCGCGCGCGACGCCATCGACAGCCGCATCGGCGGGCTCGATGCCGGCGCCGACGACTACCTGGTCAAGCCGGTCGCGCTCGATGAACTGGCCGCGCGGCTGCGCGCGGTCACGCGCCGCGCGGCGGGAATGTCCGCGCCGGTGTGGCAGCACGGCGCGCTGGCGTTCCACCCGGCGGCGCGCCAGGCGTACTGGCACGGCAAGCCGGTCGAACTGACCAGCCGCGAAGCCATGCTGCTGGAGCTGCTGCTGGCGCACCCCAACCGGCTGCTGACGCGCGAGGTGCTGCGCGACAAGCTCTATGACTGGCAGGGCGGGACCGAGAGCAACGCGCTCGAGGTCCACATCCACCACCTGCGCCGCAAGATCCATCCCAAGATCGTGCGCACCTTCCGCGGCGCCGGCTACACGCTGGGCGCGGCCGAGGATTGCACATGACGCTGCAGCGCAGGCTGGTGCTGGCGGTGCTGGTTGCCGCGCCGGTGGTATGGCTGCTGACCATCGGCATGACCTACGTGCGCGCCCGGCACGAGATCAACGAACTCTACGACACCGACATGGTGCGCATGGCGCTGCAGATGCAGTCGGTGGTGCCGCTGGTCGACATCGCCGCCGGCATGTCGCGCGCGCGCGTGCCGCGGCTCGACCAGGGCGACCTGGGCGACGCCGGACTGGGCGACCTGGCCATCGCCGCGTGGCTGCCCGACGGCAAGCCGCTGCATATCGATCCCGACGGCGACAAGCTGCCGCGCGCCGAGGGCGTCAAGGGCTTTACCGACGTCACGCTCGGGCGCCAGCGCTGGCGGCTCTATTACCTCGACGATGACGACACCGGCTGGCGCGTGTGCGTGGGCCAGCAACTGGGCGAGCGCAACGAGCTGATCCTGTCCTACATCGCCGCGCAGGTGTTGCCGTGGGCCGTGGGCCTGCCGCTGCTGATCGGCCTGCTGATCTGGTTCATGCGCCGCGCCATGGCGCCGGTGCGGACGTTGTCCACGGATATCGAAGCGCGCGCTCCTGACGATCCCCGTCCGCTCAGCCTCGCTGCCGTGCCCGGCGAACTGGTGCCGCTGGTGCACGCGATGAACCGCCTGCTGGCGCGCGTCTCCGATTCGATCGAGCATGAGCGGCGCCTGACGGCCGATGCCGCGCACGAGATGCGCACGCCGCTGGCCGCGCTCAAGGCGCAGTGGGAGATCGCCGAGCGCTCGCCCGACCATGACGAGCGCGCGCTGGCGCGGGCCAATGTCGCGGCCGGCATCGACCGGATCAGTCGGCTGGTGTCGCAGTTGCTGACGCTGAGCCGGCTCGAGGACGCCGCCGCGCTGCCGGCGCGCCAGCCGGTCAACTGGGTGCCGGTGGCACAGCAGGCGCTGTCAGACTGCCTGGCGCTGGCGCAGCAGAAGCAGGTCGACGTGGAACTGGCGTGGCCGCCGCCCGGCCAGGCGCCCTTGCCGGTCGCGGGCGACCCCGCGCTGCTGTCGCTGCTGCTGCGCAACCTGCTCGACAACGCGATCCGCTACAGCCCGCCGGGCGCGCTGGTGCGGGTCGATTTCCGGCCCGACGGCATCACCGTGCGCGACCAGGGTCCTGGGGTCGCGCCGGAGCTGCTGGCGCGGCTCGGCGACCGTTTCTTCCGTGGCGGCGCCGGGCAGCGCGAACAGGGCCACGGCCTGGGCATTTCCATCGCGCGGCGCGTGGCGCGGCTGCATGGGCTGGAGATGGTGTTTGCGAACGGGGCAGACCGGGCCAACGGGACCGACGATGGCGCGGACACCGGTACCGGCAACGGCCTGGCCGTGCGCATCTTCCACGGCGGCTGAAAAGACAACGCCCCGCACGGTTTCCCGTGCGGGGCGTGGTGCCTGGGCAGTTGCGCTCAGCGCTTGAGCTTGGCGAACGCCGCGGCCATGGCGCCGGCCGGCTCCGGCTCGCGGCGGCCGCCATTGAAGCCCTTGCCGCCGCCATTGCGCTGGCCGCCACGGTCGCCACCACCGGCGCGCGGCGCGGCCTGGCCGGGCTCGTCATCGAGCCGCATCGACAGGCCGATGCGGTTGCGCTTGACGTCCACCTCCATCACCTTGACCTTGACGATCTGGCCGGCCTTGACCACTTCGTGCGCGTCCTTGACGAACTTGTTCGACAGCGCCGAGATATGGACCAGGCCGTCCTGGTGCACGCCGATATCGACAAAGGCGCCGAACGCCGCCACGTTGGTGACCACGCCTTCGAGCACCATGCCGGGCTGCAGGTCCTTCACGTCCTCGACGCCCTCCTGGAAGGTCGCGGTCTTGAACTCCGGACGCGGGTCGCGGCCCGGCTTTTCCAGTTCGGACAGGATGTCGCGCACGGTGGGCAGGCCGAACGACTCGTCGGTGAATGTTTCCGGCGACAGGCCGCGCAGCGCCTCGCGGTTGCCCATCACATCGCGCAGCCCCTTCTTGACGTGGTCCAGGATGCGCTGCACCACCGGGTACGCTTCCGGGTGCACCGACGAGCGGTCGAGCGGGTTGTCGCCGTCATTGATGCGCAGGAAGCCGGCGGCCTGCTCGAAGGTCTTGTCGCCCAGGCGCGGCACCTGCTTCAGCGCATTCCGGTTGGAGAAGGCGCCGTTGGCGTCGCGGAACTCGACGATATTGCGCGCCAGCACCGAGTTCAGCCCCGACACACGCGCCAGCAGCGGCGCCGAGGCGGTGTTGACGTCGACGCCCACGGCGTTGACGCAATCTTCGACCACCGCGTCGAGCGCGCGCGCCAGTTCGCGCTGGTTGACATCGTGCTGGTACTGGCCCACGCCGATCGACTTGGGATCGATCTTGACCAGCTCGGCCAGCGGATCCTGCAGCCGCCGCGCGATCGACACCGCGCCGCGCAGCGACACATCCAGGTCCGGGAATTCCTTGGCGGCCAGCTCGGAGGCCGAGTAGACCGACGCGCCGGCTTCGCTGACCACGATCTTGGTCAGCTTCAGCTCGGGCATCTGCTTCATCAGGTCCTGCACCAGCTTGTCGGTCTCGCGGCTGGCGGTGCCGTTGCCGATCGATACCAGTGCCACATTGTGTTGTTTTGCCAGCCGTGCCAGCGTGGCGAGCGAGCCGTTCCAGTCGCGGCGCGGCTCGTGCGGGTAGATGGTGGCGGTGTCCAGCAGCTTGCCGGTGCTGTCGACCACGGCGATCTTGCAGCCGGTGCGGATGCCGGGGTCGACGCCCATCACTGACTTGGGACCGGCGGGCGCGGCCAGCAGCAGCTCATGCAGGTTGCGGCCGAACACCTTGATGGCCTCGCTCTCGGCGGTTTCGCGCAGCTGCGTCAGCAGTTCGGTCTCCAGGTGCGGCTGCACCTTGACGCGCCAGCACCAGCGGCACACGTCGCCCAGCCACTTGTCGGCGGGGCGGCCCAGCTGCTGGATGCCGACATGGCGCGCGATCATGCCTTCGCACGGGTGCGGCACCATCGCGTCCTGTTCTTCGCCCAGGCCCAGCTTGACCATCAGCACGCCGGCATTGCGGCCGCGGAACAGCGCCAGTGCGCGATGCGACGGCACCGTGCGGATGGTTTCGCTGTAGGCGTAATAGTCGCGGAACTTCTCTTCCTCGGCGGTTTCCTTGCCCTCCATCACGGTGGAAGACACCACGCCGTTGGTCCACAGGTGCTCGCGCAGCTTGCCCAGCAGCTCGGCGGTCTCGCCGAACTGCTCGGACAGGATGTCGCGGGCGCCGTCCAGCGCGGCCTTCACATCGGGCACGCCGCCTTCGGCAGTGGGATTGCCGTTGACGTACTTCGCGGCCTCGGTTTGCGGGTCGAGCGTGGGATCGGCCAGCAGCGCCAGCGCCAGCGGCTCCAGCCCGCATTCGCGCGCGATCTGGGCGCGGGTGCGGCGCTTGGGCTTGTAGGGCAGGTAGAGGTCTTCCAGCGCCTGCTTGGTTTCGGCGGCTTCGATCGCGGCCTGCAGCTCGGGCGTGAGCTTGCCTTGCTCTTCGATCGACGCCAGGATCGCGGCGCGGCGGTCTTCCATGTCGCGCAGGTACAGCAGCCGCTCTTCCAGGTTGCGCAGCTGCGTGTCGTCGAGGTTGCCGGTCACTTCCTTGCGGTAGCGGGCGATGAAGGGGACGGTGGCGCCTTCATCGAGCAGCGCCACGGCCGCGGCCACCTGGCGGGGCTGCACGGACAGTTCGGCCGCGATGAGCGAGACGATCTTTTGCGAGACGGATGCGGGCAGGTTGGACATCGTGGAACGCAGCGTGAGACGCGGTCAGTCGAAAGCGGGGCATTTTGCCACAAGCGCGCGGGCGTCCGGCGGGCGCGGCGGCCTGGCTGCCGCGGGAGGCGTTGCGCGCACGTGCGCGGGGGCTGGCGGGCAGGCCGCGGTACGGCCCGGATGCTAGAATCCGGACATGATCGTCAAGTCCCGCCCGGCCGCCGCCAAGGCCATCCTCCCGGCCATGCCAATCTTCGCCAACGTGCCCGAATCTTTCCTGATCCGCCGCGGCGCCCTGGCCGCCGTGGCCGTGGCGGCCTGCGCCGTGCTGATGCCGCTGCGCGCGGCGCAGGCGCAGGCGTCGGCGCCCGCCGCCAGTGCTGCACCCGCTGCCGCACGCGACTTTGCCGCCGAGCGCAAGGCCATCGGCGATTCGCGCGCATGGACCAACTACCGCTTTGCCGCCGCCGAGCGCGAGTGCTACAGCAAGTTCTTCGTCACCCACTGCATCAACAACGCCAAGGAAATCCAGCGCGAAGAGCTGCAGGTGCTGCGCAAGCGCGAGCTGGAAGTGGGCGAGGCCGAGCGCGCCCACCGCGCCGCCGAGCGCGACCGCGAACAGGCCCTGCGCCGCGCCGAGTTCGAGGCCAGCCAGCCGCAGCGTGCCGCCAGCGAGCAGTCCAGCCGCGAGGCGTTCGAGAAAAAGCAGCAGGAACAGCAGCTGCGCGACGCCCAGCGCCAGGCCGATGCCCCGCAGCGCGCCGCCAACGCCCAGGCCTATGAAAAGAAGCAATCCGACTTCGATGCGCGCATGCAGGAGGCGCAGCAGAAGGGCGCGGAACAGGCCCGCCAGCGCGAGGAGAACGTGAAGGCATACGAAGCCAAGCAGCGCGACCTCGAACAGCGCCAGAAGGCGCTGGAAGAGCGGCGCGCCAAGGCCCGGGAGCAGCAACAGGCCCCGGCGTCGGCGCCGCGTCCGTTCGGCTTCTGAGCCCCGGCACGGTGATGGCAGCGGAGGCATAGATGGACAGCAACCTGAACACCCTGGAACGGCGCATCATGGAGTTGCAGATCGAGCACCGCGATCTCGACTTCCTGATCGACCGGCTGGCCGGCGATGCGGTCCATGACGAACTGCAGCTGCGCCGGCTGAAGAAGCGCCGGCTCAAGCTGAAGGACGCCATCACGCTGCTGCAGCTGCAGCTCGAACCCGACGTGCCGGCCTGAGCGCCCCTGGCGCTTCTTTCCCGGGCCCCGCCGATCGCCGCCGGCCTGACTGGCGGCTCATACAACATTCCCCCTCACTTGTCCGATCTTCCCGATTCCCCCGAGTTGTCCCTGGACGACGCCCCCGACGCCACCGACGCTACCGATGCCGCGGCGCCCGCCCATGCCGCGCAGGCAGACGCTGGCGCCAGCCGCGGCGCCGAGCTGGCCACCATCTTCGCCGACACCGGCACGCTGGCGCAGGCCATTCCCGGCTACCGGCCGCGCGCGTCGCAGCACAAGATGGCCGAGGCCGTCGCCGACGCGATCGCGCAGAATGATTCCGTCATCGTCGAGGCGGGCACCGGCACCGGCAAGACCTACGCCTACCTGGTGCCGGCCATGCTGTGGGGCGGCAAGGTAATCCTGTCGACCGGCACCAAGAACCTGCAGGACCAGCTGTTCCTGCGCGACATCCCCACCGTGCGCCACGCGCTCAACGTGCCGGTCTCGGTGGCGCTGCTCAAGGGGCGCGCCAATTACGTCTGCCACTATCACCTGGAGCGCGCGCAGGCCGGCGGCCGCCTGGCCTCGCGCCAGGATGCGGCGTGGCTGCGCGAGATCGGGCGCTTTATCAAGGAAACCGCCACCGGCGACAAGGCCGAGCTGGCGTCGGTGCCGGAGAACGCGCCCGTGTGGCAGATGGTGACCTCCACGCGCGACAACTGCCTCGGCTCGGAATGCCCGCATTACAAGGACTGCTTCGTGATGCGCGCGCGCAAGGAAGCGCAGCAGGCCGACGTGGTGGTGGTCAACCACCACCTGTTCTTTGCCGATGTGGTGCTGCGCGACACCGGCATGGCCGAGCTGCTGCCAACGGCCAACACCGTGATCTTCGACGAAGCGCACCAGCTGCCCGAGACCGCCACGCTGTTCTTCGGCGAGACCCTGTCGACCAGCCAGTTGCTGGAGATCGCGCGCGATACCGTGGCCGAGGGGCTGTCGCACGCGCGCGATGCGGTCGACTGGGTGGCGCTGGCCGCGCCGCTGGAACGCGCCACGCGCGACCTGCGCCTGGCCTTCAACAAGGACAACGCGCGCCTGGCGCTGGGACAGATCGAGGCCGACCGCCGCATCGCCGAGCCCTTCAACGAGACCCTCGATGCGCTCGACGCGGCGCTGTCGGACTTCGTCGAAATGCTCGAAAGCCAGGCCGAGCGCGCCGAATCGCTGCAGCAATGCCACCGCCGCGCGCTCGAGTTGGCCAACAAGCTGGCCGCCTGGCGCACCGATGCGGCGGCCGCGCCGGCACCGCAAGCGGCGGGCGAGGGGAAGGACGAGGCTGAGGCCGCGCCCGCCCCGTCCACCGGCCCGGAGACCGTGCGCTGGGTCGAGGTGTTCTCGCACACCGTGCAGCTGCACCGCACGCCGCTGTCGATCGCGCCGATCTTCACGCGCCAGCGCGACGGCCAGCCGCGCGCGTGGGTCTTCACCTCGGCGACGCTGTCGGTGAAGGGCAATTTCACCCACTACGCCGCGCAGCTGGGGCTAGACAAGGACCGCTCGCTGACGCTGCCCAGCCCGTTCGATTACGCCAAGCAGGGCCTGCTGTACGTGCCGCGCGACATGCCCGCGCCACAGTCGCCGCAGTTCACCGATGCCGTGGTGGAGGCGGCGCTGCCGCTGATCGAGGCGGCCGGCGGGCGCACCTTCCTGCTGTGCACCACGCTGCGCGCCGTGCAGCGGGCCTCGGACCTGCTCTACGATGCCTTTGCCGAGCGCGGCCTGAATCTGCCGCTGCTGGTGCAGGGCCAGGCCAGCCGCACCGAGCTGCTGGACCGCTTCCGCGAGCTGGGCAATGCGGTGCTGGTCGGCAGCCAGAGCTTCTGGGAAGGCGTCGACGTGCGCGGCGAGGCGCTGTCGCTGGTGATCATCGACAAGCTGCCGTTCGCGCCGCCCGACGATCCGGTGCTGGCCGCGCGCATGGAAGTGCTGCAGAAAAAGGGGCTGAGCCCGTTTGCCGTGCACCAGCTGCCGCATGCGGTGATCACGCTCAAGCAGGGCGCGGGGCGGCTGATCCGCTCGGAATCGGACCGCGGCGTGCTGGCGATCTTCGACACGCGCCTGGTGGAGAAACCCTACGGGCGCCAGATCTGGCAGAGCCTGCCGCCGTTCACGCGCACGCGCGAGGCGGCCACGGTGGTGCGCTTCCTGGAGTCGCTGCGCGGCCCGGACAAGGCGCCCGCCGATACCGCCGATACCGCCGAGGGCGACGCCGGGGATCCGGCCGTCGACTGATCACTGCGAACCGCAGGCAAAGAAAAACGGGACGGTCATCCGACACGTCCCGTTTTTTTCATGCCCGCTGCAAGGCCGGCGTCAGAACACTTCCCACCAGGACTTGTCCTTGCGGCGTGCGCCGTACTTGATGAAGTCGCTCTCCGGGAAGTTCTTCTCCATCACGCGCGCGGTGTCGTCGCGCAGGTCTTTCATGCCCATCGCGTCGTACGAGCGGATCATGATGTACAGCGCTTCTTCGTTGGCCGGTGCGCCGTCGTAGTCCTTCAGCGACTGCTGGGCGCGATTGACGGCGGCCAGGTAGGCGCCGCGCCGGAAGTAGTAGCGCGCGGCATGCACTTCATGCTGGGCCAGCGAGTTGACGATGTACTGCATGCGCAGCGTGGCGTCGGGCGTGTACTTGCTTTCCGGGTAGCGCGTGATCAGCGTATGGAAGGCGTCGTAGGCGGCGCGCGCGGCCTTGGGGTCGCGCTCGCTCAGGTCCTGCCCGGAGAAGCGGCCGAGCCAGCCGAGGTTGTCGTTGAAGTTGATCAGCCCCTTCAGGTAGTAGGCGTAATCGATGTTGGGGTGGTTCGGGTGCAGCTGGATGAAGCGGTCCACCGCTGCCAGCGCCGCCGCGGTTTCGCCATCCTTGTAGTTGGCGTAGGCGGTGTCGATCTGCGCCTGCTGCGCATAGCGGCCGAACGGATAGCGGCCTTCGAGCTTTTCATACAGCTTGACGGCGCGGGTGTAGTCGCCGCCATCCAGGGCATCCTTGGCTTCCGAATATAATTTGTTGGCCGACCAGCCAGCGGTCTCGTCGGGCTGGTCCGCGAGCAGGCCGCATGCAGACAGCATGACGCAGCCGCCTGCGAGCAGAACCGCTCCTATTGTCGTGCGCCAGCGCGCGCGTTTCATGCTCTGCAATTGCATGGGCAATCGTATCCCGGATGAAGAAAAATAGCGTCAAGCATTATAGCCCAAGCCCCCAGCCCAACCCGGAAGCCGGAGATGGCGTGGGAGGACTGCCACCCGAACGGGTGCGCGCCGCCGCGGCAGTGGCCGATTTCGAGGCCGGCGCGGAGGAATTCGACGAGGCGGCCGAGGCCTCGCCCGTCGGTGCCGAGCCGGCCGTGACCCTGTCGCTGGAGGTCGACAGCGCCGCGCATGGGGAGCGTCTCGATAAATTGCTGGCGCGTCACTTCAGCGAGTTTTCGCGCAGCCGCCTGCAGCAATGGATCGAAAGCGGCGCGGTGCGCGTCGACGGCCAGGTGCGCCGTCCGCGCGATGCGGTGCAGATGGGCAACCGCATCGAGATCCAGCCGCAGGCCGCTCCCGAATCATCGGCCTTCGCGCCGGAAGACGTGCCGCTGGACGTGGTCTACGAAGACGACACCCTGCTGGTGATCGACAAGCCCGCCGGGCTGGTGGTGCATCCGGCTGCCGGCAACTGGAGCGGCACCGTGCTCAACGGCCTGCTGCACCGCTACCCGGGCGCCGCGTCGCTGCCGCGCGCGGGCATCGTGCACCGGCTCGACAAGGAAACCTCGGGGCTGATGGTGGTGGCGCGCACGCTGACCGCGCAGACCGACCTGGTGCGGCAGCTGCAGGCGCGCACCGTCAAGCGCACGTATATCGCGCTGGTGTGGGGCCGCACCTATGACGAAGGCACCATCGACGCGCCGATCGGCCGCGATCCGCGCGAGCGCACGCGCATGGCGGTCGTGCATACCGCCAGCGGCAAGCCGTCGCGCACGCATTTCCGCACGCTGGCCACGGTGCCGCTGGGGCGGGGCTTCGTGTCGATGGTGATGTGCAAGCTCGAGACCGGCCGCACCCACCAGATCCGCGTGCATTTCGAATCGATCGGCCATCCGCTGGTGGGCGATCCGGTTTACTTCCGTGCCACCCAGCGCGGCCAGCGTCCCGCGATCCGCGTGCCGCTGCCGGTGCCCTACGCGCGCCAGGCGCTGCATGCGTACCAGCTCGGCCTGGTGCATCCGGCCACCGGCAAGCACATGTCATGGACCGCGCAGCCGCCCGCAGACCTGCAGGCGCTGATCGATGCGCTGGACTTTGAAAGCGCGCAGGCCGATGACGAGGACGAGGCCTGGGACGAAGTGTGGGAGGGCGGCGAAGCGCAATGGGAATACGCCGGCGAGGTTGACGACGACGATGACGATGACGACGGTGACGCCGATGCGCGCGGCGCCTGATCCCGCCTGGCTGGTCCCCGACTGGCCGGCGCCGGCGCGCGTGCGCGCGCTGTCGACCACGCGCCAGGGCGGGGTCAGCCAGGGGCCTTACGGGCTGGCCGGCGGCATGCCGGGCGGCCTGAACCTGGGCACCCACGTCGGCGATGATCCGGCCGACGTGGCGCGCAACCGCGCACGGCTGGCCGCATGCCTGCCGTCGATGCCGCAATGGCTGGAGCAGGTGCATGGCTGCGCGGTCGCCACCGCCGACCATGTCGCGGCAGCGAGCGGCAACGTGCCGCAGGCCGATGCCAGCCTGGCGATTGCGCCGGGCCACGTCTGCGCAGTGATGACGGCCGATTGCCTGCCGGTATTGCTGTGCGATGCGCAGGGGACGGTGGTGGGTGCCGCGCATGCGGGCTGGCGCGGCCTGTGCAACGGCGTGATCGAGGCCACGCTGGCACGGATGCAGGCAGCCGCCGGCGGCGCTGCGATGCGCTGGCTGGCCTGGCTGGGACCGGCGATCGGCCCCGATGCCTTCGAGGTGGGCGCCGAGGTGCGCGAAGCCTTTCTGGCGCAGGCACGTCCCGGCGAACAGGCCGCGGTTGCCGCGGCGTTCCGCGCCGGCGCCCCGGGCAAGTACCTTGCCGACATTTATGCGCTGGCGCGTACGCGGCTGGCGCGCGCGGGCTGCGTCGACATCCATGGCGGCGATGCCTGCACCGTGGCCGATGCCGACCGCTTCTACTCCTACCGGCGCGACGGCGTGACCGGGCGCATGGCCAGCCTGGTCTGGCTGGCCGACTGAGCGGCGCGGATTTACTTGTCCGTTAATCGTCCGGTTACTCGTCCGTTACTCGTCCGCGCGCTTTGCCGGCTCGCTGGCCGCGGCAGCCGTCGCCGCCCGTTCGGCTTCGGCCCTGCGCCGGCGCCGGCCGGGCGTGCCCATGATGTAGAGCACCAGCGCGACCGGCGCTACCCCATACATCAGGAAGGTGGCAACGCCCGCCACCACGTTGTGCTCGGTGATCGCCATCATCAGCGCCACGTAGAGCCAGCCTATGGCCACGATGTACATCAGAATTTCATCCTTCTCGACTATGCTCGGCGGCCTCGGCAGCTGCGTGCGTGGCATACCGTCCGGTAGGTCGGGCGGCGCGCGGCGCCGGGGCGGATATCCGCATTGACAGCGCGCGCGTTGCAAGGCAACAATGGCCTCGAATGTCTCGGAATCGCTGACGATTCCCAGGTTTTTCCGGCAAGCATAACGCATGGCGCTGGCGGTCGGGCACGCGTGCCCGATCGTATTCGCCGGGTAGGCCGCCGGATAATAGGGAGCCGCTATCGGAATGGATGCAAGCCCGGCCCGCGCGTTGTGCGGCGCGGGTTCCAGGCCAGTTCCAGGGCAGATGTGCCGGCTGACCCTCCCGCTTCGGGTAGGGCGGCAGCCGGGTCCATTCGGATAGCATCTCCCCATGCAAAGTGCCGGCCAGGGCAATGCCCCGGAGCCGGTTCGAATAGTGACGGCAGAGAGACAAACTGATCATGGCGACCGGCAAAGGTGCGGCAGCTTCCACGCAGGAAGGCAAGTCCCAACCACCCAAGTTCACGCCGGGGCCATTCGATCCAGCCACCTGGCTGGAATGGTCCCGCCAGTGGCAGGGCACTGAAGGCGACGGTCACGCGGCCGCATCCGGCATGATGGCCGGCATCCCGGGCCTCGATTCCTTGGCAGGCGTCAAGATCGCGCCGGCGCAGCTGGCCGATATCCAGCAGCGCTACATGAAGGACTTCGCCGCGCTGTGGCAGGCGCTGGCCGAGGGCAAGCCCGACGGCACCGGCCCGCTGCACGACCGCCGTTTTGCCGGCGACGCCTGGCGCAACAACGTGCCGTACCGTTATGCCGCCGCCTTCTACCTGCTCAACGCACGCGCACTGACCGAGCTTGCCGACGCCGTCGAGGCCGACGCCAAGACCCGCCAGCGCATCCGCTTTGCGATCTCGCAGTGGGTCGATGCGATGTCGCCCGCCAACTTCCTCGCCACCAATCCAGAAGCGCAGCGCCTGCTGATCGAATCGGGCGGCGAATCGCTGCGTGCCGGCGTGCGCAACATGATGGAAGACCTGACGCGCGGCAAGATTTCTCAAACCGACGAGACCGCTTTCGAAGTGGGCCGCAATGTCGCGGTGACCGAAGGCGCGGTGGTCTACGAGAACGAGTACTTCCAGCTGCTGCAGTACAAGCCGCTGACCGCCAAGGTCCATGCGCGCCCGCTGCTGATGGTGCCGCCCTGCATCAACAAGTACTACATCCTCGACCTGCAGCCGGAAAGCTCGCTGGTGCGGCATACGGTGGAGCAGGGCCATACGGTATTCCTGGTGTCGTGGCGCAACCCTGACGCCAGCATGGCGTCGCGCACCTGGGACGACTACATCGAGCACGCCGCCATCCGCGCCATCGAAGTCGCGCGCGACATCAGCGGCCAGGACCAGATCAACGTGCTCGGCTTCTGCGTCGGCGGCACCATCATTTCCACCGCGCTCGCGGTGCTGGCCGCACGCGGGCAGCATCCCGCGGCCAGCCTGACGCTGCTGACCACGCTGCTGGACTTTACCGACACCGGCATCCTCGATGTCTTCGTCGACGAGGGCCACGTGCAGTTGCGCGAAGCCACGCTGGGCGGCGGTGCCGGTGCGCCGTGCGCGCTGCTGCGCGGGCTGGAGCTGGCGAACACGTTCTCGTTCCTGCGCCCGAACGACCTGGTGTGGAACTACGTGGTCGACAACTACCTGAAGGGCAATACCCCGGTGCCGTTCGACCTGCTGTTCTGGAACGGCGACGCGACCAACCTGCCGGGCCCGTGGTACTGCTGGTACCTGCGCCACACCTACCTGCAGAACGACCTGAAGGTGCCCGGCAAGCTCACCGTATGCAATGTGCCGGTGGACCTGGGCAGCATCGACGTGCCGACCTATCTCTACGGCTCGCGCGAGGACCATATCGTGCCGTGGACCGCGGCCTATGCCTCGACCGCGCTGCTGAAGAACCAGCTGCGCTTCGTGCTGGGCGCGTCCGGCCATATCGCCGGCGTGATCAATCCGCCGGCGAAGAAAAAGCGCAGCCACTGGACCAACGACGCCTTGCCGGCGTCGCCGCAGCAATGGCTGGCCGGCGCCACCGAACACCCCGGCAGCTGGTGGCCGGACTGGTCGGCATGGCTGGCCAGCCATGCCGGCGCCAGGCGCGCCGCGCCAGCCGAGTACGGCAACGCGCGCTACCCTGCGATCGAACCCGCGCCTGGGCGATACGTCAAAGCCAAGGCCTGATGCCCGCGCGCCCGCCGGCGTGCGCCCCGCGCGGGCGCCGGCGGGCTTGCGGGTCCCCGTTTCCATTGAGTGAGAGGACTACACCATGACTGACGTTGTCATCGTATCCGCGGCCCGTACCGCGGTTGGCAAATTTGGCGGCTCGCTGGCGAAGATTCCGGCGCCGGAACTGGGTGCCGTGGTCATCAAGGCCGCGCTCGAGCGTGCCGGCATCCAGCCGGACCAGGTCAGCGAAGTGATCATGGGCCAGGTGCTGACCGCCGGCTCGGGCCAGAACCCGGCGCGCCAGGCGTCGATCAAGGCCGGGCTGCCGGCCATGGTGCCGGCCATGACCATCAACAAGGTGTGCGGCTCGGGCCTGAAGGCGGTGATGCTGGCCGCCAACGCCATCATGGCGGGCGAGGCCGAGATCGTCGTGGCCGGCGGCCAGGAGAACATGAGCGCCGCGCCGCACGTGCTGCCGGGCTCGCGCGACGGCTTCCGCATGGGCGATGCCAAGCTGGTCGACACCATGATCGTCGACGGCCTGTGGGACGTGTACAACCAGTACCACATGGGCATCACCGCCGAGAACGTGGCCAAGGAGTACGGCATCACGCGTGAAGCGCAGGACGAATTCGCGGTGGGCTCGCAGAACAAGGCTGAAGCCGCGCAGAAGGCCGGCAAGTTCGATGAAGAAATCGTGCCGGTGCTGATCCCGCAGCGCAAGGGCGACCCGGTGGCGTTCAAGACCGACGAATTCGTGCGCCATGGCGCCACGCTGGACAGCATGGCCGGCCTCAAGCCCGCCTTCGACAAGGCCGGCACGGTGACCGCGGCCAACGCTTCGGGCCTGAACGACGGCGCCGCCGCGGTGGTGGTGATGTCGGCCGCCAAGGCCAAGGAGCTGGGCCTGACCCCGCTGGCCACCATCAAGAGCTACGCCAACGCCGGCGTGGACCCGAAGGTGATGGGCATGGGCCCGGTGCCGGCTTCCAAGCGCGCGCTGTCGCGCGCGGGCTGGACGCCGCAGGACCTGGACCTGATGGAAATCAACGAAGCCTTCGCCGCGCAGGCGCTGGCCGTGCACCAGCAGATGGGCTGGGATACCTCCAAGGTCAACGTCAACGGTGGCGCCATCGCCATCGGCCATCCGATCGGCGCGTCGGGCTGCCGTATCCTGGTGACGCTGCTGCATGAAATGAAGCGCCGCGATGCCCGCAAGGGCCTGGCGTCGCTGTGCATCGGCGGCGGCATGGGCGTGGCGCTGGCGGTCGAGCGCAGCTAAGAAGGTGTGTGCCGGGCGCGCGCATGGCGCGCTCCCGGCGGCAAATAACGAAAAGCCAATCAAGGAGTGGACATGACTCAGCGCATTGCGTATGTGACCGGCGGCATGGGTGGCATCGGCACCGCCATTTGCCAGCGGCTGGCCAAGGATGGCTTTCGCGTGGTGGCCGGCTGCGGCCCCAACTCGCCGCGCCGTGAGAAGTGGCTGGAGCAGCAGAAGGCCCTGGGCTTCGACTTCGTCGCCTCGGAAGGCAACGTCGCCGACTGGGACTCGACCAAGGCGGCCTTCGACAAGGTCAAGGCCGAGGTCGGCGAGGTCGATGTGCTGATCAACAATGCCGGCATCACGCGCGACGTGGTGTTCCGCAAGATGACCCGCGCCGACTGGGATGCGGTGATCGACACCAACCTGACCTCGCTGTTCAACGTCACCAAGCAGGTGATCGACGGCATGGCCGACCGCGGCTGGGGCCGCATCGTCAATATCTCGTCGGTGAACGGGCAGAAGGGCCAGTTCGGCCAGACCAACTACTCCACCGCCAAGGCCGGGCTGCACGGCTTTACCATGGCGCTGGCGCAGGAAGTGGCAACCAAGGGCGTAACGGTGAACACGGTGTCGCCGGGCTATATCGCCACCGACATGGTCAAGGCCATCCGCCAGGACGTGCTCGACAAGATCGTCGCCACGATCCCGGTGAAGCGCCTGGGCGAGCCGGAAGAGATCGCCTCGATCTGCGCCTGGCTGGCTTCGGACGAGTCCGGCTTCTCGACCGGCGCGGACTTCTCGCTCAACGGCGGCCTGCACATGGGCTGACCTGCCGGCCCCGCGCCGGCGGCCGCGTTTTGCGGTGCAGCCAGCGCGGCGCACAAGCGGCAAATGCTGTGTTTCGCCGCCGCTTGCGCCACGGATTTCGCGGGCCGCCATGGCCCGCGAATCATTTCCAGGGGTGCGGCATTGGCATTGCGGCGCGCTGGTGTACCGGGTTTTCCTTAAGGCTCGTCGCTTTTCTTAGTGCTTTGTTGGGCATAGAATCAGGGCAGCGGCGCAGCCGGCACCATAGTCGTGCAGCATAGCCCTCGCGGGGGCGAGATGGCGGGCCGCGGCGCGCAGCCATGCGCGAACAGCCGCAAGACGGCCGGTACGATAACAGCAGATGGCGCGGGCGGTACCGATTTGCGCACTGCACCCCATGCGGTGCAGCAGCGCGCAATCAGCGACGACACAAGGACAGAGCACCGATGGCCACGACCAAAAAAGGCGCAGAGCGACTGATCAAAAAGTATCCCAATCGCAGGCTCTACGATACCCAGACCAGCACCTACATCACCCTGGCCGACGTCAAGCAGCTGGTGATGGACACCGAGGACTTCAAGGTCGTCGACGCCAAGTCCGGTGACGAACTGACGCGCAGCATCCTGCTGCAGATCATCCTCGAAGAAGAGACCGGCGGCGTGCCGATGTTCTCCAGCGCCATGCTGTCGCAGATCATCCGCTTCTACGGCCATGCCATGCAGGGCATGATGGGCACCTACCTGGAAAAGAACATCCAGGCCTTCATCGATATCCAGAACAAGCTGGCCGAGAACTCCAAGGGCCTGTATTCCGGCGAGGCGTTCAGCCCCGACATGTGGTCGCAGTTCATGAACATGCAGGGTCCGATGATGCAGGGCATGATGAGCAACTACATCGAGCAGAGCAAGAACCTGTTCGTGCAGATGCAGGAGCAGATGCAGAACCAGGCCAAGAACATGTTCGGCACGTTCCCGTTCAACCAGCCGGACAAGAAGTAACGCAGGCAGCGGCGGGCCAAGGCGCCCGCCGCGCAACAGCACCCGCGCCGGCGCTCAGCCGGCACTCGCATGCAGGCGGATGCCAAGCGCCCGCATCACCTTCCAGATCGTCCCGAATTCCGGATTGCCTTCGCCAGACAGCGAACGGTAAAGGCTTTCGCGCGACAGGCCGGTTTCTCGGGCCAGCTGCGTCATGCCGCGGGCGCGGGCGACGACGCCGAGCGCGTAGGCAATGAAGCGATCGTCGTCGCCAGCTTCGGCCAGGCAGGCGTTCAGGTAGGCAGCGATGTCCTGCTGGTTGCGCAGTTGCGCCGCCGAGTCCCACCGGCGGGTTGGTTCTTGCATCACTCACTCCGGATTCAGGCTCGTCATCGAGGTGGCATCCCCCCGTCGGTCAGTAGCGTGCTGGGTTCGCTACAGCCGCGGAATCACCGATCCCCGAAAAACCGCCCCCTGCCAAAGCAGGTAGAATGCGCGCTTCGCCCCATCCGGGGCCCATGTATCGCATCTCTTCAGCGGCGGCTCAGTTTGGGACTCGCCTGATTGCCCGGCGTCCCATGTCCTGCTTTCTCCAACCTTCCTATTCGGTGCCGCTGCCCGCGGCGCGGTGCGTGCCATGAGCCGGCTGTTCCTGGCCCCGATGGAAGGGCTTGCCGACTATGTGCTGCGCGACGTGCTGACCGATGCCGGAGGCTACGACGGCTGCGTGTCGGAATTCGTGCGGGTGACGGGCTCGCTGCTGCCGGCGCGGGTCTATGAGCGCGACACGCCCGAGATCCAGTCCGGCGGTTATACCCGCAGCGGCACGCCGATGGTGATCCAGCTGCTGGGCAGCGATCCCGAGTGGCTGGCGCGCAATGCCGCCTATGCCGCGACCTTGTCGCCGCATGGCATCGACCTGAACTTCGGCTGCCCCGCCAAGGTCGTCAACCGCCATGGCGGCGGCGCGATGCTGCTGACCAATCCGGCGCTGCTGAACCGGATCGTCGCGGCCGTGCGCGCCGCGGTGCCGGCCGGGATTCCGGTGACCGCCAAGATGCGGCTGGGCGTGTCGGATACCGCGCTGGCGATCGACTGCGCCACCGCGCTGGCCGAAGGCGGCGCGGCGTCGCTGGTGGTGCATGCGCGCACGCGCGACCACGGCTACCGGCCACCCGCGCACTGGGACTGGATCGCGCGCATTGCGGCGGCCGTCGACGTACCGGTGATTGCGAATGGCGACGTCTGGACCGTCGCGGACTGGGCGCGCTGCCGCGAGGTCAGCGGCTGCGATGACGTCATGATCGGGCGCGGCGCCGTCTCGGACCCGTTCCTGGCGTTGCGCATTCGCGGCCAGATGCCTGCCGCGCCGTCTGACGAAGAATGGCCGCTGGTGCTGCGCCAGATCGCGACGTACCTGGAAAAGCTGCATGCCCGCATCGCCTCCTGCCACGAGCACGGACGCGTCAAGCTCTGGCTCAGCTATCTCAAGCGCACCTGGCCGCAGGCGGGCGAACTGCATGATGCGATCCGGCGCATGCAGGACTCGCAAGAGATCGCGCGGGTCCTGCAAGGCTTGCCGGGG
This sequence comes from Cupriavidus taiwanensis, assembly GCF_900249755.1. Classification (NCBI taxonomy): domain Bacteria; kingdom Pseudomonadati; phylum Pseudomonadota; class Betaproteobacteria; order Burkholderiales; family Burkholderiaceae; genus Cupriavidus; species Cupriavidus taiwanensis. The sequence goes on from NZ_LT976853.1 coordinate 1,698,635, forward strand.
CTAGCGGCTGCGGCGGTGTGACGCGGGCGTTACCACAGCGCCTGCCCGGATGTCGGTAGTCAGGCGCCGGGAAATCCCGGCAAACGGGTAAAATGCGCGATTCGCTGTTCCGCCCGGCGGCCTGTTCCCTCTAGAACGGGCGGGTTGCCGTGCCTGCCCCACATTCGGATTCCAACGTGAAAAACCCCTCAGAAGCAACGAACCAGAAAGACCAAAGTCCGCGTGTGGGCTTCGTTTCCCTTGGCTGTCCGAAAGCGCTGGTCGACTCCGAGCAGATCATCACGCAGCTGCGCGCCGAGGGCTACGCCATCAGCGGCACCTACGACGGCGCCGACCTGGTGGTGGTCAATACCTGCGGCTTTATCGACGAAGCCGTGCAGGAAAGCCTGGACGCGATCGGCGAAGCGCTGACCGAGAACGGCAAGGTCATCGTTACCGGCTGCCTGGGCGCGAAGAAGGACGCGGCGGGGCAAGACATCGTGTCGTCGGTGCATCCCAAGGTGCTGGCCGTGACCGGACCGCACGCGCTGGGCGAGGTGATGCAGGCGGTGCACACGCACCTGCCCAAGCCGCACGACCCGTTCACCGACCTGGTGCCGGCCGCCGGCATCAAGCTGACGCCCAAGCATTACGCCTACCTGAAGATTTCCGAGGGCTGCAACCACCGCTGCTCGTTCTGCATCATCCCGTCGATGCGCGGCGACCTGGTCTCGCGCCCGGTGGCCGAGGTCATGCTGGAGGCGGAGAACCTGTTCAAGGCGGGCGTCAAGGAACTGCTGGTGATCTCGCAGGACACCAGCGCCTACGGCGTCGACGTCAAGTACCGCACCGGCTTCTGGAATGGCCGCCCGCTCAAGACCCGCATGACCGAGCTGGTGGCGGCGCTGGGCGAGCTGGCCGCGCAGTACGGCGCCTGGGTGCGCCTGCACTATGTCTATCCGTACCCGCATGTGGACGAGATCATCCCCCTGATGAACAACGGCCATGTGCTGCCGTACCTGGACGTGCCGCTGCAGCACGCCCACCCGGACGTGCTCAAGCGCATGAAGCGCCCGGCCAACGCGGAAAAGACCATGGACCGCATCCGCGCCTGGCGCGAGATCTGCCCGGAACTGACCATCCGCAGCACCTTTATCGCCGGCTTCCCGGGCGAGACCGAAGCCGAGTTCCAGACGCTGCTGGACTTCATTGCCGAGGCCGAACTGGACCGCGTCGGCTGCTTCGCCTACTCGCCGGTCGAGGGCGCCACCGCCAACGACCTGCCGGGCGCGCTGCCCGACGAAGTGCGCGAGGAGCGCCGCGCCCGCTTCATGGAAGTGGCCGAGGCCGTGTCCGCGCGCCGGCTGCAGCGCAAGGTCGGCCAGACCCTGCGCGTGCTGGTCGACGAGGTCAACCAGGACGGCGGCATCGGCCGTTCGTCGGCGGATGCGCCGGAAATCGACGGCCTGGTCTATATCGCGCCGGCGCAGCGCACCTCGCAGCGCTATCGCGCCGGGGACTTCGTCGACGTGCGCATCACCGGTGCCGACGGCCACGACCTGTGGGGCGAGGTCTGAGCTAGTCCCGCCGGACGATGCCGGGCAGGGCGCCATTAGGTAAAAGTACGATCGTTCGTTTCGGCTGCGGCACCGCTATACTGTGCGGTGCAACATAACCCACATGGAGACAGTCATGACGCGTGAAGTCGTAGTAGTGAGCGGTGTCCGTACCGCGATCGGGACCTTTGGCGGCAGCCTGAAGGACGTGGCGCCGGCCGAGCTGGGCGCGCTGGTGGTGCGCGAGGCGCTGGCGCGTGCGCAGGTGTCGGGCGACGACGTCGGCCATGTGGTGTTCGGCAACGTGATCCAGACCGAACCGCGCGACATGTACCTGGGCCGCGTCGCGGCCGTCAACGGCGGCGTGTCGGTCAACGCGCCGGCGCTGACCGTCAACCGGCTGTGCGGATCGGGCCTGCAGGCCATCGTCAGCGCCGCGCAGACCATCCTGCTGGGCGATGCCGACGTCGCCATCGGCGGCGGTGCCGAAAGCATGAGCCGCGCCCCGTACCTGGCCCCCGCGGCACGCTGGGGCGCGCGCATGGGCGATGCCGGCCTGGTCGACATGATGCTGGGCGCGCTGCACGACCCGTTCCACCGCATCCACATGGGCGTGACCGCCGAGAACGTCGCCAAAGAATACGAGATCTCGCGCGCGCAGCAGGACGAGGCCGCGCTGGAATCGCACCGCCGCGCCTCGGCCGCGATCAAGGCCGGCTACTTCAAGGACCAGATCGTCCCGGTGGTGACCAAGGGCCGCAAGGGCGAGGTCACCTTCGACACCGACGAGCATGTGCGCCATGACGCCACCATGGACGACATGACCAAGCTCAAGCCGGTCTTCGTCAAGGAAAACGGCACCGTCACCGCCGGCAACGCCTCGGGCCTGAACGACGCCGCCGCCGCGGTGGTGATGATGGAGCGCGCCGAGGCCGAGCGCCGCGGCCTGAAGCCGCTGGCGCGCCTGGTGTCCTACGGCCATGCCGGCGTCGACCCCAAGACCATGGGCATCGGCCCGGTGCCGGCAACGAAGATCGCGCTCGAGCGCGCCGGCCTGCAGGTGTCCGACCTGGACGTGATCGAAGCCAACGAGGCTTTTGCCGCGCAGGCCTGCGCGGTCAGCAAGGCGCTCGGCCTGGACCCGGCCAAGGTCAACCCGAACGGCTCGGGCATCTCGCTGGGCCACCCGATCGGCGCCACCGGCGCGCTGATCACGGTCAAGGCGCTGCATGAGCTGAACCGCGTGCAAGGCCGCTACGCGCTGGTGACGATGTGCATCGGCGGCGGGCAGGGCATTGCCGCCATCTTCGAACGGATCTGAGGACTGCCTTGCGCGTGGCCTGGCTGACTGACCTCTGCACGGCGCTTGGCGCCGCCGCCGTGCTCGCCCTGGCGGGCGCGGCGCAGGCGGCGCCGGCTACCGAGCTGTCGACCGGCCCTGCAGGGGGCGTGGCCACTGGTGGTGAAGGCCTCGGCCTGAACCAGGCCATCCGCGACGGCGAGGCCCGCCGCGGCGCGGCGCTGTCGACCGGCGCCCCCCGGGCGCTGGCACCGCGGCCGGAGTATGAGTCGCTGCCGGTCTATGTCGGCACGGTCGGCGAGCAGCCGGTGCGCTTGCGCCTGGGCCCCAAGCCCGACGAGCGCGACAGCGTGCGCGGCGAATACAGCGGCCGTGGCGCCGGCGTGCGGCTGCTCGCCGGCGAGTGGGAGGACGGCGCCTTCCTGATGGAAGAGTCCGACGACGGCACCCGCGTGTCCGGCAACTGGGAAGGCACCATCGACGCCAGCGGCGCCGTGCGCGGCACCTGGACCGATGCGTTCAATCCCGCCATCGTGCTGCCGTTCTTCATCCGCCCGCTGGGCATGCTGGTGATTCCCCCGTTCGACATGACCCCCAACAGCGGCGTCACCTACGCGCCGCCGCCGCCGAAGTCGTCGATTTCCGGCTGGTAAGCCTTTTCTGCCGGCCGCGCTGAAGCGTCCCGGTGGCGCGGGCGGCATTTGCTGGTAAGCTCGAAGGCTCATCGCGTCCCATGCCTGACCGTGCCCGCGCACCGCGGCCGGCCGGCAGCCAGCAAGGAAACCGCCGTGTCCGATTCGCCATCCGACAAGCCCGCATCCGCTTCCCGTTACCTGCAAACCGTCGCGGTCCAGCCCGAGCTGGATATCGCCCCCGGCTTTGCGTCGTTTTCCCCGGCCACGCACCGCGGCTCGACCGTGGTGTTCCGCAACCTCGCCGAACTGCGCGCGCATGGCGACGGGGCCACCACCTACTGGCGCTACGGCCTGCATGCCACGCCCACCAGCGAGGCGCTGTGCCAGCACCTGGCGCTGCTGGAAGGCGCGCGCCACACCTTGCTGCAGCCGTCGGGGCTGGCGGCGATCTCGCTGGTGTATTTCGCGCTGCTGAAAAGCGGCGACGACGTGCTGGTGCCGCATAACGTCTACGGCCCCAACCGCGACCACGGCGAGTGGCTGGCGCGCGACTTCGGCGTCACCGTGCGCTACTACGATCCCATGGACGCCGCCGCGGTGCCGGCGCTGATCCAGCCCAACACGCGCCTGATCTGGATGGAGTCGCCCGGCTCGGTGACGATGGAAGTGCCCGACTGCGGCGCCATCGTCGCCGCGGCGCGCGCGCGCGGCGTGCTGACCGCGATCGACAATACCTGGTCGGCCGGGGTCTACTTCCGCCCGTTCGAGCTGGGCATCGACATCTCGGTGCAGGCGCTGACCAAATACCAGTCCGGCGGCAGCGACGTGCTGATGGGCGCGGTGCTGACCTGCGACGATGCCCTGCACGGCCGCCTCAGGCGCGCCCGCATGCTGATGGGCTGGGGCGTGTCCGCCGACGACTGCCACCTGGTGCTGCGCGCGCTGCCGAGCCTGCCGGTGCGGCTGGCCGCGCACGACCGCGCCGCGCGCGAAGTCGCCGAATGGCTGCGCCAGCGGCCCGAGGTGGCGCGCGTGCTGCATCCCGCGCTGCCGGACTGCCCGGGGCATGCCAACTGGCGGCGCGAGTTCACCGGCGCCAGCGGGCTGTTCGCCATCGTGCTGCGCGAGCGCTATACGCGCCAGCAGGTGGATGCCTTCGTCGAGGCGCTGCAGCTGTTCGCGATCGGCTGGTCGTGGGGCGGCGCGCACAGCCTGGCGGTGCCGTACCACGTGCAGGGCATGCGCCCGGCGGGTACCTGGCCGCCGGCCGGCTGGCACGATACCGGCGAACTGGTGCGGCTGTATATCGGCCTGGAAGACACGCGCGACCTGATCGCCGACCTGCGCCAGGCGATCGAGGCCACGCTGGCCGCGTAATCGACCAGCGAGGTCAGGCTGGCTGGCGCAGCGCCAGGTTGAGCTGGTCGACGACTTCGGCCCAGTCGGCGTCGTCGAGCAGTTCGTCGCGCAGCAGCGCGGCCTGTGCGGGCGACCAGAACGGGGCCTCGGCCAGTTCGATGGTTTCGGGCAGCGGCGCGTGCTTGCCGATGAAAGCGCGGATGCTGGCTTCATCCGACGGCAGGCCGAGCTGGTCGAACAGTTCTGAAAACTGGTGGAAGGTGGGTTCCATGATGGTCGGGCTCGCGGTGGTTGGCCTCTGCTAGTGTAGGGCAGCCACGACAACAAGAAACGGACGCCGCGGCGTCCGTTTGCTATTGCGCTGGCGCTGCGCTTCAGCGCGTCTCGGTGCCGGACATTGCCTTGGCGCCGGCGGCGGGCCTGGCGGCCTGTTCCGCACGCGCTGCCCGCGGCATGGCCCAGACTGATTCCGCCGGCCCGCCGCGGGCGCGGCGCGCGGTGGCGCGGGCCAGCGCGGCAAAGCCCGCGGCCAGCGCGATCGCGCCGAGGTCGAAGCCGGCGATGATCCAGTGGCCGCTGGGAATGCTGTGCAGCAGGTGGTCGCCGGTCAGGAGCGCGTTCGACAGCGGCACCGTCAGCGCGGCCAGCGCGGCGGCACCGAGCAGTTCCACCGCGGCGCGCACCGGCGGGCGCAGCAGCGCCCACGCGCAGGCCAGGCCGAACACGGTGAAATAGGTCTGGCTGACCGCGCGCTCGGGCCACAGCAGCGCCGCCGGGAAGCACAGCGCCACGCCGATGCAGCAGCCGATGCACACGCCCACGGTGGCCTGCGCCAGCAGCCGGTGCACGCGCGGCTGCTCGGCCTGGCGCAGCTTGCGCCGCGACTCGATCCACAGCAGGTTGCCCGAATAGAACAGGAAAGCACCGGCCAGGCCGGCCAGCAGGTAGACCAGCCGCACCGGCAGCTCGCCGAAGGTGCCGAAATGCAGCGCGTACAGCGCGCTGTAGAGCCCGTGGTTGCTGTCGCGCGCGCCGGCGGTCTGGTTGGCCGTCAGCTGGCCGGCGTTGGCTTCGCCGCTGGCGGCGTGAATGCCGACCGAGCCCAGGTTGCCGAGCGCCCGCGTGCTGGTGCCGCGCACTTCGACCACGGCGTTGGCGTCGCCGTAGCGCTGGAAGCGGAACGATTCGGGCGTAAAGCGCTCGCCGCCGTGTTCGCGCGCGATCTGCATCAGCGTCGCGGTGGGCAGCGTCGGCACCGCGCGGCCGGCCGCGGCCACTTCCGGCACCGCGGTGGTGGCGGTCGGCACCGCCTCGAACAGGCGGCCGTTGAAGGTCAGCGTGTTGAACACCATCATCAGCACCAGCGACAGGCAGAACAGCGCGCCGGTGATGGCGAAGACAAGGTGGAAGGGCAGGCTGAACAGGCCCAGCACATTGTGCGTGTCCATCCAGAAGCGCTTGAGGTTGCGCCCTGGGCGCACCGCGAACAGGTCTTTCTTCAGCCGCGGCAGGTGCAGCAGCACGCCGGACACCAGCGCCAGCCCGTACAGCACCGAGATCGCGCCCATGAAATAGATGCCGCCGACCGGGATGCCGAGCGAGTAGTGCAGGCTGTTCAAAAACGCCGACAGCTCGCCCATCACGTGGTCGCGCGAGGTGTCGCGCTGCATCGCCGCGTTGCCGGCCAGGCGCGCATCGGTGGTCATCTGCCACTCGCCGGCCTTGTCCTGCCAGTAGGCCGAGATATTGGGCTCGCCCTCCGACGGCATGATCACGTAGGCACTGGCTGCGGCTTCAGGATGGATGGCGACCAGCTTCTGCATGAAGCGGTCAACCGCGTCCGGATCGGCGCTGGCCTCGACCGGCGCACTGCCCTTGAGCCGCGCTGGCGACTGCCACACGTGCAGCTCGTGGTGGAACACGGTGATGGCGCCGGCAAAGAAGGCGATAAACAAGGCCCAGCCGGCCATCAGGCCGACCCAGGTATGCAGCGTCTGGTACAGGCGCAGGGTTGCGGTTTTCATGATGGTGGTCTCAGGGGGCGGGCAGGGCTGCCAGTGCGGCCGGTGCAACGCCGGCCAGGCGCAGCGCCCACAGCGCGGTGAAGCCGAGCAGGTTGGCGCCGCCCAGCCACAGCCACGCGCTGCGGCTGGAGCGGAACAGCAGGCTGGCGCTGATAATGGCGACCCACACCGGCAGGCACGCCGCCACGGCCGCGACGATGCCGGTTTGCCAGCCGCCGGGCAGGCCGAGGATCGCCAGCGTGCACAGCACCACCGCCAGCGGCAGCCCGAGCAGCGCGCCGGCCAGCCATTTGGTGCCCATTCCGGATGCGTCCGCGCTCATGCCCGCTGCTCCCGTTCGACGTGGCGCAGGCGCGCCGCCCAGGTGCCGATGAACGGCCACACCGACAGCGCGCACGGCACCGTGACCAGGGTGGCGGCGATCGCGACCGGCCAGCCATCGGACAGGCTCCACAGCCACGTGCTGATGCCGGTCAGCGCCAGCCCCAGCCAGCCCGACAGCCGCGGCCGGGTCAGGGTGCCGGGCGGCAGCAACACCTGGTTGGGCGCGGCCAGGTACAGGCACGCGGCCGCAGCCAGGCCGAGAAGGACGGCCAGAACTTGCATGGGGCAAATGTCAGATTAACGAAACATTAATAATAATGATTCGCATTTAATTGCGCAAGCGCCAGCCCGGGATCATGCTGTTCAGTTAGCCACCGTCGTTCCCGCACAGGCGGGAACCCGGTGACTTCACCCCGAAAGGGGACGTGAAAGACGCTGGATTCCCGCCTGCGCGGGAATGACGGCGGGACTCGATACCTTGTCTGAATGACTCTGCTGCGGCTCGGGGGGGCGTGGCCTGGCGGGGTATCAGTGCGGGAACAGCGCCAGCAGGCCGTCCAGCCCGACATGGTTGAAGGCGACGCTGGCCTGCGCGCGCACCACCGGCTTGGCGCGGAACGCCACCGACAGGCCGGCCACGGCCATCATCTTCAGGTCGTTCGAGCCATCGCCCATGACGATGGCCTGGTCCGGCGTGGCGCCGATCTGCGCACAGACCTCCTGCACGGTGCGGGCCTTGACGTCGGCGTTGACGATCTCGCCGACGACGTTGCCGGTCAGCTTGCCGTCGACGATCTCGAGCGTATTGGCGCGGGTGTAATCGAGCTTCAGGCGCGGCTTGAGCTGGTCGGTGAAGTGCACGAAGCCGCCGGAGACCAGCAGCGTCTTCAGGCCCAGCGCCTGCACCGTCTGCAGCATGCGCTCGGCGCCCGGCGACAGCCGCAGGCGCTCGGCATAGACGCGGTCCAGCACGGCGGCGTCGAGCCCCTTGAGCAGCGCGACGCGGCGGCGCAGGCTTTCGTTGAAATCGGTGATCTCGCCGCGCATGGCGGCCTCGGTGATGGCGGAGACCTCGGCCTTGAGGCCGCAGAAGTCGGCGATCTCGTCGATGCACTCGATCGTGATCAGGGTCGAGTCCATGTCCATCGCCACCAGGCGGAAGTCGGACAGCCGGCGCCCGGCCGGCACCACCGCCCAGTCGATCGCGCGCGGGCCGCAGAAGTCGTCGAGCGCGTCGCGCAGCGCCGGCGTCAGCGGCGCGCAGTCCTCGGCCACGGCCACGGTGTCGGCGCGCGGCACCAGTGCGGAAGCGCGGGCCAGGGTACGGGCAGTGTCGAGGTCGGCGGGGGACAGCGGGGCGAGGCTCTGCAGGATCAGGGGCATGACGGACGGGAATCGGGCGCTTGCCGGCGTTGCCGGCAAGGCGGGGCGCTGCAACGCGGCAAAAGCGCTATTGTAGCCCCCCGCGGCGCACGCGGGCGCCGCGCTCAGCGCTGCGCCATCACCATGTAGTCCACGGTCAGGCTGGACAGCGCGCGCACGCCGTTGATCAGCGCCGGCTCATCCACATAGAACTCCGGCGAGTGGTTCGACGCCGCCTTGGTCACGTCCTGCCCCTTGGGCGTCACGCCGAGATTGAAGAACAGGCCCGGCACTTTCTCCTGGTAGAACGAAAAGTCCTCCGACGCGGTGGCCTTGGGCGTGATCATCCAGTTGCCGTCGCCGGCCACGCGCTGCAGCGTCGGTGCCATCTTCTCGGTCAGCGCCGGCTGGTTGATGGTCGCGTTGTACAGCTCGACCACGCGGAAATTGGCCTCGGCGCCGGCGCTGGAGGCAATGGCCTCGGTGGTGCGCTTCATGCGCGCATGGATGTCCTTCTTCATGCCTTCGTCGTAGGTGCGGATGGTGCCCATCATCTCGACCTTTTCCGGCACGATGTTCATGCGGTTGCCGCCATGGAAGGTGCCCACCGTGATCACCGACGGCTCCAGCATGGCGTTGACCTGGCGGCTCTGGATGGTCTGCAGGCCCATCACGATCTGCGACGCCACCACGATCGGGTCGATCCCGCCCCACGGCCGCGCGCCGTGCGTCTGGCGGCCCTTGACGTCGATCCAGAACTGGTCGGCCGCGGCCATCGAGGCGCCGCTGCGCCAGCCCAGCTTGCCCGATTCGATGCCGCTGGTGACATGCAGGCCGAAGATGGCGTCGACCTTCGGGTTGTCCAGCACGCCCTCGGCCACCATCTGCTTGGCGCCCCACATGTTCGAGCCGTTGGGCTCGAAGTCGGCCGGGCTTTCCTCGGCCGGCTGGAAGATGAACTTGACGGTGCCGGGCAGCTGGTCCTTCATGCCGGCCAGCACTTCGGCGGTGGCCATCAGGATCGCCACGTGGGTGTCATGGCCGCAGGCGTGCATCACGTCGACTTCCTTGCCCAGGTACTGGCCCTTGGCCTTCGACGCGAACGGCACGTCCACGCGTTCCTTGACCGGCAGCGCGTCCATGTCGGCGCGCAGCGCCACCACCGGGCCGGGCTTGCCGCCCTTGAGCACGCCGACCACGCCGGTCCTGGCCACGCCCGTCTTCACTTCCATGCCGAGCTTGCGCAGGTGGTCGGCCACCAGCTTTGCCGTACGGGTCTCGTAGTTGCCCAGTTCCGGGTGCTGGTGGATATCGCGGCGCCAGGCGATCAGCTGCTTCTCTACCGCCTTGGCGCGGGTCTCGATCTGGGCGTGCAGCGCGTCGGCGCCTTGCGTCTGGGCCTGCGCGGTATTGCAGAGCAGGCCGCTGGCGAGCGCCAGCGTGGCGAGGGCGAAGCGGGCGGTGGAACGGGATGCGGTGCGACGTGCAGCCATGCGGGATCTCCTTCGTTGTTGTTGGTTTGATGCTGGCGGGACGTTGGCTTCTTGGTGAATGCGGACGCTTGCAGTGCTGCACGCGCCGGCCCTCACCCCCGCCCCTCTCCCGCTTGCGGGAGAGGGTTGGGGTGAGGGCGGGGGTATCGACGAAGCGCAGGCGGAAAAGCCACGCGACCTTGTCAGTCCGCCACGCGCAAGCTGTCCACCACCTTGTGCAAGAACGCCTCGCAAGCCGCCAGCTGCTCCAGCGCGACAAACTCATCCGGCTTGTGCGCCTGCTGGATATCGCCAGGCCCGCACACCACGGCGGGGATGCCGGCACGCTGGAACAGCCCGGCCTCGGTGCCATAGGCCACCTTGTTGGTATCGCGGTCGGCGGTCAGTGCGCGCACCAGCTGCGTGATGGCTTCCTGCTCGGCCACGTCGAGCGACGGCGCGGCGGCGATCTTGCTCAGCGTCAGGTCGGCGTCGGCATGCTCGGCGCGCATCTTCGGCAGTAGCACCTCGTTGGCGTAGGCATGGATGCGCGCGTAGATCGCTTCCGGGTCGACGCCGGGCAGGTTGCGGAACTCGAACACGAACTCGCACAGCGCCGGGATCGTGTTCAGCGCGATGCCGCCCTGGATGGTGCCGGTCTGCGCGGTGGTGTAGGGCACGTCGAAGGCCTGGTCGTAGGGGCCGTTGGCCTTGAACTCGTCGGCGATGTCGCGGATGAAGCAGATCAGGCGCGCGGCGTATTCGATGGCATTGACGCCGCGCGGCGTCAGCGACGAATGCGCGGCCTGGCCCTTGACGCAGCAGCGGTAGGCGTTGATGCCCTTGTGCGCGACGATCACGCGCATGCTGGTGGGCTCGCCGACGATGCAGCCGCCCGGCGTCACGCCGCGCTCGCGCAGTTCGGCCAGCAGGTAGGGCGCGCCCATGCAGCCGATCTCTTCGTCGAACGACAGCGCGTAGTGCACCGGCTCGCGCAGTTTGGCGTCGAGGATGGCCGGCAGCAGCGACAGGCTGGTGCCGATAAAGCCTTTCATGTCGCAGGTGCCGCGGCCGTACAGCTTGCCGTCGCGCACCACCGGCTTGAACGGGTCGGTGGTCCAGGCCTGCCCGTCCACCGGCACCACGTCGGTATGGCCCGACAGCACGATGCCGCCATTGGTCTCGCCATTGGCCGCGGGCACGGTGACGAACAGGTTGGCCTTGTCCTGCTGCGGGTTGTAGCTCAGATGCGGCTTCAGCCCCTTGGCCAGGAAATGGTCGCGCACCGCTTCGATCAGGCCCAGGTTGGAATGGCGGCTGGTGGTGTCGTAGGCGACCAGCCGCTGGGTCCATTCCAGCGCGCTGCCGCGCGCGGCGGTTTCGGTGACGGGCTGGCGGGAAGATCCGGCGGGGGCGGCTTGGTTCGGCATGGGGCGATATCACTAACTTGTTAAGGATTTGATGCTACACCCGGCCGCGCGCCGCGTCCATGCAGGATCGGCATGGGCGCTACGCCAGTTGCCGCAGTGTGTGCTTGATAGTCTGCGCGCGCACCGCCACGTCGGGCATCTTGGCCTCGATGCGCAGCTTGTCCTGTCCCGCCAGCTTGATATGCCGGTTCTTCTGCACCAGGTCGATGATGCGCATCGCGTCGATCGGCGGATTGGGCACGAACTGCACGCTGATGGTGGCTTCGCCGGCGTCGATCTTGCGCACGCCCAGCGGCGCCGCGGCGATGCGCAGCCGGTGGGTCTCGACCAGCGCCTGCGCCTGCGCCGGCAGCCGGCCGAAGCGGTCGATCAGTTCTTCCTGGATGTCGTCGACGCGCTCCGGGGTCTCGCAATTCGCCAGCCGCTTGTACAGCGACAGGCGCTCATGCACGTCGGCGCAGTAATCGTTGGGCAGCAGCGCGGGCGTGCCCAGGTTGATCTCGGTGGTGGCCGCCAGCGGCGCCATCAGGTCGGGCTCCTTGCCGGCCTTCAGCGCCTTGACCGCGGCGTTGAGCATGTCGGTGTACAGCTGGAAGCCGATCTCGTGGATCTCGCCCGACTGCTTGTCGCCCAGCACCTCGCCGGCGCCGCGGATTTCCAGGTCGTGCATGGCCAGGTAGAAGCCCGAGCCCAGTTCCTCCATCTGCTGGATGGCCTCGAGCCGGCGCTGCGCCTGCTTGGTCAGTCCGTCGACGTCATGCACCAGCAGGTAGGCATAGGCCTGGTGGTGCGAGCGCCCGACCCGGCCGCGCAGCTGGTGCAGCTGCGCCAGCCCGAACTTGTCGGAACGGTGGATCAGGATGGTGTTGGCGGTCGGCACGTCGATGCCGGTCTCGATGATGGTGGTGCACAGCAGGATGTTGTCGCGGCGCGCGACGAAGTCGCGCATCACGCGTTCGAGCTCGCGCTCGTGCATCTGGCCGTGCGCGACCGCGATGCGCGCTTCCGGCACCAGCTCGGCCAGCCGCGCGCGCTTGTTCTCGATGGTCTCGACTTCGTTGTGCAGGAAGTAGACCTGCCCGCCGCGCTTGAGCTCGCGCAGGATGGCCTCGCGGATCACGCCGTCTTCCTCGCGCCGCACGAAGGTCTTGATCGCCAGCCGCTTCTGCGGCGCGGTGGCAATCACCGAGAAATCGCGCAGCCCCTCCAGCGCCATGCCCAGCGTGCGCGGGATCGGCGTGGCGGTCAGCGTCAGCACGTCGACCTCGGCGCGCAGCGTCTTCAGCGCCTCCTTCTGGCGCACGCCGAAGCGGTGCTCCTCGTCGATGATGACCAGCCCCAGGCGCTGGAATTTGACCTGGTCGGACAGGATCTTGTGGGTGCCGATGACGATGTCGACGGTGCCTTCGTTGATCTGCCTGATCGCCGCGTCGATTTCCTTCTTGGTCTTGAAGCGCGACAGCTCGACGATGCGCACCGGCCATTCGGCGAAGCGGTCGGACAGCGTCTGGAAATGCTGCTCGGCCAGCAGCGTGGTCGGCGCCAGCATCGCCACCTGCTTGCCGCCCAGCACCGCGACAAAGGCCGCGCGCAGCGCGACCTCGGTCTTGCCGAAACCGACGTCGCCGCACACCAGCCGGTCCATCGGCTTGCCCGAGGTCATGTCGGCGATCACCGCCGCGATCGCGGCGGCCTGGTCCGGCGTTTCTTCAAAGCCGAAGCTTTCGGCGAAGGTCTCGTAGTCCTTCGGCGAAAGCGGGAAGGCAAAACCTTCGCGCGCGGCGCGGCGCGCGTACAGGTTGAGCAGTTCGGCGGCGGTGTCGCGGATCTGCTGGGCTGCCTTGCGCTTGGCCTTGTCCCACTGGCCCGAGCCCAGGTGGTGCAGCGGCGCGGTATCGGGATCGGCGCCGGAGTAGCGCGAGATCACGTGCAGCTGGTGCACCGGCACGTAGAGCTTGCTGCCCTTGTCGTAGTCCAGGTGCAGGAATTCCTCGTCGCCCTGGCCCATGTCGAGCGTGACCAGGCCCTGGTAGCGGCCGATGCCGTGCTCGCTGTGCACCACCGGGTCGCCGATCTTCAGCTCGGCCAGGTCGCGCACCATCGAGTCGACGGCGGAAGCCTGCTCCTGCTTGCGGCGGCCGGTGCGGCGCGCGGTGCCGGCGTACAGCTCGGCCTCGGTGACGAAGGCCAGTTGCGCCTGCGGCAGCGCGAAGCCGCTCTGCAGCGGCGCCACCGCGATCGAGAAATGCGCGTCGCCGGCAAGGAACGCGGCAAAGTCATCGACCGGCTGCGGGCGCAGCCCGCTTTCGGCAAACAGCTGCAGCAGCGTCTCGCGCCGGCCGGCGGAGTCGGCGCACATCAGCACGCGGGTCTGCTTGTCGAGCAGCAATGCTTCCAGGTTGACCAGCGGGTCTTCGGCGCGCCGGTTGACCGCGACGTCGGGCAGCATCGCCGAGAACGCCGGCTGCTCCGCGCCGGCTTCCAGCTGCAGCACCAGGCGCGCCATCGGCTTGGCGGCGACGAAGAACTGTTCCTCGGACAGGAACAGGTCAGCGGGCGGCAGCAGCGGGCGCTCGCGGTCGTGGCGCATGAAGTTGTAGCGCTGCGTGGTGTCGGCCCAGAAGCGGCGGATCGCCTCGTCGATGTTGCCGGCGAACACCAGCTGGGTGTCGGCGGGCAGGTAGTCGAACACGGTGGCGCTGTGCTCGAAGAACAGCGGCAGGTAGTACTCGATGCCGGCCGACGGCACGCCGTTGCCGATGTCCTTGTAGATCGGCGACTTGGTCGGGTCGCCTTCGAACACTTCGCGCCAGCGGCCGCGGAAGGCGGTGCGCGCGGCTTCATCCAGCGGGAACTCGCGCCCGGGCAGCAGCCGCACTTCCTTGACCGGATAGAGGCTGCGCTGCGTGTCCGGATCGAAGGCGCGGATGGTCTCGATCTCGTCGCCGAACAAATCGATGCGATACGGCAGCGCCGAGCCCATCGGGTACAGGTCGATCAGGCCGCCGCGCACGCTGTATTCGCCGGGCCGCATCACCGCGCTGACATGCTCGTAGCCGGCCAGCGTGAACTGGGCCTTGAGCGCGGCCTCGTCGAGCCGCTCGCCCTGCTTGAAGAAGAAGGTGTAGGCGGCCAGGAAGGCCGGCGGCGCGAGCCGGTACAGCGCGGTGGTGGCGGGCACCAGCATCACGTCGCACTGGCCGGCCTGGATGTCGTGCAGCGTCGCCAGGCGTTCGGAGACCAGGTCCTGGTGCGGCGAGAAGCTGTCGTAGGGCAGGGTTTCCCAGTCGGGCAGCAGGCGCACGCGCAGCTCCGGCGCGAACCACGGGATCTCCTCGGCCAGGCGCTGCGCATCGACGGCATGCGAGCACACCACCGCCAGCATCGGCGCGCGTTGGCGGTGCTGGCGCGCGTACGCGGCCACCGCCAGCGCATCGGCCGAGCCGCGCAGGCCGGCCACGCTGTGGCGCAGCCCCGGCTTGACCAGCGGCAGGTTGACAAAGGGAAAGGCGGGCGTGGCGTCAGGCATGTCGGCAGGGGGCGTTCAAAACGACGACGCCCCGCCGGCATTGCGGGCGGGGGTCGGAACAGGGGACTTCAGGTGCCGGTGGCGCCTGCCAGCATGGTGACACGGCATGGCGACGGGCAAGGGCCGTATTATAGAATGCGCACCGGCTGTCCCGCTGCGCGCGCTGTTGCATCGCAATGGCTGCGCCGGCAGCCCGCCTTCCTTCACTCCACGCCGATCCTGTGTCCGCTCGCCGCTTTGCCCTGATTCCCTGTGCCGGTACCGGCAGCCGCGCCGGCGGTGCCGTGCCCAAGCAATACCAGACCGTGGCCGGCCGGCCGATGATCTGGTACGCGCTGGCGGCGTTCTCGGCGTGCGACGCCATCAACGCCACCGCACTGGTGCTGGCGCCCGACGACATGCCGCTGGAATCGCGCTTCGGCGCGGCGGCGTTCGCGGGGCTGCGCTTCGATACCGCCTTTGTCGGCGGCGACAGCCGCCATGCCTCGGTGCTGGCGGGCCTGCACCACCTGGCGCAGCTGGGCGCGACCGACGCAGACTGGGTGCTGGTGCACGATGCCGCGCGGCCCGGGCTGACCCCGGCGATGATCCACGCGCTGGTGCGCGCGGTGGAAAGCGACGGCGACGACGATCCGGACGCCGCCATCGGCGGCATCCTGGCGGTGCCGGTGCCCGATACGCTGAAACGCGCGCAGGACGATGCCCGCATCGGCGCCACCGTGCCGCGCGAAGGGCTGTGGCAGGCGCAGACGCCGCAGATGTTCCGCCTGGGCGTGCTGCGGCAGGCGCTGCAGGACGCCATGGCGGCCGGCGCGGTGGTGACCGACGAGGCCAGCGCGATCGAGCGCCTGGGCCTGCATCCGCGGCTGGTCAACGGCTCGCTGCGCAATTTCAAGGTGACCTACCCGGAGGACTTCGCTCTGGCCGAAGTGCTGCTGGGCAACCACGCCAAAGGAGCATGACCGCATGATGCCTTTCGATATCCGGGTGGGACAGGGCTATGACGTCCACGCGCTGGTGCCCGGCCGCAAGCTGATTCTCGGTGGCGTCGAGATTCCGCACGACCGCGGCCTGCTGGGCCATTCCGATGCCGATGCGCTGCTGCACGCGGTCACCGACGCGCTGTTCGGCGCCGCGGCGCTGGGCGATATCGGCCGCCATTTCCCCGACACCGACGCGCAATTCGCCGGCGCCGACAGCCGCGCGCTGCTGCGCGAGGCGGCGCGCCGCGTGCGCGAGGCCGGTTATGAAATCGGCAACGTCGACGCCACCGTGATCGCGCAGGCGCCCAGGCTGGCGCCGCATATCGACGCGATGGTGGCCAACCTGGCCGAAGACCTGTCGATTGCGCGCGGGCGCTGCAACGTCAAGGCCAAGACCAACGAAAAGCTGGGCTTCGAAGGGCGCCAGGAGGGGATCGTGGCGCAGGCCGCGGTGCTGCTGTGGCGCGCCTCGGTGGCGGACGCGCAGGACTGAAATCAGGCGCGCGGCGCATCCGGCGCGGTCTCTTCGGGCGGGATGGCGTAGGTGTAGTCGATCAGCCGCGCCATCGCGCCGCTGCGCGCACCGGCCTCGGTGCGCTTGGTGAATCCCATCTGCTGGCACAGCCGGTTGGCCGACGCCATCTCCGGCATGGTGCGCACCACCAGCGTCGACGCGCCGATATCGCGCGCGCGCTGGATGCAGATCTGCATCAGCGTGCGGCCCAGCCCCAGTCCGCGCGCCTGCGGGCTGACCGACAGCAGCCGCGCCTCGGGCTGGGTCAGGGTGATGGTGCTGCCGTCCAGCGCCGGCAGCGTCGCACCCGGATGGCAGAACAGCACGGCGCCCATGATGCCGTGATCGGTCTCCGCCACCCACCACTCCATGTCCGGGTGGCTGGTCGCCAGCACAGCCTGCATGCCGCGCTGGAACGACGCGCGGCAATCTTCCATGATGGCCAGCTCATATTGCCCGTAGGCCTGTTGCGTGACGGCGGCGATATCGCCCCAGTCATGCACCGCCGCCAGGCGGTAGTGGAAACGGGGGGAAGTCGGCGAAGGCAGGGTCATGGCAGGCTGAAAGTGCGGTTCCTGCCTGGATTGTAGGCGGATCGCCGCGCCCGCGCAGGCTGCGGCCATGACGGTTGCTGAATGGGAACAGCCGGCAACTCCCGATGGGAAGCTGCCGGCTGCTG
This sequence comes from Cupriavidus taiwanensis, assembly GCF_900249755.1. Classification (NCBI taxonomy): domain Bacteria; kingdom Pseudomonadati; phylum Pseudomonadota; class Betaproteobacteria; order Burkholderiales; family Burkholderiaceae; genus Cupriavidus; species Cupriavidus taiwanensis. Next base: position 1,715,781 of record NZ_LT976853.1, read on the forward strand.
TGCTACGGGGCCCGCTGCCGAATGCCAGAGGCCGCCGGGGCAGGGCGCGGGGGCGCGCAGATGCCTTACTGCGCCGCGATCACGTTGGCGGCGGCCACGATCACCGCGGCAATGCGGCCGACGTCGCGCAGCTGCTGCGCGGTCATGCCCTGTTCGTTCTTCAGCAGCTGGTAGTGCGACTTCACGCAGAAGTGGCACTTGCCCACGATCGATGCGGCCAGCGCGTACATCTCGAAGCGGCGCTTGTCGACACCGCCGTGGGTGGCGTAGGCGTTCATGCGCAGGCCGGCGGGCTGGCTGGCCAGGTCCGGATCGTCCGCCATCTCGACATACGGGTACCAGGTGTTGTTCATGCCCATCAGCGCCGCCGCGGTCAGCGCGCCGTTGGTTTCCTCGGGCGACAGCACCTCGGCATTGCGGATGGCATCCACCAGCACCTTGCTCTGCGCCGCGAAGGCAGCCGCCAGCGCCACGCCCACCGCATCGTTGCCTTCCAGCGAAGAGCGCGCGATGGTGCCGTCGACGTTCAGGCGGATGTCCTTGGCGTAATCGGGGATGCAATTCTTAATCGTGCTGAGGAATTCCATTTATTTCTCCTATCGATCGGGGCTCAAAAAACCCGCGCGAGCGGGTTTTGATGCGGAGGGCAGGGCCCTCCGCGGATCGCCACGGCGTCTGGCGACTGACAGCAATTACAGCGTGGCGCCACCAACGGCACGGTTGCACGGGCACAGCTCGTCCGTCTGCAGGCCGTCCAGGATACGCAGGACTTCGTCCGGGTTGCGGCCCACGTTCAGGTTGTTCACCGAAACGTGCTGGATCACGTTGTCCGGGTCGACGATGAAGGTCGCGCGCAGGGCAACGCCGGCAGCGTGGTCACGCACGCCCAGCTGGTCGATCAGCGAACCGGTCACGTCGGCGAACTGCCACTGGTTCAGCTTGTTCAGGTCCTTGTGTTCGCGGCGCCATGCCAGCTTGACGAACTCGTTGTCGGTCGAGCCGCCCAGCACGATCGCGTCGCGGTCGGCGAAGTCGCCGTTCAGCTTGGCGAAGGCGACGATTTCGGTCGGGCACACGAAGGTGAAGTCCTTCGGGTAGAAGTAGATGATCTTCCACTTGCCTTCGAACGACTTCTCAGTGATGTCTTCGAAAGCCGATTGGCCGTTCTCTTCGTGGTTGTTGAAACCCGGCTTGACGCCGACGATGTGGAAGGCTTCGAGCTTGTCACCAACGGTCTTCATAGACTTCTCCTGATACGGTTGCAATGAGAGCGGTGCCGCTGCCGCAGGCCCGGCGTGGGGCCGGTGATACGGCTGCTGCGGCGGCGTACCGCGACAAAACGTGATTATGCGTCATCATCCGGGCCCGGGCTAATTGATATTCTCAAACAGCCCGATAGGCAAAGCATGTGGCGCATCGCGATGCGATCCGCGCGTACCGCGGGATCGGCGCGCCAGGCCGCCGATGCGATGGGCCAGTATGCCATGCGCGATGACAGCGCACATGGCAACTTGGTGACGATCGCCGTGAAATCAAGCCGCCTGCAGCGCCACCTGGCCGCGGCGCGCGCGGAAGATCACCAGCGTGGCGACCAGCCCGCACAGCGCGGCGAACATCAGCCACAGTCCCGGCGCCGCCTTGTTGCCGGTGGCGTGGATCAGGTAGGTCGAGATCGCCGGCGTGAAGCCGCCGAACAGCGCGGTCGCCAGGCTGTAGGCCAGCGAGAAGCCGGTGGTGCGCACCGCGGGCGGCATGATCTCGGTCAGTGCCACCACCATCGCGCCGTTATAGCTGCCGTACAGGAACGACAGCCACAGCTCCACCATCAGCAGCCGCGCGAACGACGGCTCGGCCACCAGCCACGAAACCGCCGGATACGCGGTCAGCAGCGTCGCCACCGTGAAGCCCACCAGCAGCGGCTTGCGCCCGATGCGGTCCGACAGCGCTCCCATCAGCGGCAGCCAGATGAAATTGGACAAGCCCACGCACATGGTGACGACGAGGTTGTCGGTGTCGTCCAGCCTGAGCACGGTCTTGCCGAAGGTCGGCGTGTACGCGGTGATCATGTAGAACGACACCGTGGTCATCACCACCATCATGCAGCCGGCCAGGATGATGCGCCAGTTCTCCAGCATGGAGCGGTAGATCTCGCCAATGGCGGGGCGGTGCGTGCGCGCCTTGAAGGCCTCGGTCTCTTCGAGCGAACGGCGGATCAGGAACAGGAACGGCACGATCAGGCAGCCCACCAGGAACGGAATGCGCCAGCCCCATTCGTCCATTTGCGCCGGCGCCAGCGTGGCGTGCAGGATCACGCCCAGCAGGCCGGCGAAGATCACCGCCACCTGCTGGCTGCCCGACTGCCACGCAACATAGAAGCCCTTGCGTCCGGGCTTGGCGATCTCGGACAGGTAGACCGAGACCCCGCCCAGTTCCACGCCCGCGGAAAAGCCCTGCAGCAGGCGGCCGGCCAGCACCAGCAGCGGCGCGGCCACGCCGATGGTGGCATAGCCCGGCACGCAGGCGATCAGCAGCGTGCCCATTGCCATCAGCACCAGCGTCATGATCAGGCCCTTGCGGCGGCCGTGGTGGTCGATATATGCGCCCAGCACGATCGCCCCCAGCGGCCGCATCAGGAAGCCTGCGCCAAAGGTGGCGAGCGAGAGCATCAGCGAGGCAAACTCGTTGCCGCTCGGGAAGAACGTCCTGGCGATGGCGGCGGCGTAGAAGCCGTACACCATGAAGTCGTACATTTCCAGGAAGTTGCCGCTGACGACGCGGAACACGGTGCGGAACCCGTGCTGCGAGCCGGCGGCCGCTGTGGAGGTCTCTGACATGGCTGTCTCTCAGGCACCGCCGGTGGACCCGGCGGCATGATTGTCGGGAGGTATCAGCCAGGTGCGCGGACCGCGCCACAGGGGAGGAGGGTTGCCGCGGGCCTGATGACGGGAGCCAGTGTGCGCCGCGCCCCTGTCATTGCCCTGTCAAAAGCCTTTCAGAAGGCTGTCAGCGGCTGTCGAAAACCTGTCAATGCGCCGCGCGGCGCAGTCTCTCGGCCGCTCAGGCGCGCCGGAAGCACGCGCTGACCACCAGCCCGGTGGCCGGCGCGGCGCGGTTGGCCAGCAGCAGCCGGCCGCCGTTGCGCTGCATGATGCGGTTGACGATGGACATGCCCAGCCCGGCGCCCTTGGCTTCGCTGCGCGCGGCGTCGAGCCGGTAGAAGGGCCGCGTCAGCAGCGACAGCTGGCCGTCGGGCACGCCGTTGCCGTGGTCGGCCACGGTCAGCACCGCTTCCTTGTCATCGACGCGCGTGGAGATCTCGACCACGGCCATGCCGGTCTGCTCGTCCTTGGCATAGCGGCGCGCGTTCTCGACCAGGTTGTCGAGGATGCGCTGCACCTCCATGCGGTTGGCCACTGCCATCACCGGCTCGTTGGCGCGCACATGCACGCGCACGTCGTCATGCGCGGCATAGACGCCGACCGCATCGTGCACCAGCGCCGACAGGTCCACCGGCTCGACCGTGTCGAGCGGCGGGCGGGCGTAGTTGAGGAACTGGCCGATGATCGCGTCCATCTGCTCGATGTCGGCGATCATGGCGTCGCGCGTGGTGCCGTCCATCGGCGACATCTCGGTTTCCAGCCGCAGCCGCGTCAGCGGCGTGCGCAGGTCATGCGAGATGCCCGCCAGCATCACCACGCGGTCGTCGTCGAGCTGGCGCAGGTCGCGCACCATCTGGTTGAAGCTGTGGTTGGCCAGCGCCACTTCGCTGGCGCCGTGCTCGGGCAGCGGCGGCGGATCGCCGCCCGCGCCGATCGCGCGCGCCGCGTTGGCCAGGCGCTTGAGCGGGTAGTTGACGCGCGCGGTGATAAACGCCGCGCCGATGATCGACAGCAGCAGCGCGGCAATGCTCCACCACAGCCACTGGATGCCTGGCACGCGCTCGAAGCGTTCCGGGCTGATCGCCACCCAGTAGTCGTCGCCCTCGATCTCGAAGCTGACCCACACGCCGGGGATGTCGTTGACGGTGGTGGCCAGCACGGTGTCCTCGCCCAGGCGGCTGCGGATCTCCTGCTGCACCAGCGAGGTCAGGAACGGGTTGGCGGTGGGCGCGGCGAAGTCGTCGTCCTTCTCGCGCGGATAGACCTTGATGCCTTCGTTCTGCACCAGGTCGAGCAGCAGGAAGCGGCGCCGCGCGGGGTCGGAATAAAGCAGCGCGGCGCGCGTGAGCTTGACCACGCTGACCACCTGCATGGCGATCTGCTGCGCGCGCGGGGCGCGTTCGAACAGCCGGTAGCTCTGGAACCAGATGCCCAGCGAAATCGCCAGCAGCAGGGCGATCAGCATGAAGGTCCGCCAGAACAGCGAACCAAAGAACCGCGTCGCGGTTCTGCCGATTACGGTCGCCACGATGGGAACAGCGGCCGTAATCGGTTATTTCACGCCATCGGGAATGAAGACGTAGCCCAGGCCCCACACCGTCTGGATGAAACGGGGGTTGCTCGGGTCCGGCTCGATCAGCTTGCGCAGGCGCGAGATCTGCACGTCCAGGCTGCGATCGAAGACTTCATATTCACGGCCGCGCGCCATTTCCATCAGCTTTTCGCGCGACAGCGGCTGGCGCGGGTGGCGCGCGAATACCTTGAGCACCGAGAACTCGCCGGTGGTCAGCGTGATCTCTTCGTCGTTCTTGGTCAGCGTGCGCGTGGCCAGGTTCAGCACGAAGTCGCCGAAGGCGAAGGTCTCGGGGGTTTCCGACGGGGCGCCGGGCACTTCGGCCGGGCCCTTGCGGCGCAGCACCGCGTGGATGCGCGCGATCAGCTCGCGCGGGTTGAACGGCTTGGGCAGGTAGTCGTCGGCGCCCATTTCCAGGCCGACGATGCGGTCCACGTCCTCGCCCTTGGCGGTGAGCATGATGATCGGGGTCTGGTCATTGGCCCCGCGCAGCCGGCGGCAGATCGACAGGCCGTCTTCGCCCGGCATCATCAGGTCCAGCACCAGCAGGTCGAAACGCTCGCGCAGCCAGAGCTTGTTCATCGCGGTGGCGTTTTCCGCCACCAGCACGGTGAAACCCTGTTCGCCCAGATAGCGGCGCAGCAAATCGCGCAGACGCGGGTCATCGTCGACGACAAGAATCTTGTGGCTGGTATTTTCCATGGCGGTATCTTAGCGACTATCGCTTTCGCTCAAAATGGCTTAACAAAACGTTACATACTTTACCCCGTGGTATGGCAGTGTGCACCAACCACGCGATTACACTGCGCAATCCGTCCTTTTCGGCGCCATGCGCGGCAGTTTTCCACGCATTTGCGCCGGACCATCCACGGCTTCCGCCAGCCTGTCCAGCCCTCGCTGGCGCAATGCTTGCAGAGGGCGCGGCGCGAGACGGGGTATCGGAATTCCAGGCTTCAGGGCAGTCCAACCACTGTCTTTTCACGAAGCCAAGACCGCCATTATCAATGAAAGTGAACCGAACCCGGCACGGGCATCCGCAGCATGGTATCGCCGGCGCATGCCTTGCGCTGGCGCTGGCCGTGCTGGCGCTCATCCTGCCGGCCGGGACGGCGCAGGCGCAATCGGCGGGCATGGGGCATCTGCTCAAGCGCTACCCGTCGGCCCAGGCGAGCGACCCGGGCAACAGCCAGCGCGAGGCGCGCGCCCGGGCCGAGCGCCACCGCGCCGAGCAGCGCGACGCCGAGCGCCGGCGCGGCGAGGAACGCGGCGGCTCGCGCCTGTCTCCCGACGAGCGCCGCCGGCTGCGCAAGAATCTCTACGACTTCGGCCGCGACATCTACCAGGGCGGCTAGCCGCGCGGCTGGAAGTGCCGCAGAAAATCCACGAAGACCTCGGCGGCCAGTTGCGCATCCTCGGCGGTGATGGTTTCCAGCGGGTTGTGGCTGATGCCGCCATTGCCGCAGCGCACGAACAGCATCGCCACGTCGGTGACCCGCTGCATCATCATGGCGTCATGGCCGGCCCCGGAGGGCAGCTCGAACGCCTGCAGCCCGCGCTTCTTCAGCACCGCCCCGAACTGATCCATCAGCCAGCGCGCGCACGGCGCGTTGTTCACCGGCGGCACGCGCTCCACCTGCGCGGTCAGCCCGCGGCGCCCGGCAATCTGCGCGATGCCGGCCACGATGTCGGCAATGGCGGCCTCGCGGATGCCGTCCTCGCCGGCGCGAATATCCATCGAGAACGTACAGGCCGCCGGGATGACGTTGCTCGACCCGTTCGGCACCTGCAGCTGGCCCACCGTGCCGACCAGCGTCGGCGCCGCCGCGCAGCGCTGCTCCACCAGCAGGATCATTTCGGCCGCGCCCGCCGCGGCGTCGCGGCGCATGCCCATCGGCGTGGTGCCGGCGTGGCTGGCGAGGCCTTCGACACGCACCGTGAAACGGCTGCTGCCGGCAATCTGCGTGACCACGCCCAGCGGCAGGCCGTGGTGCAGCAGCACCGGGCCCTGTTCGATATGCACTTCGACAAAGCCCAGCAGCGACGCCGGGTCCAGCGCGGCGTCGCGCAGCGCCTGCAGGTCGCCGGCGCCGGGCAGGCCCGATCCGGCCAGCGCCTCGCGCAGCGTGACGCCGTCCGTATCCTGGCGCTCGAGCAGGGCGGCGTCGAAGCGCCCGGCCAGCACGCTGCTGGCGAGGAAGCTGGTCTTGAAGCGCAGTCCTTCTTCCTCGGCGAATGCCACCACCTCGACGTGATAGGGCAGGCGGATGCCGGCCTGGCTGAGCGCGCCGATCACGGCGATCGGCAGCAGGATGCCGAGCCGGCCGTCATAGCGCCCGCCATTGCGCACGGTGTCGAAGTGCGAGCCGGTCATCAGCACGCGCGCGTCCTTTGCCGCAGGATCGGCGGCGTAGCGGCCGATCACGTTGCCGATGGCGTCGATGCGAACCTGCATGCCGGCGGCTTCCATCCACTGCGCCAGCAGGGCCTGCGCCGCGCGGTGGGCCGGGGTCAGGTAGGCGCAGGTGAGGCCGCCCTCCATGTCGGAGAAACGGGCGAGTTCGTCGGCATGGGCGAGGATGGTGTCGCCGAGGGAGGCGGAGGTCTGCGTCATGGCGGTACGGCTTGATTGGGGGCTTCTGAATCACGCACTGTGTGCTTCCTCTCCCGCGTGCGGGAGAGGGGAGCAAACAGCGAGGGGAGAACGTTGTCTGCGCCTGAAGGCGCCAGGCACTAACTATTGCGCACCCACGTCTTCCACGCAATCCACAGCTTGCGCAGCGGCGTCAGCGCGATGCGCTGGTTCAGCACCTGGAACTGGCTGGCTTCCAGTTCGTCGAGCAGCGCATGGTAGATCGCGCCCATCAGCAGGCCGGCGCGCTGGGCGCGGCGGTCCTGGCGGGGCAGCAGCGCCAGCGCCTCCTGGTACAGCGCGCGGGCCCGGCCGGCGTGGTACTGCATCAACGCGACAAAGCGCGCGGAATGCTCGCCCTTGAGGATCTCGGACGCCGGCACCTGGAACTGCTGCAGCGTATTGACCGGCAGGTAGATGCGCCCGCGCCGCGCGTCCTCGCCGACATCGCGCAGGATATTGACCAGCTGCAGCGACTGGCCCAGCTTTTCGGCGAATACCAGCGTCTGCGCATCGGTATAGCCGAACAGGCGCGCGCTCAGCGTGCCGACCACGCCGGCGACGCAGTGGCAGTAGCGGGCCAGGCCGGCCTCGTCCAGGTAGCGGGTCTGGGTCAGGTCCATTTCCATGCCCTCCAGCACCTCGGCCATCTCGGCCTGGCTCAGGCCGGCGCTGGCGATGTGCGGCTGCAGCGCCTGGGTGGTGGGGTGGGTGGGCGCACCGTCGAACAGGCGGCGCAGCTCGGCGCGCCACCAGTCGAGCTGCTGGTGCGCCAGGCCGGCGTCATGGCTGTCGTCGACCACGTCGTCGACTTCGCGGCACCATGCGTACAGCGCGGTAATGGCGCGCCGCCGTTCCGCCGGCAGGAACAGGAAGCTGTAATAGAAGCTCGAGCCGCTCTGGGCGACTTTCTCTTGGCAATACTGATCGGGCGTCACGCCGGTCTCGGGTCGAAGAATGGGGAAACTGCGGGAAAGCGGGGGTGCCTGCCGGCGGGTGTCGGCCGCGTCGCGGTACGCCGGCGGCGCGCCGGATTGTAGCATCGGGGTCGCGCTGGCCCGGGCGGGCCGGGCACTGTTCGCCGCTCCGGAGCGCCGCTGAAGCTTCCTTCCAGTCGTTTCGTCGCCTGCCGTTTGACGCACCCCGGGGCGGTCGTTATATTACTGACCGGCAAGTTATTTATTGCCCGTGCCGGCCCCCGCCAGCCTGTCATTGCGCTTGCCAGCCAGCCAGCCTGCCGGCCGGCATGCCCCGGGCGCGGCGCGCAAGCAGCGGTGTCCGGCCCGCCCAGCCCGTTGTCTCCATCCCGACTCGTTGCCTACCGATGCCAGTGCTTTGCCAAGTGCCGGAAGTTGCGGCTGCAGATATCCCCGTCGTTATCACGCCGCACCGGCAAGGCCGGCGCGCCGGCCGTGGCATGGCAATCGCAGCGCTGTCGCTGGCCGGTGTGCTGGTCCTGGCCGGCTGCGGCAAGGCGCCGGAGCCCGCGCCGGAGATCCGCCCGGTGCGCATGATGCAGCTCAGCCCGCACAGCGGCAAGACCGTGTTCGAGTTTTCCGGCGACGTGCGCCCGCGCGTGGAGTCGCGGCTCGGCTTCCGCGTCGGCGGCAAGATCGCCGCGCGGCTGGTCGATGTCGGGGCCGTGGTCAGCAAGGGCCAGCCGCTGGCGCGGCTGGATCCCAGCGACCTGTCGCTGGCCGAAGCCGGCTCGCGCGCGCAGTACGAGGCCGCCAGGACCGACCGCGACCTCGCCGCGGCCGACCTGAAGCGCTACAACGACCTGTTCGCCAAGGGCTTTATCAGCGCGGCCGAGCAGCACCGGCGCCAGGCCAGTTTCGACGCCGCCGAAGCGCGGCTGCGCCAGGCGCAGGCCGGGCTGCGCAGCCAGTCCAACCAGACCGCCTATGCCGTGCTGCATGCCGATGCCGACGGCGTGGTCACTGCCATCGACGCCGAGGTGGGCCAGGTGGTCACTCCCGGCCAGCCGGTGGTGCGGGTGGCGCAGACCGCGGAGAAGGAAGTCGCCATCGGCCTGCCCGAGGATCAGGTCGGCCTGCTGCGCGGGCTGACCGACGTCACCGTCCACACCTGGGCCGAGCCGCAGCGCGCGCTGCCCGGCCGCGTGCGCGAGATTGCCGCCGCCGCCGACCCGGTCACGCGCACCTATGCCACCCGCGTGAGCGTGCCGAACCCGCCCGCCGACCTGAAGCTGGGCATGACCGCGGTGGTGACCTTCGTGCGCACCGGCGCCGCCCCGGCGCTGCGCGTGCCGCTGACCGCGCTGCTGCAGGAGCAGGGGCGCAACCAGGTCTGGATCTACGACGCCGCGTCCGGCACGGTGAAGCCGGTGGCGGTGACGCTGGGCGACGCCTTCGGCAATGACATCGAGGTGCGCCAGGGCCTGGCGCCGGGCCAGACCATCGTCACCGCGGGCGTGCACCTGCTGCGCCCGGGGCAGAAGGTGCGTCCGCTGCAGACGGTTGCGCCGGCGTCGGCCGCCGCCGCCACCCCGAAGCAGGGGTGAGCGGATGGACCATTCCCGCTTCAACCTGTCGCGCTGGGCGCTCGAGCACCAGCCGCTGACCCGCTACCTGCTGGTGGTGCTGCTGCTCGGCGGCCTGCTGGCGTTCTTCCAGCTGGGCCAGGACGAGGACCCGCCGTTCACCTTCCGCGTGATGGTGGTGCAGGCGTTCTGGCCCGGCGCCACCGCCGAGCAGATCGCGGTCCAGGTTACCGACAAGATCGAGCGCCAGCTGCAGGAAGTGCCCTATGCGGACAAGATCCGCAGCTTCTCCAAGCCCGGCGAGACCACGGTGATCTTCCAGCTCAAGGACACTTCGCCCGCCAGGGAAACGGCGCAGGTCTGGTATACCGTGCGCAAGAAGATCGGCGATATCCAGCAGACCTTGCCGGCCGGCGTGCGCGGGCCGTTCTTCAACGACGAGTTCGGCGACGTCTACGGCACCATCTACGCGCTTTCCGCCGACGGCTTCAACTACAAGGAGCTGCGCGAATACGCCGACCTGGTGCGGCAGGAATTGCTGCGCGTGCCGTCGGTGGCCAAGGTGTCGCTGATCGGGCTGCAGGACGAAAAGGTCTACGTCGAATTCAACCAGGCGCGCTTTGCCCAGCTGGGGCTGGATATCAACGCCATCGCCGACCAGATCTCGCAGCAGAACAACCTGACCGGCAGCGGCGTGCTGGTGACCCCCACCGACAACCTGCAGGTGCGCCTGTCGGGCCAGTTCGCCAGCGTGGAAGACCTGGAGAACCTGGTGCTGCGCGGGCCCAACGGCATCGCCAATATCCGCCTGGGCGACATCGCCCACGTCTACCGCGGCTATGTCGACCCGACCCAGCAGCGCATGCGCTTCAACGGCAAGGACGTGATCGGGCTGGGCATTTCGATGCAGAAGGGCGGCGACATCATCGAGCTGGGCCAGAACCTGCGCGCCGCCTTCGAGCGGCTGCGCGGCCAGCTGCCGGTGGGCATCGAGATGGACCAGGTGCAGGACCAGCCCGAGGCGGTGCAGCGCTCGGTCGGCGAGTTCGTGCGGGTGCTGATCGAGGCGGTGGTGATCGTGCTGGCGGTGAGCTTCGTCTCGCTCGGGCTGCATACGCGGCCGCTGCGGCTCGATGTGCGCCCGGGGCTGGTGGTGGCGCTGACGATCCCGCTGGTGCTGGCGGTGACGTTCCTGTTCATGAACATCTTCGGCATCGGCCTGCACAAGATCTCGCTGGGCGCGCTGATCGTCGCGCTGGGGCTGCTGGTCGACGACGCCATCATCGCGGTCGAGATGATGGTGCGCAAGCTGGAAGAGGGCTTCTCCAAGATGGAGGCCGCCACCTTCGCCTATACCTCGACGGCGATGCCGATGCTGACCGGCACGCTGATCACCGCTGCCGGTTTCCTGCCGGTGGGACTGGCGCGCTCGACCGTGGGCGAGTACACCTTCGCCATCTTCGCGGTGACGGCGCTGGCGCTGGTGCTGTCGTGGCTGGCCGCGGTCTATTTCACGCCCTACCTGGGCTACCTGCTGCTCAAGACCCGCGCCCCCGGTGCGGGCGAGGCCCACGAGGTCTTCGACACCCCGTTCTACGCGCGCTTTCGCCGGCTGGTGGACTGGTGCGTCACCTGGCGCAAGCTGGTGATCGCGATCACGCTGGTGGCGTTCGGGCTGGGCATCTACGCCTTCAAGTTCGTCGAGAAACAGTTCTTCCCGGATTCGAGCCGCCCGGAGCTGATGGTGGAGCTGTGGATGCCGGAGGGCACCAGCTTTGCGCAGATGGAGGCCGAGGCCAAGCGCTTCGAGCAACGGGTCGGCACGGACCGCGACGTCGCCAGCCTGACCACCTTCGTCGGCACCGGCGCGCCGCGCTTCTACCTGCCGCTGGACCAGATTTTCCCGCAGAGCAACGTGGCGCAGGTGATCGTGATGCCGGCCAGCACCGAAGTGCGCGACGCACTGCGCCGCCGCGTGATCCAACTGCTCGATACCGAGTTCCCGTACCTGCGCGGCCGCGTCAAGCTGCTGCCCAACGGGCCGCCGGTGGCCTATCCGGTGCAGTTCCGCGTGATCGGGCCGGACGCCGCGGGCGTGCGCCGGCTGGCCGACCAGGTCAAGGCCGAGATGCGCGCCAACCCCAACACCGTCGGCGTCAACGACAACTGGAACGAGAACGTCAAGATGCTGCGCCTGGAGATCGACCAGGACAAGGCGCGCGCGCTCGGCGTGACCACGCAGGCCATCGCCCGCGTCACGCAGACGGTGCTGAGCGGCGTGCCGGTGGGGCAGTACCGCGACGGCGACAAGCTGATCGAGATCCTGATGCGCACCCCGCGCAACGAGCGCGACGCGATCTCGGACCTGAACAACATGCTGGTGCCGACCAATACCGGGCGCGTGGTGCCGCTGACGCAGGTGGCGCGCGTGGCGCTGCGCTCCGAGCCCGGCGTGGTCTGGCGCGAGAACCGCGACTTCGGCGTGACCGTGCAGGCCGACGTGGTCGACGGCATCCAGGGCCCGACCGTCACCGCGCAGATCAACCCGAAGCTGGACCCGCTGCGCGCGCAGTTGCCGCCGGGCTACCGCATCACCGTGGCGGGCGCCGAAGAAGAAAGCGGCAAGGCCGGCGCCTCGATCGCGGCGCAGCTGCCGCTGTGCATCTTCATCATCTTCACGCTGCTGATGCTGCAGCTGCACAGCTTCTCGCGCGCGGCCATGGTGTTCCTGACCGGCCCGCTCGGGCTGATCGGGGCCGCGGCCACGCTGTTGCTGCTGCGTGCGCCGATGGGCTTCGTGGCGCAGCTGGGCATCACCGCGCTGCTGGGCATGATCATCCGCAACTCGGTGATCCTGGTCGACCAGATCGAGCAGGACATCCGCGCGGGCGTGCCGCAATGGACCGCCATCGTCGAAGCCGCGGTGCGCCGCTTCCGCCCGATCATCCTGACCGCGGCGGCGGCGGTGCTGGCGATGATCCCGCTGTCGCGCTCGATGTTCTGGGGGCCGATGGCGGTGGCCATCATGGGCGGGCTGATCATCGCCACGGTGCTGACGCTGCTGTTCCTGCCGGCGCTGTACGCGGCGTGGTTCCGCGTCAAACGGCCCGAAGACGGCCCGGGCGCCGTGGCCGTGTGACGGCCGGCGCCAGGGTCCTGCGCCAAGGCACCAGGCTGCGCCTAGTTGCAGATCGTGCCGGGAACCGGCTTGCCGGAGGCGGTCAGCCCCTGGCAGGCATCGCCGCTGGCCAGGCTGGTGTCCGACGCCGACGCCGGCGACAGCCTGAGCTTGCCGGCCACCGTGCAGCAACCGCGCGGCGGTGGCGGGGCGGGGCTGCGCTTGACCGTGGTGCCGGTCAGCGTGGCAGGCGTGCCCGGGGCGACCGAAGTGTTCGGAACCGGCGTGACCTCCGCCGCGGCCGGGGTGGCTGCCGCCGCCGCGGCAGCGCCAGCCTTCGGCGGACCGCCGGCCTCGGCCGACTCTTCCACTTCGGGATAGACGCATTGCCCCTGGTGGCAGATCCGCTCACCTTTGCACTGCATGTCGTAATGGCATCCGGCGGCCTGTGCGAACGATGTCCAGCCAGCGGCCATCGACGCTGCCAACAGCAAGGCAGGGAATTTCATATGCCCTCCGATCAGGGCTGAGGTGATGATGCCGGACACCGCGTGCAACGTACGCACGGCGGCCCCGACATCTTCAGCATAGATCGCCGCAAGGGTCCGCGAAAGGCGGTGCCGATCAGGTCTTCTACCACCTGCGGCAAGCGCCGCGAATGCATACGGAATGCATACGGCATCGCGTCAGCGCGCAGGCGATTGCCGGATGCGCCGATCGGAGTCTGGAAGGGGGGGAGGTTGTCAGCCCGCCACTTGCAAGGCGGGTGGTGCGAGGGAGGGGACTCGAACCCCTACACCATTGCTGGCGTCAGGACCTAAACCTGGTGCGTCTACCAATTTCGCCACCCTCGCGGTCCTTTGCGGCGTTGCCCGGGCGGGCGGCCGCGCTGCTCGTTGCAGGACATGAAAGCAAAAAAGGCGGCTGGAATGGCCCGCCTTGGGTTCGCTTTGTTGCCGGCGGCACTGGCTGCCGCGACATGGTGTCGGCCAGGCTTGCGCCCGCAGTGCAACGAGGCTGCGGATTGTAGCGCAAGGCGCGGGGGGAATCCAGCCCCGGCACGCCTGCCCGCGCGCGGCCGGTCGGTGCGGCTATATTGTCGGCTTTGCAGACCTTCATCACGCCCATGATTGCCGTTCCGACCCCGAGCCCCACCCCGCTGCGCTGGCGCCTGCTGTTCTGGGCGTGCGCCGCCGCCGTGCTGGTGCTGTCGCTGATGCCGCCGACCCAGCCGCTGCCGACCACGGGCTGGGACAAGGCCAACCACGCGCTCGGGTTTGCGGTGCTGGGCCTGCTGGGCGCGCGCGCCTACGCCGCGCGCGGCTGGCCGCTATGGCTGGGCCTGGTCGCGTATGGCGGACTGATCGAGCTGCTGCAAGGGCAGACCGGCTATCGCGAGGCCGACTGGCTCGACCTGCTCGCCGACACCATCGGCGTGGCCGCGGCCATGGCGCTGGACTGGCTGGTGCGCCGGCTCAGCGCTCCTCGGCTTCGAGCGTGAAGCCGGCGCCGTCGTCCTGCCCGAGCAGCTCGGCCAGCACCGGCATGGCCTGGCGCAGCGACTCCTGCAGCCGCCACGGCGGGTTGACGATGAACATGCCGCTGCCATGCAGGCCCAGCCCGCCCTCGACCGGGTGCTTGACCGTCAGGGTCACGTGCAGCCAGCTCTTGAGCGGCAAGCCCTTCAGCTGCACCGGCAACTGCACCGCTTCGCGCCGCTGCACCTGCGGGTACCAGACCGCGTAGACGCCGGTGGCAAAACGCTCCAGCCCGTCGCGCACGGTCTGCACGGTGCGCGCGTAGTCCTGCTTGTCTTCATACGAGGGATCGACCAGCACCAGCGCGCGCCGCGGCGGCGGGGGCAGGATGGCCTTGATGCCGCCGAAGCCGTCGCCGTCGTACAGCATCACGCGGCGCCCGGCGCCGCGGAAGTTGTCGCGCAGCACCTGGATCTCGGTGCTGTGCAGCTCGAACAGCCGCAGGCGGTCGTGCTCGCGCAGCATCTGCCAGGCCAGCCAGGGCGAGCCGGGGTAGTGGCGCAGGTTGCCGTCCGGGTTGAGCGCGCGCACCTGGTCCAGGTATTCGTCCAGCATCGCCGGCAGCGGGGTGCCGCTTGCGGCGGCGCGCCACAGCGGCGCGATGCCGGTCTCGAACTCGGCCTTTTTCTGCGCGTAGGCATGGTCCAGCGCATAGAGGCCGGCGCCGGCATGGGTGTCGATGTACCAGAACGCCTTGTCCTTCTGCGTCAGGTGCTCGAGCAGTTGCACCACGACGGCGTGCTTGAGGACATCGGCGTGGTTGCCGGCATGGAAGGCGTGACGATAGCTGAGCATGTGGGGCAGCGCGCGCTGGCGGCGCGAAATCGGGGGCGGACGGTTGCCGTGCCGGCGAGGTCCGCGAGAAGGCCGCTATGCTACCATCCGCCGCGAGTCGCCCCTCCACGCCCCGGTGCTCCGTGCGGGGCACCTGCTTCCGAGTTTCCTGTCCCATGCCGCGCGCACTCGAGCCCGCCGAGCCCATCCTGTCTGCCCAGGGCATCCCGTATTCGCCCCGCTACGACGACGTCTACCACAGCACCGAAGGCGGCCTGGCGCAGGCCGCCCATGTCTTCCTGGGCGGCAATGGCCTGCCGGGCGCGTGGGCCGGGCAGCGGCAGTTCGTCATTGTCGAGACCGGCTTCGGCCAGGGGCTGAATTTCCTGGCGACCTGGCAGGCGTGGCGCGACGATCCGCAGCGCTGCGGCACGCTGCATTTCGTCTCGATCGAAAAACATCCTTTTACGCGTGAAGGGCTGGCGCAACTGCATGCCGGCCTGGACGGGCTGCAGCCGCTGGCGCAGGCGTTGCAGGCGCAATGGCCGCTGGCGCTGCCGGGGCTGCACCGGCTTGCGTTCGAGCAGGGGCGCGTGGTGCTGACACTGGCGTTGGGCGATGCCGAAGCCATGCTGCCGCGGCTGGCTGCCGGCGCCGATGCCTTCTACCTGGACGGCTTCGCGCCGGCGCGCAATGCCGGCATGTGGTCGGCGCCGGTGTTCCGCGGCCTGGCTCGGCTGGCGCGCCCCGGTGCCACGCTGGCGACGTATACCGCCGCGGGCTTCGTGCGGCGCGGACTGAAGGAAGTCGGCTTCGAGGTCAGCAAGGTGCCCGGCTTTGGCGGCAAGCGCGACATGACGGTCGCGCAGTTTCGCCCGCAATGGAAATCGCGCCGCCACGCGCCGCCGCTGCCGGCGCAATGGCCCGAGCGCCATGCCATCGTGGTCGGTGCCGGACTGGCGGGCTGCGCCGTGGCCGAGCGGCTGGCCGCGCGCGGCTGGCGCATCACCCTGTTCGACGGTCACGAGGGGCCGGCGCGTCAGACCTCGGCGCATCGCGCCGCCGCCATGCATGCGCACGTGTCGGCCGACGACAGCCTGCTGTCGCGGCTGTCGCGTGCCGGCAACCAGTACGCGCTGCGCGCCTGGGCGGCGCTGGCCGAGGCCGGGCATGCGGTCGGCTGGCATGGCTGCGGCGTGCTGCAGATCGGCGAGGACGAGGCCGAAGGCGAGGCGCAGCGCGCCGCGCTGGCGGCGATGGGCCTGCCGCAGGATTTCGTGCGCTGGATGAGCTCCGCCGAGGCGGCCGCGGCACACCACGCCGGCGTGCCGCGCGGCGGCCTGTGGTTCCCGCAGGGCGGCTGGGTCGCGCCGCCGGACATCTGTGCGGCGCAGCTGGCGCGTGCCGGCGCTGCGGTGACGGCGCGCTTCGGCTGCCGGGTTGAGGCGATCGCGCGCGTCGACGACCAATGGCGGGCGCTCGCGCACGACGGCGCCGTACTGGCTTCGGCACCCGTGCTGGTGCTGGCCAATGCGCACGAGGCCCAGCAACTGCTGCCGCAGCAGCACTGGATCCTGCGGCGCGTGCGCGGCCAGCTGACCACGCTGGCATCGGCGCAGGTCGACGCACTCGGCGGCTGGCCCGATTGCGTCGTGACCGGTGCCGGCTACCTGCTGCCGCGTGCCGCAGACGGCAGCGGCCGCGTCGGCTCCAGCTATGACGAAGACAGCGGCCCGCTGGTGGCGCAGCCGGCGGTCCACGCCGCCAACCTGGCCCGGCTGGCCGGACTGCTGCCGGGACAGGCCGGCGCCGTCGCCGCGATCGATCCGGCGGACGTGTCGGGCTATGTCGGCGTGCGCACCGTCACGCACAACCGGCTGCCGCTGATCGGGCCAGTGCCCGACGAGGCCGCCGCGGCGGCGCAGGCGGCGTCGCTTCGCGGCGCGCACTTGCGCGACCTGCCGCGCCTGCCCGGACTCTATGCGGCGCTGGCTTACGCTTCGCGCGGCCTCACCTGGGCAGCGCTGGGCGCGGAACTGGTGGCCAGCCAGATCGAGGGCGAGCCGCTGCCGCTGGAGTCTGACCTGGCCGATGCGGTGGATCCGGCACGCCTGCTGCTGCGCGCGCTGCGCCATGGGCAGGCTGCGTAGCGCGGCGCAGCCAGGGGCAGGGTTGCGGCGCGTTCCGGGCAAAATCTGCCGGAAGCGAATCAAAACCGTGCGATAATCCTCGTTTTCCGTTTGCGCGGAGCTTTCCGTTCGCCGGTGCGCTGCCCTGGCCGTCCCGTGAGGACGGCACCGTGGCGGTAAAGCGGGCGGTACGCGCACCAGACGGCAGCACCTACGAACACAACTACATTTCTGGATTGGATCTACGACCATGTCGAACGTGATTGAGAACCTCGGCAAGCTGGACCGCAAGGTGACCCTGGCCATCCCCAAGGCCGAAGTGGAGAAGGAAAAGCAGGAGCGCCTGGTTCGCCTGTCGAAGACCGTGAAGATGTCGGGCTTCCGTCCGGGCAAGGTGCCGATGAAGATGGTCGAGAAGCAGTACGGCCAGCAGGTCGAGTTCGAAGTGCGCTTCGACAAGGCCGCGCGCAAGTTCTTCGACATCACCAAGGAGCAGGACGTCAAGGTTGCCGGCCAGCCCAAGTTCGAGATCAAGAACGAAGGCGTGGGCGAGGATGAAGTGGCGTTCGACGCCACCTTCGAGGTGTACCCGGAAGTGACCATCGGCGACCTGTCGGCCGCTGAAGTCACCCGCACCACCACCGAGATCACCGACGCCGAAGTCGACAAGACCATCGACATCCTGCGCAAGCAGCGCGTGCACTACCACGCCCGCGGCGAAGCCGGCGAGCATGGCGACGGCGGTGCCGACGTCACCGCCCAGAACGGCGACCGCGTCACGCTGGACTTCGTCGGCAAGATCGACGGTGAAGAATTCGCCGGCGGCAAGGCCGAGGACTTCCCGTTCGTGCTGGGCGAAGGCCGCATGCTGCCCGAGTTCGAGCAGGCCGCGCTGGGCCTGAAGGTCGGCGAAAGCAAGACCTTCCCGCTGGCCTTCCCGGCGGACTACCACGGCAAGGAAGTCGCCGGCAAGACCGCCGAGTTCACCGTGACCCTGAAGAAGATCGAGTGGGCGCACCTGCCGGAAGTGAATGAAGCCTTCGCCAAGTCGCTGGGCATCGCCGACGGCAGCGTCGAGAAGATGCGCGCCGACATCCGCGAGAACCTCGAGCGCGAAGTGAAGCGCCGCACCCATTCCATGCTGAAGGACCAGGTCATGGAAGCGCTGCTGAAGGCGAGCGAGCTGGACGTGCCCAAGGCCCTGATCGAGCAGGACCAGGAGCGCCTGGTCGAAATGGCCCGCCGCGACCTGGAACAGCGTGGCATGCCCAACGCCAAGGACATGCCGATCCCGGCCGAGATGTTCGCGCAGCAGGCCGAGCGCCGCGTCAAGCTGGGCCTGATCCTGGCCGAGATCGTCAAGGCCAACGGCCTGGAAGCCAAGGCCGACCAGATCAAGGCCGAGATCGAGGACTTCGCCAAGAGCTACGAAGACCCGAAGGAAGTCATGCGCTGGTACTACGGCGACCAGCAGCGCCTGGCCGAAATGGAAGCCTACGTGCTCGAAAACAACGTGGTAAATTTCGTGTGCGACAAGGCCAAGGTCACCGACAAGAAGGTGTCCTTCGAGGAACTCACCGCCGAAGGCAACCCGCAGCAAGCCTGAGGCCGGAAGTAACCGGCCGCCCTGCGCCACGGTGCGGGGCCCGGACTTCCCGAGTTACCCGGATTGCCTTGCGATCCGACGAATCCATGGAGAACATGCATGACCCGCAATGATTTGCTTGACCGTCTCGCCACCACGCAGGCTTCGGCACTGGACACCCAGGGCCTGGGGCTGGTGCCGATGGTCGTCGAGCAGTCCGGCCGGGGCGAGCGCGCCTATGACATCTACTCGCGCCTGCTGAAGGAGCGCGTGGTGTTCATGGTGGGCGAGGTCAACGACCAGACCGCCAACCTGGTGGTGGCACAGCTGCTGTTCCTGGAAAGCGAGAACCCCGACAAGGACGTGTCCCTGTACATCAATTCGCCGGGCGGTTCGGTGTCGGCGGGGCTGGCCATCTACGACACCATGCAGTTCATCAAGCCGGACGTGTCGACGCTGTGCATGGGCATGGCGGCCAGCATGGGCGCCTTCCTGCTGGCGGCGGGCGCCAAGGGCAAGCGTTCGGCGCTGCCCAACTCGCGCATCATGATCCACCAGCCGCTGGGCGGCGCGCGCGGCCAGGCCTCGGACATCGAGATCCAGGCGCGCGAGATCCTGTACCTGCGCGAGCGGCTTAACACCATCCTGTCGGAAGTGACGGGCCAGCCGGTCGAGAAGATTGCCCGCGACACCGATCGCGACAACTTCATGAGCGGCGACCAGGCGGTCGACTACGGCCTGATCGACAAAGTACTCGCCCGCCGCGGCTGATGCGGCACGCCGCCGTGGCCTATGCTGCAACGGCGGCCGGCCATGCTGGCCGGGCTCAACTGGCGAAGGCTACACCGGAACGAGGCCCCGTGCCTCGTTTTTCGCATCGGAACCTGTGAAACGGGGCCTTCGCCCCACAGCCGGGGGGAACCACCGGTGATGCCAATTGTTTTGGCGTATGATGCGTTTGAAGCGTATCGCCGAGGAGCCTGTCGCCCCGCGGTGTGCGCACTGCAAAAGTGACTGATTCCTATGGCGGACAAAAAAGGTTCATCCAGCGAAAAGCTTCTGTACTGCTCCTTCTGCGGCAAGAGCCAGCATGAGGTCAAGAAGCTGATTGCCGGCCCGTCGGTGTTCATTTGCGACGAATGCATCGACCTGTGCAACGAGATCATCCGCGATGAGGCCACGGCATCCGAGAAAGACGCCGCCGCGGCCGCGCGCTCCGACCTGCCCACGCCCCACGAGATCCGCGAAAGCCTGGACCAGTACGTGATTGGCCAGGAACAGGCCAAGAAGATCCTGGCCGTCGCGGTCTACAACCACTACAAGCGCCTCAAGCACCTCGGCAAGAAGGACGATGTCGAGCTGTCCAAGAGCAACATCCTGCTGATCGGGCCGACCGGCTCGGGCAAGACGCTGCTCGCGCAGACGCTGGCGCGCCTGCTCAACGTTCCGTTCGTGATCGCCGACGCGACCACGCTGACCGAAGCCGGCTACGTGGGCGAGGATGTCGAGAACATCATCCAGAAGCTGCTGCAGAACTGCAACTACGAAGTCGAGAAGGCGCAGCGCGGCATTGTCTACATCGACGAGATCGACAAGATCTCGCGCAAGTCGGACAACCCGTCGATCACCCGCGATGTCTCCGGTGAAGGCGTGCAGCAGGCCCTGCTCAAGCTGATCGAAGGCACCATGGCCTCGGTGCCGCCGCAGGGCGGCCGCAAGCATCCGAACCAGGACTTCCTGCAGGTGGACACGACCAACATCCTGTTCATCTGCGGCGGCGCCTTCGATGGCCTGGAAAAGGTCATCATGCAGCGTTCCGACAAGACCGGCATCGGCTTTGCCGCGCAGGTCAAGAGCAAGGAAGAGCGCGACGTCAGCGAGGTGCTGCCGCAGACCGAACCGGAAGACCTGATCAAGTTCGGCCTGATCCCCGAGCTGATCGGCCGCCTGCCGGTGGTGGCGACGCTGGCCAAGCTGGACGAGGCCGCGCTGATGCAGATCCTGGTCGAGCCCAAGAACGCGCTGGTCAAGCAATACCAGAAGCTGCTGGCGATGGAAGGCGTCGAGCTGGAAATCCGCCCCGGTGCGCTGAGCGCCATCGCCCGCAAGGCGATCCGCCGCAAGACCGGCGCGCGCGGGCTGCGTTCGATCCTGGAGCAGTCGCTGATGGACGTCATGTATGACTTGCCGAATTACAAGGGCGTGCAAAAGGTGGTGATCGATGAAAACACGATCAACGGCGATGCACCGCCGCTGCTGATGTATGAGGAGCAGCAGCCCAAGGTGGCAGGGTCAAACTGACGCGAGGGCTGCCAACGTGGTCAGAATCGGCACCACAGCGGCAGCAGGGCGGAAAGGCCGTTCGCGGAGAAGCGAGCGGCTTTTTTTGTTTATTTCTACCGACGACAGGGAGGAAACGCGGGTATGCTGTTTCAGAGGGGCCACCAAGTGCAGGGAGCGGCATCTGCCTGCCTTGATGAATCGATTGGCACGTATCTTGTAATCGATTCGGGCGGCCCAATTTACGCCTTAAATGACTGACTTGGGGAAAATGATGTCCGGAACACAACTCCTCCCGGCCGAGCCGATTCGCCTGCCACTGTTGCCGCTGCGCGACGTGGTGGTGTTTCCGCACATGGTGATCCCGCTGTTCGTGGGACGCCCAAAGTCCATCAAGGCGCTTGAGACTGCGATGGAGGCGGGCAAGAGCATCATGCTCGTGGCCCAGAAGACGGCGGCCAAGGACGAGCCGACCGCCGACGACCTGTACGAGGTCGGCTGCATCGCCAATATCCTGCAAATGCTGAAGCTGCCCGACGGTACCGTGAAGGTGCTGGTCGAGGGCACCCAGCGCGCAAACATCCGCGAGGTGAGCGAGGACGATTCGCACTTCATGTGCGAAGCCGTGCCCGTGCCGCCCGCACCTGGCGAAAGCGCCGAGACCGAGGCCCTGCGCCGCGCGATCGTGTCGCAGTTCGACCAGTACGTGAAGCTCAACAAGAAGATCCCGCCCGAGATCCTGACCTCGCTGTCGGGCATCGACGAGGCAGGGCGCCTGGCGGACACCATCGCCGCGCACCTGCCGATCAAGCTCGAGCAGAAGCAGAAGATCCTGGAGATGGTCAATGTGACCGAGCGCCTGGAAAGCCTGCTGTCGCAGCTCGAGGGCGAGATCGACATCCTTCAGGTTGAAAAGCGCATCCGTGGCCGCGTCAAGCGCCAGATGGAGAAGAGCCAGCGCGAGTACTACCTGAACGAGCAGGTCAAGGCCATCCAGAAGGAACTGGGCGAGGGCGAAGAAGGCGCCGACCTGGAAGAACTCGACAAGCGCATCAAGGCGGCGCGCATGCCGAAGGAAGCCAAAAAGAAGGCCGACGCCGAATTCAAGAAGCTCAAGCTGATGTCGCCGATGTCGGCCGAGGCCACCGTCGTGCGCAACTACATCGACACGCTGGTGAACCTGCCATGGCGCAAGAAGAGCAAGGTCAACAATGACCTCGCCAACGCCGAGCGCGTGCTGGATGAAGACCACTACGGCCTGGAGAAGGTCAAGGAACGCATTCTCGAGTACCTCGCGGTGCAACAGCGCGTGGACAAGGTGAAGGCGCCCATCCTGTGCCTGGTCGGTCCTCCCGGCGTCGGCAAGACCTCGCTCGGCCAGTCGGTGGCGCGCGCGACGAACCGCAAGTTCGTGCGCATGGCACTGGGCGGCGTGCGCGACGAGGCCGAGATCCGCGGCCACCGCCGGACCTACATCGGGTCGATGCCGGGCAAGATCCTGCAGAGCCTGTCCAAGGTCGGCGTGCGCAATCCGCTCTTCCTGCTCGACGAGATCGACAAGATGGGCATGGACTTCCGCGGCGATCCGTCGTCGGCGCTGCTCGAGGTGCTGGACCCGGAACAGAACCACACGTTCCAGGACCACTACATCGAAGTGGACTTCGACCTGTCCGACGTGATGTTCGTGGCGACGTCGAACTCGCTGAACATCCCGCCGCCGCTGCTCGACCGCATGGAAGTGATCCGCCTGTCGGGTTACACGGAGGAAGAAAAGCTCAACATCGCCACGCGTTACCTGCTGCCGAAGCAGATCAAGAACAATGGTCTGAAGGTTGGCGAGATCGAGGTGACCGATGCTGCGATCCGCGACATCATCCGCTACTACACGCGCGAAGCCGGTGTCCGTTCGCTCGAGCGCGAGGTGTCCAAGATCGCCCGCA
This sequence comes from Cupriavidus taiwanensis, assembly GCF_900249755.1. Classification (NCBI taxonomy): domain Bacteria; kingdom Pseudomonadati; phylum Pseudomonadota; class Betaproteobacteria; order Burkholderiales; family Burkholderiaceae; genus Cupriavidus; species Cupriavidus taiwanensis. Next base: position 1,738,729 of record NZ_LT976853.1, read on the forward strand.
AGGCGGTCAAGCTCCTGCTGCTGAAGAAGGAGTCCGGCACGATCAAGGTCGATTCGGAGAACCTCGACAAATTCCTGGGCGTGCGCAAGTACGACTTCGGCCTCGCCGGCAAGGAAAACCAGGTTGGCCAGGTGACCGGGCTGGCGTGGACCGAGGTGGGCGGCGACCTGCTGACCATCGAAGCCGCGATCATGCCGGGCAAGGGCAACATCACCCGCACCGGTTCGCTGGGCGACGTGATGAAGGAGTCGGTCGAGGCCGCACGCTCGGTGGTGCGTTCGCGGGCACGCCGCCTGGGCATCACGGATGAGATGTTCGAGAAGCGCGACATCCACATCCACGTGCCCGAAGGCGCCACGCCCAAGGACGGCCCGTCGGCAGGCGGTGCCATGACCACCGCGCTGGTGTCGGTGCTGACCGGCATCCCGGTGCGCGCGGATGTCGCCATGACCGGCGAGATCACGCTGCGCGGCGAGGTGCTGCCTATCGGCGGCCTGAAGGAAAAGCTGCTGGCGGCTCACCGGGGCGGCATCAAGCTGGTGCTGATCCCTGAGGAAAACGTCAAGGACCTGGCCGAGATCCCGGACAACGTCAAGAACGCCATCGAGATCGTGCCGGTGCGCTGGATCGACAAGGTGCTGGAACTGGCGCTCGAGCGCAAGCCCGAGGCACTGCCGGAAGACGACGCCAAGCCCGCCGACGTGGCGGACAAGGCCACCGCCAAGGTCGAGCGCCTGCATCACTGAGCCCGGCTCAGCCGCATGCACGGAACGCCGCAGGGCAGCGATGCCCGGCGGCGTTTTTTTGTCCGCGCGGGCCTTGGCAAACCGAAATCACCTGTATTAAACTTGCGCCCTCGCAACGCAAACCACGGCATCTGCCGCGAGGTGCGGAGCGTTCAGCAAGTTGCATGGCAGACCGCCTGCAACGGTCGAGCGGGTGCTTAGCTCAGTTGGTAGAGCGGCGCCCTTACAAGGCGTAGGTCGGGGGTTCGAACCCCTCAGCACCCACCACACGCTCTACCGGCGAGAATCAAGGACCTTGGAGTGATCTGGGTCCTTTTTTTATGCCTGTTTCACTGCTGCGTATCGGGGCCGGCCAAAGGGGAAGGATCTATTGCCCGAAAGGAGCCGGCCACCACCCGCTGTCACTCCAGTTTGATCCCCGCACTTTTCACCAGTTGCTCCCACTTGGCCTGATCCCCGCGAATCTGCCTGCCCATCTCGCGCGAGGCCTGCGGTTTGACCAGCGTCGTGTTCCGTCCGGCCATCAGTTGGCGGAACGCCGCGTCGGCCAATACGTCGTCAACTGCCTTCTGCAAGGTCGCGATCACGGATGGCGGTGTTCCGGCCGGCGCCAGCAGGCCTGACCAGCCGAACACGTCGAAGCCTTTCAAGGCTGCGCCGCCTTGTGCGGCGAGCGGAATCTGGTTAGGCGCCAGGGGATCGGGTTGCGCCGAGCTGGTGCCGTAGGACCGCAGCCTGCCGGCTTTTATCATGCTGGTGGCCGTTCCCACTGCATCAAACATCAGCGTCACCTGCCCGCCAATGACATCCGCTTCCGCCTGCGCGGGTCCCTTGTAAGGAATGTGCACAAGATCGACGCCTGCCATCCGCGCGAACAGTTCCATCGCCATGTGCGAGTAGCTGCCATTGCCGTTGGACGCATAGCTGTACTTGCCGGGCTCTTTCTTCAGCAGCGCAATCAGCTCCTGCACATTGCGGGCGGGCAGGTTCGGGCTGGACACCAGCAGCAAGGGCCCCGTGGACAGCATCGCCACCGGGGCCAGGTCCTTTTCGACGTTGTACTGCACCGAGCGGTCGATCAGCGGACTGATTACCAATGGGGAGGACGTGGTCAGCAGCAGCGTGTAGCCGTCCGGCGGCGCCTTGGCGACCGCCGCTACGCCGAGCGTTCCGCCGGCCCCCACGCGGTTGTCGATCACGAGCGGTTGCTTCAGTTTTTCGGACAGCTTCTCGCTCAGGGCGCGTGCCAGATTGTCTGCGCTGCTCGCGGCGCTGAACGGCACTACCACGCGGATCGGCCGCGTGGGGTAGGCATCGGTCTTGCCGTGCGACAGCGTGGAAAGGGCCATCAGGGCGAAGGATGCGAGCAGGGGTAGCGTTCTGTTCATGTCGATGTGTCTCGGGTCAGAGAAATTCATGCGGGGGCGCGCAACGACGCAATGGCTGCCGCGGCCGAACTTTCGCGATCGATGCGCTGGAGTCGGTCGGCAATTTCGGCGGCGCGCGCCGAGCCATAGACGGGTGTCGCCAATGACAGAAACTTGCGCCGCACACCAGCCGGCGACAAAGGCGTAGAAGGGTCGCCCGAAGGCACCAGCACTTCGATATCGTGCCGGCCGCCGCCGTCCGCTTCGGCGCGCAGGCGGCAGCCGCCCGGTGCCAGGTCGGGATCCACCGTTACCGAGATGCGTTGCGTCATCGCCGACATTTCGGCCGTGCCGATCCGCCGCTCATAGCTCTGCCATTCGACCCCGCCATCCAGCCATGCGCATGCGACCTGGAAGTACAGGCTGAATTGCGCGTCGACGATGTTTCGTGGCGCGAGCTTGGCCTCCAACGCCTCGCCAACGATTTTGTGCGCCGTCGGCGAGATGGTCACCTGCAAGCGCGCGTCGGGCAGGGCACCTTGGACAAAGCGCTCGCGTAGCGACAGCGCCGCATCGATCGCCGCGTGGGTCAGCCGGCACGACGGGTAGGGCTTCAGCGCGGTTTGCCCCGCAAGCCATTGGGTTCCAAGACCGTTGATCAGCTGCTCGGGCCGCGGTGCGTTGGTGTACCCAGCCAGCAGCCCGAAGCGGCCGGCGATCGGCTCTGTCGCGGCAACCACGCCGGCCTGTGCATAGCTGAGTGCCAGCATGGCATTGTGAGCGGCGAAGCCGGGATGCAGCCGCTTGTTCCACGCGCCGTTCTCGAGGTATTGCATCGACCCCGAGGCGAGGCTGCCGGCGATGCCGAAGGCTGCCTCGATCGTCGCGGCATTCATGTCGCGCAGCCTGCCCGCGGCCGCCGCGGCGCCGAAGATGCCAGCCACCGAGGTGTTATGGAAGCCCCGTTCGTAGGCGCTTGTGTTGAGTGCCGCGCCGATCCGACAAGCGACTTCATAGCCAATCACAATGGCATCGAGCAAAGCCTTGCCGTCAACGTCTCGTTGCTCGGCTTCGGCCAACGCGGCTGGAATCACCGGAGCGCCGGGGTGAAGCACACCTGCGCCGTTGGTGTCGTCGAAGTCCATGGTGTGCGCGAATGCGCCGTTGAGCAGCGTGGCCTGCTGGCGCGTGAAGGTCTCGCTTAACCCGACCACGGTGAAGCCACCGCCTTGCGTGTCGAGGTCGCGCGTACCGGCGATAAAGGCGGGACTGCTTTCAGCGAATTGTGCGGAGAATGCAGTGTGGCCGACGAAATCGACCAGACAGTCACGCACGCACGCGCGCACGGGTTCGGGAATCGCGCTGCCTGCTGTCGTCGCGGCAAGCGCTGCAAGCGCGGCGGTCGCGCCATCGTGCGCGCGGGCCGCGCCGATTTCGCTGTGGGTAAGCGTCATGCTGTCTCCGGATGGAATGAAAAAAGGTGTGGAATATGGGCTGCGCGCGCCCGCCAAAGCGAATGTCGAAAGGCAACGGATCAATCGATCTCTGCGCCGGCATCGACCACCGCGCGTGCCCAGCGCGTTCCCTCCTGGCGTAGGAAATCGGCGAAGTACGCGGGCGATTCAAGCACGGGCTGCGAGCCGGTTGCGCGCAGGGAATCCCGGATTTGCGGCGAAGACGCGGCGCCGCGAATGGCAGCGTTCAGCGCCGATACCACTTCGGGCCTGGTGCCGGCAGGGGCCAGGATGCCGACCCACGAGTAGATCTCGAAGTCCTTTAGCCCTTGCTCGGACAATGTGGCGACCGCAGGCAGCTGCGGACTGCGCTGCGCGCCGCTGATGCCAAGCGCCTTCAGCTTGCCGGCCTGGACGTGCGGCATCGCAGATGGCAAGGCGTCAAACGCGAGGGATACCTGCCCGGCCATCAGGTCGTTCAACGCGGCGGGCGAACCCTTGTAAGGCACGTGCCGTAGCTGGATGCCTGCACGCGCTTGCAGGATCTCCATCGCGAGGTGAGCGGTGATGCCATTGCCGCCGGAGCCATAGTGGACCTGGTCGGGATGCTGTCTGGCGTAGCGGATCAGTTCCTGCAGATTGCTGGCGGGAAACGATGGGTTGGCCACCAGCAGCAGCGGGCCGATGCTGACAAGGGATACCGGCGCAAAATCCTTCAACGGGTCATACGGCAGCTTCTTGTAGAGGCCGGGATTGATCGCGAGCTGGCCCAGCGTGCCGAATAGCAGGGTGCGGCCGTCAGGACTGCTGCGCTTGACTTCCTGCGCGCCCAGGATGCCGTTGGCGCCGGGACGGTTCTCGACATAGACGGATTGTCCGAGCGACTTCGTCAGCGCTGCGGCGTAATTCCTGGCGATGATGTCGACAGTCTGTCCGGCCGGATAGCCGACCACGAGACGGATCGGACCCGTGTCGTTTGCTCGTGCGGTGCAAGGCGCAAGCAACAAGCCCGCGCTGGTGCCGGCCAGTTGCGCCAGCAGGCGGCGTCGCCGAGGGTTGGGTGTCATCGTGTCTCCTGGAAATGGCACCCGGTGCGTTGCCGGGACCAATGTGTTGCAGCGGGGCGTTAGCGCTACCCGACTCAGTAGTCGCGCGGAACATGGATTTCGCCGGACATCAGCCGGCGCGCCGTGCGTGCCAGCCCCAGCACGGCGAAGGATGTGTCTTCGGGGCGCGCGCCCGCGTTCGCTTCGACGCGGACCGGCATCACGCCAAGGGGATGGCCGATACGCAACTCGCCACCGACGGCAGCTGGCGCGCCGAGCGCCTGATGCACGATGGAATCAGGGAGGCGTGATGCCGCGGCCGTGCACATCGAGCCGGTGCCGGCCATGCTGTCGTGGCATTTGCCGAGGAATACCAGCCGCGCGTGCAGATCCATCTGTTCGGCGCGTTGGCCGGCGCCAGCCATGTCGGTAAAGTCGGCGGGCGGCGCCACCATCACGAAGAGCGGCAGGCCAGGCAGCTTGACGTCCTGCCAGCGCGGCCACAGGCCAAGCATCTCGCCGGCACGCGACTGGATCTCGCCGATGGTTTCGATCAGCGCCTCGTTGGCAGAGATTTCCGGGGGCAACTCGCTGCCGGTGAGTCCGAGCGAGGCAGCGGCGACGAATACGCAGGGATTGGCGACGTCGCAGAGCGTCGCTTCGACCGTGCGGCCATCCGACAGCGTGATGCGATCGACCACGTTGCCGGTAGGCAGCAGACGTCCGGTCTTCGCCCCGACCGTGCCAGCATAGTCCATCAGGATCTCCGCGCCCGTGCCCGGCACGCCGGCGATCGCGCAGTCGCCCGTCACGCGCGCCTTGCCGCCCGCGACCTGCACCCTGGCAATCAGCAGCTTGTCGGTGTTGGTGTTATAGATGCGCACCGTGGTTACCGGCTCGACTGCGTCGACCAGGCCTTCATCGATGGCGAACGGTCCGACCGCGGAGGAGATGTTGCCGCAGTTGCCGTCGTAGCCGATGCGATCGCGCTCGACGTCGGCCTGGGCGAAGGTGTAATCGACGTCGGCATCGGGACGGGATGAGCGGCTGATGATCGCCACCTTGGATGTCACCAGTCGGGATCCGCCCATGCCGTCGATCTGCAGCACGTCGGGCGTGCCCATCGCGCGCTTGAGCAGGGTGTCGCGCTCGGGGCCAGGCCCGGGCAGGTCGTTGGCGTGAAAAAACAAGGCTTTGCTGGTTCCGCCGCGCATCAGCACGCAGGGGATGGCGAATTGATCGGAGTACATGTCGGGGTCGATGGTGATTTAAACAAGGATGAAGGGGGTTGGTGCACGAGCTTTCGGTTCCTCGCTCGCATTCGGCGGTAGAGAAGGCGGGTGAGGGCCGTGCACCAGTCCGCTGGAGCATCACTCCAACGGATACTTCCTGATCAGGGCTTCCAGCCTGTCTCTGTCCTGCTTGACCTGGGCGGCGAACTCGGCTGGCGAGTTGACTACCGGCTCCGCGCCGGCCGCGGCGATGGTCCTGCGCACCTCCGGATCCTTGATTCCCTCGCGCAGCGCTGCCACCAGGCCTTCCGCGACGGCGCTCGGCGTGCCCCTGGGCGCAAACAGGCCGAACCACGTCACCGACTGGAATTGCGGGAAGCCCGCTTCGGCGGTAGTCGGTACGTCCGGCAAGGCGGCGGCCCTGGTGCGGCCTTGTGTCGCCAGGATTTTTAGCGTACCGGCCTTGTAATGCGGCAGCGCCGCGGTGATCCCGGTGAACGACATATTGACGTTGTTGGCGATCAGGTCGGTCACGATCGGTCCGGTGCCCCGGTAGTTGACGACAATCAGGTTGGGGATGCCTGCTTCGGCAGCCAGCTGCTTGCCGGATACCCGTGCAAGGCTTTCGCCGCTGCCCAGCGAGCATGGCGGCGCGGCCGTCTTGCAGTAGCCCACCAGCTCGGCCAGCGAGGAAACGGGCAGCTTGGCGCTGACGACGATCGCGGCCGGCGATTGCGAGATGGCGGTGATCGGCTGCAGCTTCGCCAGCGGATCGATGCCTTTCAAACCGGGAAGATGGCTGGTAATCGTGACGGCAGGGACCTGCAGCAGCAGCGTGTAGCCGTCGGGGCGGGCTTCCATCACTTTGCGCGTGCCGATCAACCCATCGGCGCCGGGCAGGTTCTCGACCACCACCGGTTGTCCCCAAATGGCACCGAGCTGCCTCGAGACCGCGCGCGCCGTGGCATCCGTTCCACCTCCCGCGGCGTAGGGCACCACCAGCGTCACGGGCCGCTCGGGCTTCCATGGCGTAGCCGTTGCGGCCAAGGCAGCTGGCGCCACCCAGCCCAGCAAGGCGGCAGCCGACCAGATCAGCCGGCGTTTGATTCGTTGTCGCATATTGTCTCCCTGGCGACGCAATGGTCTGTGCGATGTCGGCGTCGATGTTGTAATGTGTTTATAGAATAATAACAACTATGCGGCGCGGTCAAGTGTGTGAGAATCGCGGGCGTTGGCCTGTGCTATCCTCGTCACGTCGTTTTTCCTAATGCCATGTCGATCAAAGTCCGTAATACCCCCCAGGTCCGACGCGCTGCCGGCACTGCGCTTCATCGGCAGATCTTCAACGTGCTGCGCGACGAAATCGCGCGCGGCGTCTACGCAGGGTCGGGTGTGCTGCCTACGGAAGAGGCCATCTGCGAGCGCTACGGCGTCTCGCGCATCACCGTGCGTCGTGCTCTGACGGATCTGGCCTCCCAGGGCTTGGTCGAGCGGCGGCACGGCCTTGGTACCTTCGTCAAGATGCAGGTTGCTGGCCGGCAAGCGCCTAGCCTGAGTCTGGTCGAAAGCCTGCGCAAGACCGCGCAGGAAACGCAGGTCAAGGTGATCGAGGTCAGTCAGGCCGAGGCACCTCCTGATATCGCTGCGCAACTGCAACTGGCCGCCGACGAGCGGGCCGTGCATGCACTGCGGCTGCGATGCGCCGATCGACTCCCCGTGATGCTGACTGACGCATGGATCCCCGCAGCAATGGGCACAGGCGTGTCGGCCGCTTCGCTGAAAAAGCATGCGCTCTATGAATTGCTGATGAACCAGGGAGTCAGGTTCGGCAGCGTCGTCCAGGAAATCACCGCACAGCTGGCCGACCCCGTGCTGGCGAAGCTGCTGGGTGTCGAAGTAGGCGCGCCGCTGCTGAAGCTGGTGCGGCTGATGCACGACCAGTCTGATGTGCCGGTGCTGCATATCAGCATCTACCTGAGTCCTGAGCGCAGCCGCATCCTGATGGACTTCCAGGGCGACAGCGTCAACACGCTGGTGACCGGACGCATCGTGCACGATCGCTGAGCCGCCCCGGCGGCCCGCATATCAGGCAGCGGTAGCGCCGCCGTTCCTCCCTTTTCGAATCGTGGTTCGGGTGCCCGGGCGGGGCGCGGGCCGCAACCTTCCCATCTCCCGCAGCGGTGAGGGATACACACCACGCCGGAAATCCGTTGCAAGAAGCCTTCAACAAGGTCTTTGACGCGCGCCCATAGTTGTATTTAGAATATAAACACATAACCTGTGTTTGCGGGCGTTCGCGATGTTCCATCACGTTCGTGCCGAAGACGACTTCAGAGGACCGATGATGACCCCCATTCAATCCCTGCGCCGGCGGCTTGACGCACCTGGCATGCTGGTCGCCCCTGGCGCCTACGACGCGATCGGCGCGCGCCTGATCGAGCAGGCCGGCTTTGGCGCCTGCTACATGACCGGCGCGGGCACATCGGCTGCGCGAGGGTTCCCTGACTTCGGTCTGCTGACAATGGGGGAGATGGTTGACAACGCAGCGGTGATGGCGCGTTCGATCTCGATTCCGCTGATCGCCGACGCCGATACCGGTTACGGCAACGAGTTGAACGTCACGCGTACGGTGCGCGAGTACGAGGCCCGCGGCGTGGCCGCGATTCATATCGAAGACCAGGTCGCGCCGAAGCGATGCGGCCACCTCGATGGCAAGGAGGTAGTGTCGCGCGAGGAGTTCGTGTCGAAGATCCGTGCCGCCGCGCAGGCCCGTCGTACGCCGGATTTCGTCATCATCGCCCGCACCGACGCCCGCGCGATGATCGGGCTGGACGAAGCGATCTGGCGCGCCAATGCCGCGCTGCAAGCGGGTGCCGACATGGCATTCGTCGAGGCCACGCAGACGCTCGACGAAGTGGCCCGGGTGCCGCGCGAGGTTGGCGGCCCCTGTCTGCTGAACGTCGTGCCGGGTGGTCGCACGCCGATCTTTGATTTGCGCGAAGCCGAACAAATGGGCTACAAGCTGGCGATCTTGCCGGGCCTGATGCTGAAGGCCGCCATCGAGGCGGGTGACGCCGCACTTGCATCCCTCAAGGCCACGCATATGGCGCCCGACGTCGGCGCCAGCGTGGCGCATACGTTCCGCCGTTTCGGCGCGGACGAGTGGGACGATTTGCGCCAGCGCTTCAACGCCGGCGCAAGAGCAACGCAGGCGGACGCACAATGATGGCGCGCACGCTGGTCGATAAACTTTGGGACGCGCACGTGGTGCGTGATCTTGGCGACGGCTGGGCGCTGCTGCACATCGATCGCCATCTCCTGCACGACCTGTCCGGTCCGCCGGCGTTGCGCGACGTGGCCGCGCGCGGGTTGCCGCTGCATGATCCGAAGCTGGTGTTCTCCACACCTGATCACGCCGTGTCCAGTCGCCCGGGGCGCGACGGCGATACCTATCCGCCCGGCGGGCGCCTGTGGCAGGGGTTGCGCCAGGGTTCGGCGAAGGCGGGTATCCGGATGTTCGATCTGGGCGAGCCTGGGCAAGGCATCGTGCATGTAATGGGCCCCGAACTTGGCATCGTACTGCCCGGGCTCACGGTGATTTGCGGCGACAGCCACACGTGTACCAATGGCGGCATCGGAGCGATGGCGTTCGGCGTCGGCACTTCCGAAAGCACGCATGCCCTGGCCACGCAGACGCTACGCCAGCAAAAGCCCAGGCGTATGCGCATTCTCTGCGAGGGTGAACTGGGAACGGGCGTCACCGCCAAGGACCTGATTCTGCATGTGATCGGCAAGCTTGGCGCCGCCGCAGGCGTCGGCTACGCCATCGAATTTGCTGGCCCGGCTATCCAATCGCTCGACATCGAAGGGCGATTGACGGTCTGCAATCTCTGCGTCGAACTGGGGGCGCGCTTTGGGCTGATCGCGCCCGACCAGAAGACCGTGGACTGGGTGCGGGGCAGACCGTTCGCGCCCGCCGGCGAGTTGTTCGAGCGGGCCGCAGCCGACTGGCTGGCGCTTTGCACCGATGCCGACGCCGTGTTCGACCGCGAAGAGCGGATAGATGCGTCGGCGGTGGTGCCAACCATTACCTGGGGCACCAGTCCCGAGCAGGTGATCGCGGTTGACGGTGTGACACCGCGACCTGAAGACGAAGCCGATTCCGCGCGGCGCGATGCCGTCGTTGCCGCTCTCGACTACATGGGCCTGGAGCCGGGCGCGCCGATTGCCGGAACGTCGGTGGACTGGGTTTTTATCGGGTCTTGTGCCAATTCCCGGCTGTCCGATTTGCGCGCGGCGGCGGCCATTGTCCGGGGGCGCCGGGTGGCGCCGGGCATCACCGCCTGGGTGGTGCCGGGTTCGGAGAACGTGAAACGCGAGGCGGAGGCAGAGGGATTGCGTGCGGTGTTCGAAGCCGCCGGTTTCCAGTGGCGCGAGCCGGGCTGCAGCATGTGCGTTGCAGCCAACGGCGAGCAGGTTCCGCCCGGCAAGCGTTCGGTTTCAACCTCCAACCGGAATTTCGTCGGCAGGCAGGGGCCGGGGGCGCGCACGCACCTGGCCAGCCCCGCCATGGCGGCAGCTGCCGCCGTGACCGGCCGGATCACAGACGTACGGAGACTTCAATGACCATGCAGCCATTCACGACAGTCATCGGTGCCGCCATTCCGCTGCTGCGCGAAAACGTCGATACCGATGTGATCATTCGCATTGAACGTCTGACGGAGCAGCCGCCGGGTGCATTGGGTCACTATGCCTTCGAGGCGTTGCGCTACCGGCCTGACGGCACCGAGGACCCCGGCTGCATCCTGAACGATCCGGTGTTCCGCGGCGCCCCGGTGCTGCTGGCCGGACGCAACTTTGGTTGCGGCTCGTCGCGTGAAGGCGCGGTAGTCGCGTTAAAGGGCATGGGCGTGCGGTGCGTGATTGCGCCTAGCTATGGCGACATCTTCTACAACAACTGCTTTCAGAATGGACTGTTGCCAGTCGCATTGCCGCCGGAGAAGATCGAGGCATTGGCTGCGCAATGCGCGTATGGCGCCCCGGTGCGCGTGGACCTCGAGGCGTTGACGATCATCGCGCCCGACGGTTCATCGATCCCGTTCGAACTCGCGGCGATGCGTCGGAAGGGGCTGTTGCACGGCCTGGACGACATCGGACTCACGTTGAAGGACGATGAAATCATTCGCGCCTGGCAGGCGAAGGATCGGCAGCGAAGAGGGTGGGCCTGGATTGTGGAGGGCGATAGCCTGGTGCTGCAGTAGTGTTTGTCGGCCTCTTCCCGGGCCCCGCGCGCCGGGACGCCTTCGCTGGCGAGCGCCCGGCAACGGGAAGACAGCAGCCGTCGGCAGTCGGCAGAGCCTACTGGCGTGCTATCGACGCATGTACGCTGACCCGCCGCGTGCCTGCGTCGTCGATGGCATGCGAAACGCTACTTCCCCAGCCAGGCCGCACGGCGCGCATCGAATTCGCCGCCGGCGCGGGCCAGGTGCAGCCACTGGTCAACGTACCGTTTGAACACCTCATCGCCGTTTGGCAGCAGATAGCCCATTTCAGCGTACTGCAGCGGCTTGTCCGGATTGACCGCGCATAGCTCCGGGTGGGCCTTGCTCTGGACGATGGCTTCGGCGGCCTCGGTAACGAAGACGTCGGCGTGGCCCTGGATGACCTCGTCGAAAATCGTCAGGTTGTCCTTGTGCATCGTCAGCCGGGCCCGCGACAGGTGTGTGCGGGCGAAGCGCTCGTTGCTGCCGCCGGGATTGGCAATCACGCGCACGCCGGGCTGGTTGATCGCCTCGATGGTCTGAAAGCGCTGCACATTCTCGCAGCGCGTGATCGGCGTCTTGCCATTGACCATGTAGGGCGCACTGAAATAGGCGTGCTTCTGGCGTTCCAGCGACACCGAGATGCCGCCGGTGCCGATATCGCACTTGCCGCTGACGAAGTCCGGCATCAGCGTGGCCCAGCTGGTCTTGACGAATTGCGGTTTGGCGCCGAGCGAGCTAGCCAGCGACGTCATCAAATCCACGTCGAGTCCTTCGTACTGGCCTTCCGACTTCATAAAGCTGAAGGGCTTGTAGTCGCCGGGCGTGCACACGCGCAGGACGCCCGATTGCGCGACGCGGATCAATGCGGGTGACAGCCCGGCGGGCGGCGTGGCCGGCTGCGCGAATACCGGAGCGGCGCAAAGCAGGGCAACAGCGCTGACGATCGTCCTTGTCATTGGCATGTCGTTTTTTCTCTGTGGAGGATGTTGCGAGTTGGCCGGATGGCCTGCGGAAATATATCGCATACGTGCTCCCAGGCGCATGCCTTCAGCCGAGACCCGCCGCCGCGCATCGCGTCGCGATGAGCCGCATGTGACCCTATTCCCGGCTCGACACATACGTCGACGACTGACCAAAGACCCAGCTCAGCGCCAGCCCGGCGGCAAGGGCGTCCTTCTGGCGCACCAGCGGGCTGTTCTCGAAGCTGGCGCCGTCGAGCCGGTCGTAGCGGACGAAGGCGCCGAACCAGACATGGCGGAACCGCCTGGACAACGAAGCCAGCGCCATGCTGCCGGAATATCCACCCTGTGCGGTGTAGGCCGGACGCGCCGCGGTTGCGAATTGCTGTTCGACAGAATAGAAGTACTGGTTGTAACGCGCGCTCGAGAACAATGGCCCGGCCATCAAGCCCAGGTTCCAGCCGGGCAGGCCGCCGACATTGGCAATGTCCAGGTTCAGGTTCGGCGAGAAGATCCAGCCTATCGCCCTGGGCGACGACTCCACGGTCACGGCCAGCCGTATCGGAAGCCGCAGATCGAGCCGGGTACGGTCCTCGGCGGAATGCCAAAGCGTGACCGCCAGCGAAGGTCCGATTTCCACGGCGGTCTTGAGGTCTGGCATGCCGCGCCGGACCTCGTCCTGGCTGCTTTTGACCGGAAGCGAGATGCCGAGGCTGACATTGGCCTCGATCCGGTCGCTATCGAATAACTTGCCGCGCACCCCGTTGCGGTCGGCGCGGAAATGCTCGCCGCGGTAGACAAAGTAGGGCACCGGAAACAGCAGGTTGGCGCGCGAGTCCGAGCCGCGGTAGTGCGGCAGGGTGATGCCGCCGAGCCCAAGGCCGGCTTCCCATAATGGCCGCTCGATGGCATCGAAATCCTGCGCCATGCAAGTCGTGGCGAGTACCGCGGCAAGCGCCGGGAGTGCGCGGTAGCGCTTGCGCAACCTTGCATCTGGCGAGGCATGCCGTTGTCGGCTGGCGCAAAGGCCGGTTCGCATGGCGTGGCTCCGGAGGAATGTCGTGGCATTGCGGGGAACAACCGGGCAGGGCGAATCCTCGGGAGAGTATAGCCAGAGCGTGGCTGGATGATCTGCGGGTCCGCCAGGACCGGCATTCGAACGCCACCGTCTCGCGCATTGCAGCCGACTTAGCAATGCGCCGGGCGGGGTAATGTCTCGTTGCCTGTTCCCGCGATAAGATGGGCCGGCCGGCAGGCTCGGTCGTCCGTGGTGAATCCGTCACTCCTACCCGCGGGAACCCCCGGCCGCGTATCGCCCCTTGAAAGGACCGACCATGACCCTGACCCCAGCCATCGGTCACGGCCGCCTGACGGCACGCCAGGCCAGGACCGCTGCCGCGTACACGACATCCATGCTCGGCGGCGGCCTGGTCTTCGACCATCGCCACTGGGCCTGCGGCGAGGCGGAGTTCCGCTGGAGCGCGCCGCGCCACCTGATCGTGCTGACCGAGCGCGGCTCGACCGGGCGCACTTGCGTCTACAGCGAAGGGCGGCTGATGCACGACGGGCGCGACCGGCCCGGCACGCTCAGCTTCGTGCCGGCCCATGCGGAACGCAGCGGGCATTTCCGCGACGCCGACCTGGTCTACACGGCGCTGTGGCTCGATCCGGCGCTGGCGCTGCCGGGTTGCGAGCGGCTGGCGCAATTGCCGATGCGCATCAATGACACGGCCGACGCGGTGGTGCGGGCGTTGCTGACCTCGCTGAGCGCGGACATGGCCGCGGGCCGTGTTCCCGAAGCGGTCTACCTGGAGCACCTGGTTTCGCTGGTGGCGCTGCGCATCGCGGGCGCCGCGCCGGCCGCGCCCGCACGCCGCATGCAGGGGCTGGGCCAGCGGCTGCTGGCGCGCCTGACCGACTATATCGACGCGCACCTGGACACGTCGTTGTCGCTGGGCGACCTGGCCGGCGTGGCGGGCATGCCGGTGGACAGCTTCGCGCGCCGCTTCAAGGCGGAGACCGGCATGGCCCCTTACGCCTACGTCATCGCCCGGCGGGTGCGGCGCGCGCAATGCCTGCTGCGCGCCAGCGCGATGCCGATCAGTGCCGTGGCGCTGGAACTGGGCTTTTCCAGCCAGAGCCATTTCACCTCCACCTTCCAGCGCCTGACCGGCACGACGCCGCGCAGCTATCGGCAGCACTTGCGCCAGGATTCTGATATTTCCGCCTGATATGTGAAAGAAACGCCCCCGCTGGCGCCGACATACTGCCGGTGCCGGCTTTGGCGGCTTCCGCGGGGGAAGTCTGTCGCGCCGCGCGGCAGGGCCTGGCCTTGCCGTCCTCACCAGGAGCAGACCATGGATCAGGAGGACCATCCGCAAAACCCCGGTCGCCGCGCCGTGCTGCGGGCCAGCGCGGCGAGCGGCATGCTGTTCGCAGTGCGCCCTGCGCCGGCGCAGGCTGCATCGGGCCCATCAGGCCCATCTCCTGCGCCGAATGCCGCGCCCGCCGCCGTGCCGCTGCGGCCGCTGAGCTTGCGCATCAACGGCGCGGAACATGCGGTCCAGCTCGATGTGCGCACGACCCTGCTCGATGCGCTGCGCAACCAGCTCGGCATGACCGGCACCAAGAAAGGCTGCGACCACGGCCAGTGCGGCGCCTGTACCGTCTTGGTGAACGGCCGCCGCATCAATGCCTGCCTGACGCTGGCGGTGATGCACGACGGCGACGCCATCACCACCATCGAAGGGCTCGCGGACGGCGATGCGCTGCACCCCGTGCAATCCGCCTTTATCGCGCGTGACGCGTTCCAGTGCGGCTACTGCACGCCCGGGCAGATCTGCTCGGCCGTCGGCATGCTTGCCGAGGTTCGCGCCGGCTGGCCCAGCCATGCCAGCCGCGACGTGGCGGCGCGGGCGTTCGCGCTCGACGAGGCCGAGATCCGCGAGCGCATGAGCGGCAATCTGTGCCGCTGCGCAGCGTATCCGAATATCGTCGCAGCGATCCGCGATGCCGCCGACGGGGGCAAGGCATGATGACGTTCTCCTACGAGCGCGCCGGCGACGCCGCGCAAGCGGTCCAGGCCGTCGCCAGCCGCGAAGGCGCGCGCTTTATCGGCGGCGGCACCAACCTGCTCGACCTGATGAAGCTGGGCATCGAGCAGCCGCGCCATCTGGTCGATATCAGCCGGCTGCCGCCCGCTGCCATCGAAGACACCGCCGACGGCGGGCTGCGCATCGGCGCGCAGGTGCGCAACAGCGACCTGGCCGCGGACCCGCGCGTGCGCGCGCGCTATCCGCTGCTGTCGCAGGCGCTGCTGGCGGGCGCGTCCGGCCAGATCCGCAACAAGGCGTCGACCGCGGGCAACCTGCTGCAGCGCACCCGCTGCGCCTACTTCTACGATCCGCATATGCCCTGCAACAAGCGCACGCCCGGCAGCGGCTGCGCGGCGCTGCAGGGCCACAACCGCATGAACGCCATCCTGGGCGGCAGCGAGTCCTGCATCGCCGTGCATCCGTCCGACATGGCGGTGGCGATGGCGGCGCTGGACGCGCGCGTGCACACCGTATTGCCGCAGGGCGGCGAGCGCGTCATCGCGGTGCGCGAGCTGCACCGGCTGCCGGGCGCGACACCGCATATCGAAACCCAGCTCCGGCACGGCGAGATGATCGCCGCGGTCTCGCTGCCGCCGCCGCCGGCCGGGCACCAGCTTTACCGCAAGGTGCGCGACCGCGCCTCGTATGCGTTTGCGCTGGTGTCGGTGGCGCTGGTGCTCGACGTGGCGGGCGGCCAGGTGCGCGGCGCCCGCATCGCGCTTGGCGGCGTCGCGCCGCGCCCGTGGCGGGCCGACGGCGCCGAGCAGGGACTGCGTGGCAGAGCGGCGGATGCATTCAGCTGGCAGGCGGCCGCGGACGCGGCGCTCGCGGGCGCGCGCGGGCATGGCGGCAACGATTTCAAGATTCCGCTGGCGCTGCGCACGGTGCGGCAGGCGTTGGCCGCCGCCGCGCAAGCCGTTGCGCCGCGCACATGACACGGACTGGTGCGAACATGACGACGAACACGCCGACGAACACGCCAACGAACACGCAAGGTACTGCAGGCCGGGCGCCGGGCGCTCCGGTGGGCCTGCCCATCGACCGGGTTGACGGCAGGCTGAAGGTGACGGGGCGCGCCACCTATGCCGGTGAACAGCAAGTGGCTGGCCCGGTGCCGCCGGCCTACGGCTATATCGTCGGCGCCACCATCGCGCGCGGCCGTATCGTTGCCATCGATACCCGCCAGGCGCGGCAGGCGCCCGGCGTGATCCATGTGATGACGCATCGGAACGCGCCCGCCCAGCCGCCGTTCGGGCCGTCGGTGCCGCCCACCCCGCGCGACGTGTTCACGCGCGCGCGGCCGTACCTGGCATCGGACCGCGTGCGCTATTACGACGAGCCGGTGGCACTGGTGGTGGCCGAGAGCTTCGAAGCGGCGCGCGCCGCCGCCGCGCTGGTGCAGGTGCGCTACCAGGCCGAGCCCGGGGAATTCGAGCTGGCGCCGCGGCTGGCCGAGGCCTACAAGCCGCCGCGCACCAACGCGGGATTCACGCCTGACAGCGCGACGGGGGATTTCGCCAACGCGTTCTCCCAGGCCGCGGTGGCGCTGGACGTGACCTACGCCACGCCGTACCAGAGCCACAATCCGATGGAGCCGCACGCGACCCTGGCGGTATGGTCGGATGCCGGGCTGACCGTCTACACGGGGGCGCAGACGCTTGCCAACTTCCAGGCGGGCCTGGCCGCGACGCTGCGCATCGCGCCGGAGCGGGTGCGCATCGTCAGCCCCTTCACCGGCGGCGGCTTCGGTGCCAAGCTGATCGTCCATGCCGACACCGTGCTGGCCGCGCTGGCGGCGCGCGAACTGCGGCGGCCGGTGAAGATCGCGCTGACGCGCCAGCAGATGTATGCGAACGCCGGCCATCGCGCGGCCATGTCGCATCGCGTGCGGCTGGGCGCGAGCCGCGACGGGCGGCTGTCGGCAATGGACTATGAGGTCTTTTCGGCGACCTGCCGCTTCGAGGAGTATTGCGAGCAGACCGCGGTGTTCGCGCGCGCGCTGTACGCAGCGCCGCACCGGGCGACGCGGCACCGGCTGGTGCCGGTCGACCTGAACCGCGGCGAATGGATGCGTTCGCCCGGCGAGGCGCCGGGCATGCTGGCCTTCGAGTGCGCCATGGACGAACTGGCCGAGCGCCTGGGGCTGGACCCGATCGAGCTGCGCATACGCAACGAGCCCGAGCGCGAGCCCGAGACCGGCCTGCCGTTTTCCACCCGCAACCTGGTCGACTGCATGCGCACCGGCGCCGCGCGCTTCGGCTGGCAGCGCCGCCGCGCCGCACCCCGCAGCGTGCGCGAAGGGCGCTGGCTGGTCGGCATGGGCATGGCCGCGGCGATACGGCCGAACTACCTCGGCGCCGCGGCGGCGCAGGTGGCCATGGACAGCCGCGGCCGCGTCACGGTGCGGCTGGACATGACCGACATCGGCACCGGCACCTACACCATCCTGACGCAGATCGCCGCCGAGAGCCTGGGCGTGCCCCTGAACTGGGTGCGGGTCGAACTGGGCGACAGCCGCTTCCCGCGCACGGCGGGGTCCGGCGGATCGTGGGGCGCGGCCAGCGCCGGCTCCGCGGTGGCCGATGCCTGCGCGCAGCTCAAGGGCCGCATCGTCGCCGCTGCCAGCGGGCCGAACGAGGCCGCCCCGGCGGCGGTGCGCTTCGCCGATGGCAGCGTTACCCTCGGCGCGCGCACGCAACGGCTGGACGACCTGATGGCGCGCGTCGCGCCCGGCGGGCTGCAGGCGGAAGGCCGGGTGGCAGGCATGGGCGATGCGTACAAGGCGCGCTCGCACCACGCCTATGGCGCGCATTTCGCCGAAGTCGCGGTCGATGCCGATACCGGCGAGATTCGCATGCGGCGCATGCTGGCCGTGATCGGCGCCGGCCGCATCCTCAACCCCAAGACCGCGCGCTCGCAGATCCTGGGCGGCATGACCTGGGGCATCGGCGCCGCGCTGATGGAGCAGACGCTGCTGGACGCGCGCTACGGCAGCTTTATCAACCACGACCTGGCCGAGTACCTGGTGCCGGTCAACGGCGATGTGGCGCAGATGGAGGTGGTGTTCCTGGACCAGCCCGACCCGGATGCCAACCCCTTGGGCATCAAGGGACTGGGAGAGCTCGGTGTGTGCGGCGCGGGGGCGGCAGTGGCCAATGCGGTGTACAACGCCACCGGCGTGCGGGTGCGGGAATTTCCGGTGACGCTGGACAAGGTGCTGGCAGGGATGGCAGCGGCCGAGCGGCTGGCCTTGTGAGCGCCTGTGAGCGCCTGTGAGTGCCGATCGGGGGCAGGGTATTGCACCGCTGCGCGACACGCGCTATAGTTCGGCCTCCTGCAGCAAGGCACGTCCCGCAAGGGGCGCGGATGATGCGCCAGGTTCCTGATTCTTAAAGGAAATCCGTTTCCTTTCAGAAGCCGGGATCGCCAGCGCAAGTCGCCGCCATGCAGGAGCCGACACAGGAGTGGTAGTTCAGTCGGTTAGAATACCGGCCTGTCACGCCGGGGGTCGCGGGTTCGAGTCCCGTCCACTCCGCCAAATTTAGAGAAGCCCGCGCAAGCGGGCTTTTTTATTTGTACGGAGTGGAGCGAGCCGCCTGCGCGGCTCGCGGCGGGGCGAGAAGGGCTGCGCCTGCAGGCGCAGCAGCGGCCTGCGGCACGTAGGCGAGTCCCGTCCACTCCGCCAGCTTTATGAAACGCCCGCAGCAGCGGGCGTTTTTCATTTGCGGCTCATGTTCCCCACCCTGCACAAAGGGCGCTTGCCCACCGGCTCCTGATAGAATCGCGGAGTTTGTCTTTCGTGCCAATCCACTACCCGAATCCGCATGCTTGATTTCGTACGCAACAACCGGCGCCTGATGCTCTTGCTGCTGCTGGTGCTTGTTTTCCCGTCGTTCGTGTTCTTCGGCGTGGAAAGCTATTCGCGCTTCATGGACAGCTCGCACGATGCCGCCGAGGTCGACGGCCGCGCCATCAGCGTGCAGGAGATCGACAATGTCGTGCGCGACCAGAGCGAGCGCGCGCGCCAGATCCTGGGCGCCAACTATGATCCGCGCCAGTTCGAGGGCCCGGAGGCGCGCAAGGCCGTGCTCGAGCAGTTGATCCAGCAGCGCGTGATGGCCAATGCGGTGGCCAACGAGCACCTGACGGTGTCGGACGCCAAGCTGCTCGAAGAGATCAGCAGCCTGCCGGCGATTCAGCAACTGCCGCGCGGCAAGGACGGCAAGGTCGACGACAAGGCCTACCTGCAGCTGCTGCAGTCGCAGGGCATGACCCCCGAGCAGTTCGATGCGCGCATGCGCTTCGAGCTGGCCACGCAGCAGCTGGGCGCGTCGGTGGCCGCGACGGCGTTCGTGCCGAAGTCGCTGATCGAGCGCCTGATGGCGGTGCGCGACCAGCAGCGCGAGGTGCAGGCGCTGCTGTTCAAGCCGGCCGGCTACGCCGCCAGGGTCGAGCCCGATGCCGCCGCACTGAAGGCCTACTATGACAGCCACCAGCAGGCCTTCTCGGTGCCGGAGCAGGCCCAGGTGGAATACCTGGTGCTGTCGGGCGAAGCGCTGGCCGCATCGCAGGCGGTGACGCCGGAAGAGCTGAAGTCGTACTACGAAAGCAATATCGCGCGCTTCCGCGTCGACGAGCAGCGCCGCGCCAGCCATATCCTGATCAGCGCGCCGAAGGATGCGCCGGCGGCGCAGCGCCAGGCCGCCAAGGACAAGGCCGCCAAGCTGCTGGAAGAAGTGCGCAAGCACCCGGACACCTTCGCCGAGGTGGCGCGCAAGAATTCGCAGGACCCGGGTTCGGCCGAGAAGGGCGGCGACCTCGGCTTCATGGGCCGCGGCGCGCTGGTCAAGCCGTTCGAGGACGCCATGTACGCGCTCAAGGAAGGCCAGATCAGCGACGTGGTCGAGACCGACTTCGGCTACCACATCATCAAGCTGACCGGCACCAAGCCCGCGGAAACCAGGCCGCTGGAGGCCGTGCGCACGGAACTCGAAGCCGAGCTGCGCAAGCAGTTCGCCGACAAGAAGTTTGCCGAGCAGGCCGATGCCTTCGGCAATACCGTCTACGAGCAGGCCGACAGCCTCAAGCCCGCCGCCGACAAGTTCAGGCTGACCATCCAGACCGCCGACAACGTCACGCGCCAGCCGAATCCGGCGCTGGGCGCGCAGAGCCCGCTGAACAACGAGAAGCTGCTCAAGGCGCTGTTCAGCGATGACGCGATCAAGAACAAGCGCAACACCGAAGCCGTGCAGGTTGCGCCGAACACGCTGGTGGCCGCGCGCATCGTCGCGTACCGCCCGGCGACCGTGCGCAAGTTCGAAGAAGTCGAAGCCCAGGTGCGTGAAGGCTATATCGCCCAGGAAGCGGCGGCACTGGCGCGCAAGGATGGCGAGGCGCGGCTGGCCGCGCTGAAGCAGGCCGACAGCGCCGAGGGCTTTGGCCCGGCGCAGACGGTGTCGCGCACCAAGGCCGAGGGCATGACGCCGCAGGCCGTCGAAGCGGTGATGCGCGCCGATGCCGCCAAGCTGCCGGCGCTGGTCGGTGTCGACCTGGGCGCGCAGGGCTATGCGGTCTATCGCATCACCAAGGTCAGCCAGCCGGCACAGGCCAATCCGGCCCAGCGCCAGGCCGAGGCACAGCAACTGGCGCAGCTGGCCGGCCAGACCGACCTGCAGGCGTTCTATGAAAGCCTGAAGGCGCGCGCCAAGGTCAAGCTGCTGGCGCCGGCGGGCGCGACGCCGGAGCCAGGCGCCGAGTGATCCGAGCCAGGCCGGCGGCCACGCCGCACGCGTAAATCAAAAACCCCTGCCACGCGGCAGGGGTTTTTTCATGATCCTTTCGCGGCGCCGCGCTTGAGCAGCGGCTTGAGCTGCGGCCAGACCGTATCGAGCAACGCGGGCTGCGCCGCGGCGGTCGGGTGGATGCGGTCGGGCTGGAACCAGTCCTGCCGCGCGATCACCTGATCGAGGAAGAAGGGCACCAGCCGCACCTTGTACTCGCCCGCCAGCTTCGGATACAGCGAGACGAACTTCTCGGTGTAGTCCTGGCCATAGTTGGGCGGGATGCGCATGCCGATCAGCAGCACGCTCGCACCCGCCTTCTGCGCCGTGGTGACGAGGTTGCGCAGGTTGGCCTCGGTGGTCTGCAGCGGCAAGCCGCGCAGCGCGTCGTTGGCGCCGAGCTCGATCACCACGATGGCGGGGCGGTGCCGCGACAGCAGCTCGGGCAGGCGGGTCTTGCCGCCGATGGTGGTCTCGCCGCTGATGCTGGCATTGACGACGCTATAATCGAAGCGCTCTTGCCGTAGCCGGTCCTGCAGCAGCGTGACCCAGCCCGCGCCGCGCGCGATGCCGTATTCTGCCGACAGGCTGTCGCCCAGCACCAGCAGCGCGGGGCCGGTGGCCTTGGCCGGCGTGCTGGCCGGAGCCTGTGCCTGTGCCGCGGCCGATATCGCCAGCGCCATGCCGGCTGCCAGCAGCAGCCTGCGCCTTTTCCCTCGGATCCCTATATCCATGTCTTCTTCCATTCTTGCAGTCGAATCCCTCGGAAAGACCGTGGCCGACACGACCGGTTCGCTGACGATTTTGCACGACGTGACCTTTTCCGTCACGCCGGGCGAAACACTGGCCATCGTGGGCGCGTCGGGATCGGGCAAGTCGACGCTGCTGGGGCTGCTGGCCGGGCTGGACCTGCCCAGCACCGGCACGGTGCGGCTGCAGGGCCAGGACCTGTACGCGCTGGACGAAGACCAGCGCGCCGCGGTGCGTGGACGGCATGTCGGCTTCGTGTTCCAGTCGTTCCAGCTGGTGGGCCACCTGACCGCGCTGGAGAATGTGATGCTGCCGCTGGAACTGCGCGGCGAAACCGCGCAGGTGCGCGAGCGCGCCGTCGACATGCTGCAGCGCGTGGGCCTGGGCGCGCGCCTGGGCCACTACCCGCGCACGCTGTCGGGCGGCGAGCAGCAGCGCGTGGCGCTGGCGCGCGCGTTCGTCGCGCGCCCGGACATCCTGTTCGCCGATGAACCCACGGGCAGCCTCGATACCGCCACCGGCGAAGCGGTGATCGCGCTGATGTTCGAACTGAACCGCGACGCCGGCTCGACGCTGGTGCTGGTCACGCATGACCGCTCGGTGGCGTCGCGCTGCGGGCGCGTGCTGACCATCGATGCCGGCCGCGTGGCCAGCGACGAATGGATCGGCGCCGAGGTCTAGCCGGCTAGCTGGCCGCGCCCGCCTTCAGCACCGCGCGGGCGCGCGCGATCAGCGCGGCGGTGGAGGCATCGTGCTGGCCGGTGGCGGTGCCGGTCAGTTCGGCCTCGATCGGGCGGGCCAGGATCTTGCCCAGCTCCACGCCCCACTGGTCGAACGAGTTGATGCGCCACACCACGCCCTGCACGAAGGTGCGGTGCTCGTACAGCGCAATCAGCGCGCCCAGCACATTGGGCGTCAGGTCCTCCATCAGCAGCGTGTTGCTGGGGCGGTTGCCGTCGAACACCATATGCGCGATGCGCACGTCATCCTTCAGTCCGGTGGCGCGCAGCTCGTCGGCGCTGCGCCCGCGCATCAGCGCCTCGGCCTGCGCGAAGCAATTGGCCAGCAGCTTGGCGTGATGGCCCGGCAGCCGGCGCGGCGGCACCAGCGGCGCGACGAAATCCACCGGCACCACCTGCGAACCCTGGTGGATCTGCTGGAAATAGGCGTGCTGGCCGTTGGTGCCGGCCGTGCCCCACACCACCGGCGAGGTATGCGTGCGGATGGGCTGCCCGTCGAGCTGCACCGACTTGCCGTTGCTTTCCATCTCCAGCTGCTGCAGGAACGCGGGAAACAGCTCAAGCGAGGTGGAGTAGGGCGCCATGCAGCTGGTGGGCAGGTTCCAGAAGTTGCGGTACCAGATGCCCAGCATGCCGAGGATCACCGGCATATTGCGCTCCAGCGGCGCGCTGCGGAAGTGCTCGTCCATCGCGCGCCCGCCGGCCAGCAGGTCGGCAAAGGCATCGAAGCCCAGCGCCAGCGTGATCGACAGGCCGACCGACGACCACAGCGAAAAGCGCCCGCCGATCCAGTCCCAGAACTCGAACATATTGGCCGGGTCGATGCCGAATTCGCGCACCGCCTCGGTATTGGTCGAGACCGCGACGAAGTGCCTGGCCAGGTCCTGCTCGGCCACGCCGCTGGCGACAAACCAGGCGCGCGCGCTGCGCGCGTTGGCCATGGTCTCGAGCGTGGTGAAGGTCTTGGAGCAGACGATCACCAGGGTGCGCTGCGGATCGAGCCGCGCCAGGGTCTCGGCCAGGTCGGTGCCGTCGACATTGGAGACGAAATGCATGCGCGGCGCGGTGTGGCCGTCGGCATCGGCCAGGTGCGACAGCGCCCGGCACACCATGCGCGGCCCCAGGTCGGAGCCGCCGATGCCGATGTTGATGACATCGGTGATGCGCTCGCCGGTCGCGCCTTTCCACGCGCCGCTGCGCACGCGCCCGGAGAAGTCGCGCATGCGCGCCAGCACCTGGTGGATCGCCGGCATCACCGCTTCGCCGTCGACCTTGTAGCCGGCGCCGGCGTCGGCGCGCAGCGCCACGTGCAGGGCCGCGCGGTCTTCGGTGGTGTTGATATGCTCGCCCGCGAACATCGCGTCGCGGCGCCGGGCGACGCCCGCCTCGGCAGCGAGCTGCATCAGCAGCGCCATGGTTTGCGCGGTGATGCGGTTCTTCGAGTAATCGAGATAGAGGCCGGCGGCTTCCAGCGAGCATTGCGTGACGCGTTGCGCGCCTTCGCGATCGAACCAGTCGCGCATCTGGGCGTCGCGAAGGGTGTCATGGTGCCGCAGCAGGGCGTTCCAGGCGTGAAGGTCAGTGGGCATGCAGGACTGCGTGCAGGACTAGCAAGGTTGCAGGGCGCGAGCCGCGTGGCATTGCCGGCTTGCAAGGCGGAGCGGTAAGTATATCGCCAGCGATTGCGGCATCGCGCCTCGCGGCGGCGTCATATCGTTACCACTTGCAACATAGCAGCCGGGGTGCGGCGCGGGTATCGGGCGTTGTCTGACGGCAGGTGCGGCGAACGCGCGCTTCACGTGCGCGCTGCGCCCAGCAACTGGTTGAATATTCCGCGTGCCGGCGCATACAGTTCGCTGGCGGTGACGCCTGCCGGGCCCGTGCCTTGCGCGACCAGCACATCGGCGGCACGGCCATGGATCCACACCGCCGCCTGCGCCGCGGCCAGCGGCGCCATGCCTTGCGCCATCAGCGCGCCCAGCATGCCGGCCAGCACGTCGCCGGTGCCGGCGCTGGCCAGCGCCGCGTTGCCGGTGGGGTTCAGCGTCCACGGGCTGCCGTCGGGCGCGGCGATCACGCTGCCCGATCCCTTCAGCACCACCACGGCCTGCCATTGCGCGGCCAGCGCCGCCGCGGCGGCGGGCCGGTCGCGCTGGATCTCGGCCACCGGCACGCCCATCAGCCGCGCGGCTTCGAGCGGGTGCGGCGTCATCACGGTGGCTGCGCCGCGCGTGGCCAGCGCGCCGGCAAGCGACGGATCCGAGGCCAGCAGGTTCAGCGCATCGGCATCCAGCACCAGCGGCAGCGTCGTGGCCTGCAGCAGCCGCGCGAACTGCTGGCGCGCGTTGGCATCGGTGCCCATGCCCGGCCCGATCACCAGCGCCGACATCGACGCGAGCGCCAGCGCGTCCACCGCATGCAGCATCAGCTCCGGATGCAGCGGATCGAACAGCGGCGCCGGCTGCGCCAGGAAGCCGACATGCACCTTGCCCGCGCCGAGCCATTGCGCGGCGCGGGCGCCGAGCAGCGGCGCGCCGGTCATGCCGAGGTTGCCGCCGATGATCGCCAGCGAGCCATGCGTGCCCTTGTGGCTGCCGTGGTGGCGGCGCGGCAGCGCGGCGCTGAACAGCGCAGGGCCGTTCACCAGGCCCTGCGGTATTTCATGCGGGGGATAGTCCAGGCCGATCGGCGCGATGTCGACCGCGCCGGCGCAGTCGCGGCCGTCCAGCGTCAGCAGGCCGGGCTTGGCGGCGATGAAGCTCAGCGTGCGGTGCGCGCGCACGGCAGGCGTGCCGGCGCCGGTGTCGGCGTGCAGGCCGCTGGGAATGTCCAGCGCAAACACCGGCAGCCCGGCGCGGTTCAGTTGGGCGATCCACCATGCCATGGCGCCGTCGGCGGCGCGGTTCAGGCCGATGCCCAGCAGGCCGTCGATGAGCGCGGCGGTGCCGGCGGGCCATGGCGCATCCTGCGAGGTGTCCACGTCCGCCATCACAGTCAGCGGCACGCCCGCGGCCTGCGCCTGCTGCCACGCGGTGGCGGCATCGGCGGGCAGGCGCCGCGGATCGGCGGCCAGCCAGACCTGCACCGGGCGGCCGGCGCGGTGCAGCTGCGTGGCGGCGACCAGCGCATCGCCGCCGTTGTTGCCGGGACCCGCAAGGAACAGCAGCGGGCCGTCGGGCGCATGACGCGCGAGCCAGTGCGCCGCCGCCGTGCCGGCGCGCGACATCAGCGTGAAGGCCGGCAGCTGCGCCAGCGCGGCATGCTCGATGCGGCGGATGGCGGCCACGCCGTAGAGCGGCACCGGTTCCGGCGCGGCGGCATCCAGCGCCAGCCAGCCTTCACCAGGGTCCGTGGGCGCGATGGCTGGGGAGGCAGAGGTGGTCATGTCGGGCTTACTGGGTGGGCCCCAGCCCGTAGCGGTCCGGCAGCAGGCCCTCCATGTCGATCTCGGGGCCGCCGCTGCCGGATGCGCCGGCGCTGGCGGCAATCTGGTCAGCCGCAATCTTGCCCGATCCGCAGCTCATCGCCCAGCCCGTCGAGCCATGGCCCAGGTTCAGGAACAGCCCGGGCACGGCGGTGGGGCCGATCAGCGGCGGGCCGTCGGGCAGCATCGGCCGCGCCCCGGCCCACTGCGTGGCCTCCTGGTAGTTGCCGGCGACCGGGAACCAGTCGCGCGCCACCTTGACCAGCGTGTTCAGCGCGGCGGGGCGCAGGTCGAGCCGACGCGAGCCCAGCTCCGCCGTGCCGGCGACGCGCAGACGGTTGCCCATGCGCGTCATCGCGACCTTGTACGACTCATCCATCAGTGCGCCCAGCGGTGCCTGCAGCTCGTCGCGGATCATCACCGTCACCGAATAGCCCTTGACCGGATACAGCGGCACGCGCAGCCCCAGCGGGCGCAGCAGCGCCGCGCTGTCCGCGCCTGCGGCGACCAGCACGCGGTCGGCACTGAGCACCGGGGCCGTACCCTGGCCGCCAGTGCGGGACAGCTCGATCTCCAGCTTGCCGTCCTTCTCGGGCCGGATGCGCGTCACCTGTGTCTCGAAGCGGAACGACACCCCCGCGGCCTCGGCATGCCGGTGCAGCGCGCGCACGAACATCGGGCAATTGCCGGATTCGTCTTCGGGCAGGTGCAGCCCGCCGGCCAGCGGCGTGCCCGCAGCCAGCCCCGGTTCGATCTGGCGGCATTCGCTGGCGCTGACCAGCCGGTGCGGCACGTTGTTCTCGCGCAGCAGGGCGATCGCGGGTCCGGCCAGGTCCAGGTCGCGCGCGGTGCGGAACAACTGCAGGTAGCCTTGCGACTGCTCGTAGTCGATTTCCAGTTCGCTGCGCAGCCGGTGCAGGCAGGCGCGGCTGTAGAACGCCAGCCGCTGCATGCGCAGCTTGTTGGCCCGGTAGCGCTCCAGCCGGCATTCGCGCAGCCAGCGCGCGATCCAGCGCCACATGGCCGGGTCGGCGGCGGGGCGGAACAGCACCGGCGCCTCGCGCGCAAACAGCGTGCGCAGGATCTTGGCGGGCATGCCCGGCGCAGCCCAGGGCGTGACGTAGCCCGGCGCGATCACGCCGGCATTGCCGAAGCTGGCTTCCTGCGCCGGCGCGCCGCGGCGCTCGAGCACGGTCACGTCGAAGCCGGCCTGCCGCAGGTACCAGGCGGAACTGACGCCGATCGCGCCGGCGCCGATGACGATCACATGCATCGGTGTGGGAACCTCCGTGCGGGTCCATTGCCGTGGCGGCGCATGCTATTTGACTTCCTGCTGCATCACCGTGTCCGGCAGCCACGTGACCACAGCCGGCCAGATCGTGACGATGGCGATCGCCACCACCATCATCATGAAGAACGGCAGCGAGACCCGCGCGATGTAGTTGCTGTCCTTGCCGGTCATGCTCTGCAGCACGAACAGGTTGAAGCCGACCGGCGGGGTCACCTCGGCAATCTCCACCAGCAGCACGATAAAGATGCCGAACCAGACCAGGTCGAAGCCGGCCGCCTGCACCATCGGCAGCACCGTGGCGGTGGTCAGCGCGATCATCGAGATGCCGTCCAGCGCCGTGCCCAGCACGATGTAGATCACCGTCAGCACCGCGATCAGCGCCCACGGCGACAGCTGCAGCGCGGCCACCCACTCGGCCAGCGCGCGCGGGATGCCGGTAAAGCTCATGGTCACCGACAGGAACGAGGTCGCGCCCAGCACGAACATGATCATCGCGGTCAGCCGCGTCGCCGACATCAGGCTGTCCCAGAACGCCGCGCGCGTGAGCGAGCCGCCGGCCCACGCCAGCGCCAGCGACGCGACCACGCCATAGGCGGCGGCTTCGGTCGCGGTGGAGTAGCCGGTCACCATGATCGCGGTGATAAAGGCGATCAGCACGATGCACGGCAACAGCTGCCGGATCGACGCCAGCCGCGCGCGCCAGTTGAAGTGCTCCGACGCCGGGGTCTTGTCCGGGTTGGCCAGCGCCCAGACCACGATATAGCCCGAGAACAGCAGCATCAGCAGCAGCCCCGGGATAAAGCCGGCCAGGAACACGCGGATGATCGACACGTCCGCCGACACCGCGTACACCACCATCGTGATCGACGGCGGGATCAGGATGCCGAGCGTGCCGGCGCACGACAGCGAGCCCAGCGTGACGCGCTCGTCGTAGCCGCGCCGCGTCAGTTCGGGCAGCGCCGACTTGGCGATGGTGGCGCAGGTGGCCGCCGACGACCCCGACACCGAGCCGAAGATGCCGCAGCCCAGGATATTGACGTGCATCAGCCGCCCGGGCAGCCAGCTCAGCCACGGCGACAGCCCGCTGAACATCTGCTCCGACAGCCGCGTGCGGAACAGGATCTCGCCCATCCACACGAACAGCGGCAGCGACGCCAGCGTGTACGAGGCGCTCGACGACCACCACGCATTGGCCAGGCTGACCAGCGCCTCGCGGTCCGAGAACACCACCAGCCCGACCCACGACGTGACCGCGATGGCCACGGGGATCCACGCCCCCAGCGCGAGGAAGACGATCAGCACCAGCAGCAGGATCAGTGCGACGACGACCGTGCTCATCAGACCGTCTCCCCGAAATGGCCGGCGGCCAGCTTGGCTTCCTGCGCCAGCTGGTAGCGCGGCTTCTGCCCGCGCACCACGCGCAGCCATTCGTCTGCGACCGCCAGCAGGAAACCGGTACTGCCCAGCACCGCGAAGCTTTGCGGTATCCACAGCGGGATCACGATCTGGCCCTGCGAGACATCGCCGATCTCCCAGCTCTGCCAGGCAAAGGTGCCCAGCGCCCAGGCGGCATAAGCGGCAAACACCAGGCAGATGCTCAGCGAGACCAGTTCCAGCAGCCAGCGCCGGCGCGGGCCGACTGCCGACAGCAGCATCTCCACGCGCACGATGCCGCCATGCTGGAAGGTCTGGCCGAGCACCAGGAAGGCGGAGGCGGCGCACAGCCAGGCCACGATGTCGTCGCCGCCCTTGAAGATCACCGAGGTTTCACGCGACAGCGACATCAGGATCATGATCACGCAGACGGCGAGGATGCATAGCGCGCCGAGCGCGGCAAACAGGTCCAGCAGGCGGTCGAGCCAGCGCTTGGAGGAGGGGGCAGTTGGCATGATGGGCGGCGCAAGGGGAGGATGGGCGCCCTGCATGGCAGCCTGCGCGGCCGCATTGCAGGGCGCGGGAGATCGGTGGACGCGGGTCCGCGGGCTTACTTGCGGTAGGCGTCGAGGATGGCCTTGCCGTCAGGGCCCGCGCTCTTGGCCCAGTCGTCGACCATGGTCTGGCCCAGCTTCTGCATGTCGGCCTTGAGCTGCGGCGAGGGCGGCTGCACCGTCATGCCGTTCTTGGCCAGCGTCGCCAGGTATTCCTTGGTCTTTTGCTCGGATACCTGCCAGCCGCGCTTCTCGGCATCGGCGACGGCCTTGAGCAGCGCGTCCTGGGTGGGCTTGTCGAGCGCGGCGAAGGCCTTCTTGCTGACCACCAGCATGTTCTTCGGCAGCCAGGCATCGACCGCATAGAAGTACTTCACGCTCTCCCACACCTTGGTGTCGACGCCGGTCGCGCCCGACGACATGAACGAGTTGACGGTGCCGGTGGCGAGCGCCTGCGCCAGGTCGGCGGCCTGGATCGTGACCGGCTGCGCGCCGACCAGTTCGGCGATGCGCGAGGTGGCGGGATTGTAGGCGCGCCACTTCAGGCCCTTCATGTCGGCGGCTGAGTTGATCGGCTTGTTGGCGTAGATGCCCTGCGGCGGCCAGGCCACCGCGTACAGCAGCTTCAGCCCCTGCTTGTCGAGCACCTTCTCGGTGACCGGGCGCGAGGCCTGCCACAGCTTGTAGGCATCGGCATAGCTGGTGGCGAGGAACGGCACCGCGTCGACGCCGAACACCGGGTTCTCGTTGGCCAGCAGCGACATCAGGATCTCGCCCATCTGCACCTGGCCGGTCTGCACGCCGCGCTTGATCTCGTTGGCCTTGAGCAGCGACCCGTTGGGGTGCAGCACGATCTTGAGCTTGCCGCCGGTGGCCTTGTCGACGTCGGCGGCCATCTGCTGCAGGTTCTCGGTGTGCAGGTTGGCGACGGGGTAGCCGGTGGGCAGGTCCCACTTGGTGTCCGCCTGTGCCGCCACGGCGGCCAGCATCAGCGTGGCCGCGATCATTGCCTTGACTCGCATCTCGATCTCTCCTGGTGTGCGCGCGGGGGCGCGGTTGTACAGCGGGTTGCGTACTACCTGGTGCCACGCGCGGGCCCGGCCCGTGGGCGCGCGCGGCGCAAGATCAGCGGCGCGGCAGCGGGCTCAGTCGTCGCGCGGTGAGGGTTGCACGATGCGCTCCAATGCAAGCGCCGTGCCGAGCAGCCCGGCGTCGCGCATCGGTCCGTGCGACAGCATCAGGCCCACCGGCAGTTCGTCCGGCGCGTGGCAGGGCATCGACACCGAGCAGCCGTCGAAGAAATTGAAGGCCGAGGTATTGCGCAACAGCAGGGCATTGACGCGGAAGAAGTGCGCGTCATCGGTGCGCAGCGGCGCGATCTCGGGCGCGACCATCGGCACGGTGGGGCAGACCACCGCGTCGAAGCCGGCCAGGCGCGCTTCCATGCGGGCGATCCAGTCCAGCCGCGCGCGGCCCAGGTCGATATAGTCGGCGGCGCTGATGCCCGCGCCGCGGTCGATGCGCGACGCCACGCGCGCATCGTAGCGGTCGCGGCGCGCCGCCAGCACGTGGCGGTGGATAGCATAGGCCTCGGCCGCGCTGAAGCCGCCGTGCGCGTTCAGCGCGGCCAGTTCGACGAGTTCTGGCAGGTCGACATGCTCCAGCCGCACGCCGGCGGCCGACAGCCGGCCCAGCGCGCGGTCGAAGGCGCGCGCCACCACCGGGTCGAGATCGTCCAGCAGCAGCTGGCGCGGGATTGCCAGGCGCGTGGCGGCGGCATCGGTCACGCGCGGCAGCACCGCGCTGTCGGCAATCACGCTGTCCACCGCAATGCAGTCGCCGACCGTGCGCGCCATGGCGCAGGCGGTGTCGAGCGTGTACGACAGCGGGAAGGCGCCGGTCAGCGGCACGCGCCGCGCGGTGGGCTTGAAGCCGGTAATGCCGCACAGCGCGGCCGGGATGCGGATCGACCCTCCGGTATCGCTGCCCAGCGCGGCGACCGCCAGCCCCAGCGCCACCGATACCGCGGCGCCCGACGACGATCCGCCCGGGATGCGCGCGGCGCCATCGCCGCTGGCCGGATTGACCGGCGTGCCGTAATGCGGATTGATGCCCACGCCGGAGAACGCGAACTCGGTCATGTTGGTACGCCCGACCAGCGCCGCCCCGGCCGCGCGCAGCCGCGCCACCACCGCGGCGTCGGCGGCGGCCGGCGCGGCATCGGCGCGCACCAGCGAGGCGGCACGGGTGACCTCGCCGGCGACGTCATACAGGTCCTTGATCGAAACCGGCAGGCCCGCCAGCGGATGCAGCGCCTTGCCGGCGCGGCTGGCGGCATCGGCGGCGCGCGCCACCTGCGCGGCGGCGTCGAAGGTGCTGTGCAGGAACACGGCCTCGGCCGCCGGCGTGGCTGCCCGGGCCGCGGCCTGCTCGACGATCTGCGCGCGGCTGGTGGTGCCGTCGCGCAGGCGGGCGTTGAGGGTGTCGAGGTCGGGAAGCATCAATGGCATGGGGTCTGCATGGGTGGTGCGGGCAGGCTGGCAGCGCGCGGGGGGCGGGGCCGCCGGGTGAAGCCCGGGAGCCTCAAGGGTAGCAAGAAGCCCGGCAAGGTGACAGGTAGGGAAGGCCTCTAGGTGCGCCGGCCGGGGGGCGGCTGGGGGAGCCGGCTAGGGGCGGCGCGGCAGTTGCACCTCGAACACGGTGCCGCCCGGATCGGAGCGGGCGTCGATCGCGCCGTGGTGGGCGGTGGCGATTTCCTTCGCGATATACAGCCCGAGCCCCAGCCCGGGCGCGTTCCTGTCGTGCCGGTCCTCGCCGCGCCTGAGCGGGTTGAAGATCTGGCCCAGTGTCTGCGGATCGATCGGCGGGCCGCTGTTCCAGACCGCGACAAGGACCTGCGCATCCTGGCCCGTCACGACAACGCGGACCGGCGCGTCCGCCGTGCCGTACGTGACGGCATTGGTGACCAGGTTTGAGAGCAGCTGCTGCAGCCGCAGGCCGTCCCAGGTGCCCTGCACGTTGCCATGGACCGCGAATTCGATGCGGTGGCGCGGGTGGGCGGCGCGCAGCTGGTCGACGGCATCGCCGAAAACCTGCGCCAGGTCGATCCCGGCAGGCGCGATATTGATGCCCAGGCCAAGCTTGGTCCGGTTGAAATCGCACAGGTCGTCCAGCAGCGAATTCATGCGGGCGCCGCTGCGGATCAGGCGCGCCGCGGCTTCCGAGACTTTCTCGCCGGCATTCAGCGCCGCCAGGAACTGGGCGGTGGTCTGGATGGTCTGCAGCGGGCTGCGCATGTCGTGTCCCAGCATGCCGAGCAGCAGGTTGCGCGCCTGCTCGGCCTGCGCATCGAAGAAGGCCACGGATTCCGCGACCGCCTGGTCGATGGCCTCGTTGAAACGCATCATGTCATCGAGTTCGGGCGGGGCCGGATGGCAGGCATCGAGCCACAGGCACAGCACGCTGGCGCGCAGGGCCCGGTACTCGCTGACCATCTGGTTGATGCTGAAGCCATGGCGCGCCCGCAGCAGCGCGTGGGTCTGCGCCGCGGTTTCCGGTGCATCGGAGAGGCGCGGCGCACGCCCCTGGGACTTCTCGCGCTGGGCGTGTCGCGTTTGCGGGGTCGACAGGTCCCTGGCCACGGCCTGCAGGATCTGCTGCGCGTGATCGCGCAGCGCGGGCGCATCCATGTGTCTGGCGGCCGGCATCAGGGTGGCAGCAAACGACTCCCATTCGGTCAGGATTCGGCCCATGTCGCGCAGGATGAAATCGGCAAGTCGCATATGTGCTCCGGCAGGATGGGGCGAACCCGTCTGTGCACCCGGGTCGGATCCATCTTACGCTGATTGCGGGCGCGTCCGGCCCGCCGCGGTCTCAGCCTTGGGGTTCGTCGCCGCTGCCGGCGGCGGCGCGCAGGCGTATGCCGCCGTCGTGGCGATGGATATGCAGTTCGCCGTTCTCGCGCCTGGCCTGCGCCCAGCCCGCCGAGATGGCGTCCTCGAGCGTCGGGAACCGTTGCGGCTGTGCAAGGCTTTCGGAGTCGAGTGCCCAGCCGGAGTCGGCCGGTGTAACGCGAATGATTCGCGCTTGCATATTGCCTCCCGGATCGGGGCGCAAAAAAAGCGCCCGCTAGATGCAGCGGGCGGTCGAAGCCGAATGGGTGAACGCATTCGACAGTTCGATATTGCGCGCTGTGTTCGCCATAGCATATCCCTACTCAAGCGGTAGCGTGGCAGAAGTGCATCACGTCTTGATGCTTGCTGGTGCCTGCAACAAGGGCCACGCTTGCGCCCGGGCCGAGCCGGCAGGTAGTGCGATGGCCGGCGCGCATCGTGGCACGCCGGGAGCAGGCCGGGCTGGGCTTCACGCGGGTTCCGCGCGGTAGGCCGACCAGTAATAGTGGCTGTGCCGGTTATGGCGCGCAAGCTTCTTCACGATAAAGAGCCGGACCGTGCCGAGATGGCCGGCTTCGACCAGCACCTCATGGTGATTGGGCGCATTGGCCGTGGCGCGCGGCAGGGTCTGCAGCGCGGCGGCGACATGGTGTCCCTGCACTTGCGCCAGGATGCCGTTCGCCCCGGGGACCGGATACGTGGCAGGCGTGGAGGGCGTGGAGGGCGTGGCCGATGTTGCGGGCGCTGCCGCCGGCAGCTGGCAGCCCACCGCGCGTTTGCTGTTGCCCATGCTCACCTCCGCCCGGGCACGATGCGCACGCCGTCCCGGCACACCTCGATCTGCGGCTGGTGGCCGTAGGCGCGCAGCAGCCGGACATCGTTCCTGGCGGAAGCCGGCAGGTCCTGGCGGCACGCCAGCGCCCCGCGGCTGATGCGGAAGGCGCCGCAGGCGGGGCAGAGATAGAGATAGCCGCGGGGCGCGGCGCGCGTGCGCTCGGCAGCAGCGCCGCAGAGGGGGCAGTTTGCGGGTTCGGGCGACATGGGGGGCTCGGGTGAGTACTGTATGGATATACAGTATAGCGTTTCCCTGCCGCTTGGCGAGGGTCCGCGGCGCCGTGCGGCCCATCCGTTACCCACGCCGGAACGAAACGCCCGAAATGTCGTTTTATTCGTGGTAATTCGCCGATAAACTGTCAGGCCAAAGGCGGTGGCGATACGGTTCGCGCCCCAAGTCTGGCCGCCGCCCAATGCCCCCATCGAAAGGAATCTCCCGCATGTCACGCAAGCCAGCCGAAAGCGCGCCCGCCGCCGTGTCCGCCGACACCCCCGCCGACGCCCCCGCCGGCAGGCCGGCCACCGCGCTGTCGCGCGCCGCCGGCGCGAATATCGTGTCGTCGTCGCACCTGGTGTCGGTGCGCAGCCCCGAGTTGTCGGAATTCGAGTTCGGCCTGAACACGGCCTACAACGCCTACAGCCGCTGGGTGGTGCGCTGCATGG
The DNA here is from genome assembly GCF_900249755.1 of Cupriavidus taiwanensis. Classification (NCBI taxonomy): domain Bacteria; kingdom Pseudomonadati; phylum Pseudomonadota; class Betaproteobacteria; order Burkholderiales; family Burkholderiaceae; genus Cupriavidus; species Cupriavidus taiwanensis. Next base: position 1,773,195 of record NZ_LT976853.1, read on the forward strand.
GCGCCGCCGGCGTGCGCGACTTGACCTTCCTGGATGTGCTGGTGCTGCATCACGTCAACCACCGTGGCCGGTCGAAGCGGCTGGCCGATATCTGTTTCGTGCTCAACGTGGAAGACACGCACCTGGTCACCTACGCGCTGAAGAAGCTGCAGGGACTGGGGCTGGTCAGCGGGGAGCGGGTCGGCAAGGAGGCCACGTATTCGACCACCGAGGCCGGCGCCGAGGCGTGTGCGCGCTACCGCGAGATCCGCGAACAATGCCTGACCAGCAACTTCACCGCGGGCAGCGAAGAAAATGCCGAAATCGGCGAACTGGCCCGGCTGATGCGGGTGCTGACCGGGCTGTACGAGCAGGCTGCGCGGTCGGCGACGTCACTCTGAGCCCTCTGGCGACGTCAGGTGACGCATAAGCATTATCACGCCAGATCATAACACAGCACGGCGACGATGTCGCAGTGCAAAATCCGGGTCCCGGCAAGGTACAATAGCGGTTTCCCGCCAGCCGGCACCCCATGCAGCGGTGCCGGCCAAGCTGCAGCCCCTACCTCTCGCCTCCCGACCGCTACGATCATGGCGCATTTCTCGTGCTTCCCCGGCGCTTTGGCGCTTTCCGCCTTCCGTCAGCAACGCCTGCTTACCGCACTCCGGCAAATCGATGCCGATATCGAGTCGGTGCATGGCCAGTTCCTGCATTTTGTTGACGCGCAGACGCCGCTGTCGGCCGACGACCAGTCGCGCGTGGCGGCGCTGCTGACCTACGGCGCGCCGTTCGCCGATCAGCCCGAGGGCGACCGCTTCGTGGTGATCCCGCGCTTCGGCACGATCTCGCCGTGGGCCAGCAAGGCCACCGATATCGCCCACAACTGCGGCCTCACGCATATCCACCGCATCGAGCGCGGCATCGAAATCACGGTTATCTGCAAGAAGGGCCTGCTGCGCGGGCGCAAGACGCTGGACGCGGATACCCGCGCCGCGGTCGCCGCGCACCTGTTCGACCGCATGACCGAGACCGTGGTCGCGTCGCGCGACGATGCCGCCGGCCTGTTCCAGGAACTGCCGGCCAAGCCGCTGCGCTTTATCGATATCTCGGCCGGGCGCAGCGCGCTGGCCGCGGCCAACGTCGAGATGGGCCTGGCGCTGTCCGAGGACGAGATCGACTACCTGGTCGAAGCCTACGGCAAGCTGGAGCGCAACCCGACCGATGTCGAGCTGATGATGTTCGCGCAGGCCAACAGCGAACACTGCCGCCACAAGATCTTCAACGCCACCTGGACCATCGACGGCGTGCAGCAGGACAAGTCGCTGTTCGCGATGATCCGCAATACGCACCAGCTCAATCCGCAGGGCTCGATCGTGGCCTACTCGGACAACTCGGCGGTGATGGAAGGCGACGTGGCCGAGCGCTGGTTCCCGCGCGGCGACGACCACAAGTACGGCCGCCACGAGGCGCTGACGCATACGCTGATGAAGGTGGAGACGCACAACCACCCGACCGCGATCTCGCCGTTCCCGGGCGCCTCCACGGGAGCCGGCGGCGAAATCCGCGACGAGGGCGCGACCGGCCGCGGCGCCAAGCCCAAGGCCGGCCTGACCGGCTTCACGGTGTCCAACCTGATGCTGCCGGATGCGGTCGAGTCCTGGGAAAACGACCGCGATACCGCCCAGCCGGTGGCGCACCGCAACCCCGACCACAAGCCCGGCGTGACCGGCAAGCCGGACCGCATCGCCTCGCCGCTGCAGATCATGATCGACGGCCCGCTCGGCGGCGCCGCGTTCAACAACGAATTCGGCCGCGCCAACCTGGGCGGCTACTTCCGCGTCTACGAGCAGAACGTGGGCGGCACCGTGCGCGGCTACCACAAGCCGATCATGATCGCGGGCGGCATCGGCAATATCGACGCCTCGCACACGCACAAGAACCCGCTGCCGGCCGGCACGCTGCTGATCCAGCTGGGCGGCCCGGGCATGCGCATCGGCATGGGCGGCGGCGCCGCCAGCTCGATGGCAACCGGCACCAACACCGCCGACCTGGACTTCGATTCGGTCCAGCGCGGCAACCCCGAGATGGAACGCCGCGCGCAGGAAGTGATCAACGCCTGCTGGCAGCTCGGCGACGCCAACCCGATCCTGTCGATCCACGACGTCGGCGCGGGCGGCATCTCCAACGCCTTCCCGGAACTGGTCGACGGCGCCGGCCGCGGCGCGCGCTTCGACCTGCGCCAGGTGCACCTGGAAGAGTCCGGCCTGTCGCCGGCGGAAATCTGGTGCAACGAGTCGCAGGAGCGCTATGTGCTGGCGATCGCGCCGGACAGCTTCCCGCAGTTCCAGGCCATGTGCCAGCGCGAGCGCTCGCCGTTCGCCGTGGTCGGCATCGCCACCGAAGAAAAGCAGCTGCAACTGGTCGACGCCAGCGTCGACGCCGCGCTCAAGGAACACTACGCCGTCGACATGCCGATGGACGTGCTGCTGGGCAAGCCGCCGCGCATGCACCGCGACGTCAGGCGCGTCGAGCAGGAACTGCCGGCGGTGGACGTGACCGGCATCAGCCTGGAGCAGGCCGTGCGCGACGTGCTGCGCCACCCGACCGTGGCCAGCAAGTCGTTCCTGATCAGTATCGGCGACCGTACCGTCGGCGGCATGAACGCGCGCGACCAGATGGTCGGCCCGTGGCAGGTGCCGGTGGCCGACGTGGCCGTGACCACGCTGGACTACAAAGGCAGCGCAGGCGAAGCCATGACGATGGGCGAGCGCACGCCGCTGGCCGTGATCGATGCCCCGGCCTCCGGCCGCATGGCGGTCGGCGAGGCGCTGACCAACCTGGCCGCCGCGCCGGTCAAGGACCTGGGCAAGGTCAAGCTGTCGGCCAACTGGATGGCGGCCTGCGGCGTGGAAGGCGAAGATGCCAGGCTGTATGACACCGTGCACGCCGTCGGCATGGAACTGTGCCCGGCGCTCGGCATCAGCATTCCGGTCGGCAAGGATTCGCTGTCGATGCGCACCAAGTGGCAGGACCAGGGCGTCGACAAGGAAGTGGTCGCGCCGGTGTCGCTGATCATCTCGGCCTTTGCCGCGGTGGACGACGTCAACCGCACGCTGACGCCGCAACTGCGCACCGACGCCGGCGACACCGTGCTGATCGCCGTCGACCTCGGCCGCGGCAAGAACCGCATGGCCGGCAGCATCCTGGCGCAGGTGACGCAGCAGGTGGGCGACAGCGCCCCCGATGTCGACAACGCCGAGGACCTGAAGAACTTCTTCAACGTGATCCAGCGCCTGAACCGCGAAGGCAAGCTGCTGGCCTACCATGACCGTTCCGACGGCGGCTTCATGGCCACGCTGGCCGAGATGGCCTTTGCCGGCCACTGCGGCGTCTCGCTCAACGTCGACATGCTGGCGCTCGATCCGCAGCAGGAACAGGACTACGGCGACGCCAAGAACTGGGCCCAGCAGATCGCCGAGCGCCGCAACGACCAGACCCTGCGCGCGCTGTTCGCGGAAGAACTGGGCGCGGTGGTGCAGGTGCGCATGGAAGACCGCGACGCGGTCTTCGCGGTGCTGCGCGAAGCCGGCCTGTCGGCATGCAGCCACGTGGTGGGCAAGCCCAACGCCACCGACCAGGTCGAGATCTACCGCGACGCGAAGAAGGTGTTCGGCGCCTCGCGCACCGACCTGCAGCGCAACTGGAGCGAAGTCAGCTGGCGCATCGCGCGCCTGCGCGACAACCCCGTTTGTGCAGACAGCGAATACGACCGCCTGCTGGACGCCGCCGACCCCGGCATCAGCCCGGTGCTGACGTTCGATCCGGCCGAGGACATCGCCGCACCGTTCATCGCGACCGGTGTCCGTCCGCGCGTGGCGATCCTGCGCGAGCAGGGCGTCAACTCGCAGATCGAGATGGCGTACAGCATGGATCGCGCGGGTTTCGACACGCACGACGTGCATATGAGCGACCTGATCGCGGGCCGCGCCAACCTGGCGGATTTCCAGGGCTTCGTCGCCTGCGGCGGCTTTAGCTACGGCGACGTGCTGGGCGCGGGCGAGGGCTGGGCCAAGACCATCCTGTTCAACGGGCAGATGGCCGAGCAGTTCGCGGCGTTCTTCAACCGGCAGGACACGTTTGCGCTGGGTGTCTGCAACGGCTGCCAGATGATGAGCAACCTGGCCCCGATCATCCCGGGTGCGGGTGCGTGGCCCAAGTTCACGCGCAACCAGTCGGAGCAGTACGAAGCGCGCTATGTCACGGTCGAGGTGCAGTCCTCGCCGTCGATCTTCTTCGCCGGCATGGAAGGCAGCCGCATCCCCATCGTGGTCGCGCACGGCGAAGGGTTTGCGGACTTCTCGCAGCAGGGCAATATCGACCAGGCCCACGTGGCGCTGCGCTTTGTCGACAACTACGGCGCGGTCACGCAGACCTATCCGCTCAACCCGAACGGCTCGCCGGACGGCATCACCTCGGTGACCACCGTCGACGGCCGCTTCACCGTGCTGATGCCGCACCCCGAGCGCGTATTCCGCGCCGCGACCATGAGCTGGGCGCCGGACGCGTGGAAGCAGGTTGCCGACGGCGGCAGCCCGTGGATGCGGATGTTCCGCAATGCGCGGAAGTGGGTGGGGTAAGGCCCACCGACGCCCGCGTGTCGGGGCAGTTGAGTCAGTAAGCCACCGGCTGGGCCGGTGGCTTTTTGCATGGCGGGTGTGCGCTACTGGTCTGCGTAGCGTGGCAGCAGGTCCTGGTCGACGAGGCGGACTTCGATCCTGTTGGCGATGCGGACGTGGTCGGGATTGTCGGCGGAAAAAGGCGCATCGGCGACGCTGATGATGAGGGTGCCGGCCTGCTTGCGCGGTTGGCCCATGACAGGGAGCAGGGTGGCTGCTTCCGGGACCTGCTGCACGGTAAGCACGGTGGGCACATAGAGCATCCAGCCGGCGCCCGGACGGTCAGGAAAGACTTTCATCCGGGTCTGGTATCGGATCGGCGCGACCTCCAGCGTCCTGGCCTGCCAAATTTGCAGCAGGCCCTGAACCACCGTGACGACATTCCGTGTGTCCTGCAAGGCGTCGACGCGCTTCGCGTTCAGCCGCAGCGTGCAATTGGGAAGATACGGGTCAACCGACAGCGCGTTGACGCAGACCACGCCGCCAGGTCCTTCCGTTCCGTTCCAAACCGCAGTGTCACGGCGCCAGGGCGTCTGCAGCGCCTGCATCTCCGCCTTGAGAATCGCCACGGCGGCAGGGGCCGGCCCGTTGTCGTCGAACGCGGGGTTGAGCAAGGAATGCTCGGGGGTGTCGGCGGGGGGATACCAGCGGCTGATTGGAAAGCCGAGTGGTTGCAGCAGCCTGGCGACTCGCCACAGGTCATGCAGTTGTTCGGTTTCGGTGGGGAGGGTATTCCTGCCCAGGCGGAAGGTCAGTGTGATGTTCATGTTATGGCTGCAGCAAGGTGCGAATGCCAAGGCCATCGAGCAGGAAAAGCCGGGTGAAGTACTCACAGGCGATGGGCTCCATGAAGTACCAGTTCAGCCGGCTCGGCGGATTTGCACGCGTGACCCTGGCCTGCGCCGATGCCTGCCTCATGATCTTTCGCTCACCGCCGCTAAGGCTGAAAAAGAGCCGCGGTTCGCCATCTTCCGGGTCAAAGAACTGGTCATACCTTGCTTTCGCTTCCTGCAGCAGGCATTCCGACGAACGAAAACCGTCGAAATCGATGCCCTCGAAGTTCCATTCCGTGAACGGCGCAAAGCCGGTAATCCGGGCCTGGTAGTCGCGCGCAACGTCCGACATGTTCCAGTTCCGCTCGACCAGACTTCCACAGTCGGGCGGGCATGGCTGGCAGCGCTTGCGTGGCTGCGTGGGGGCATCGGTGTGGGCAATCGGCGTATCCCTGGAGCGCTCGGCCTCCTCGGCACGCCGCCGGGCGACTTCGGCTGCAGTGCCGGCTGCAGCGCCGGCACCCAATGCAATGAGGATGCGTGTGGCAAGCCCCTCGAGGAATGGCCATGCAAGTGCGGCCATCACGGTTCTCGGGCTACGACGGTAAAGAGTTCTGGGATCAAGGAGGCCTCCGCGGGTGGGCTGCAATCGTCGGCATGGTAGAACCCGCGGCAGGTGCCGGTGACGCGAAAATTCAGCAGGGCATGGTCGCAATTTCTCTGTTCGCTGCATGCTGATTTTTCTTCGATGCATGCGGCCAGAGCGGGGATGCAGAGGGCAATTTCGCCTCAGCTCTTGGAACTGTCTCTCACCTTTTTCAGGTCGTCGCTGTTACGGCGTCTACGGACCGCTGAAGGTTGGCGCTGTGCTGCTTGCCGGGGGGATCAGACGGGCAGGACACGCACTGCCATCTGACGGTCATCACTTCGTTGATACGCCCGCCCTCACCCCAACCCTCTCCCGCAAGCGGGAGAGGGAGCACACGAGCGGACATTGCAAAGCCCGAAGAATCCGACGCAGCCGAGGGTTTGCTCCCCTCTCCCGCTTGCGGGAGAGGGGCCGGGGGTGAGGGGCCGGCGCATCAACGAAGTCAGGGCCCTGCACCCCGCTGCACCAGCACCTGAACATCAGGCCGCAGCCACGCTCCGCGGCCTGGAACTCCACGCCACATACGCATACGTCAGCATCCGCGCACCCTGATATCCGCGCGCAGGCAGCAGCTTGCCGTTGGCCAGTTGATAGGCCACGACCGCATGCAAGGTCTTTTCCGGGGAATACCGATCCCGCAAGGGGAGGTGGGGATGGAGCCGGCGCCAGCCGGGGGCGGCGCCGTCCAGGGTGGTCCAGGCCAGTGCGCAGTAGCACAGGCCGCGGGACGAGAGATGCCAGAGTTGCCAGTAGCGGCCGGTCGTCTGCACGCGCTGCATCCGTGATGGCTGCAGGGCCGGCGGGGGCGACCGGCCCGCGGCTTACTGGACCTTGGCCTTGTCCTTCAGGGCCTTCATCATGGCCTGGAACTGCTCGCGCTGCCAGTTCTGGTCGCCCATCAGCATCTGCGTGAGCTGCGGCTTCACTTCTTCGAACGACGGGATCTTGGCGTCGCGCACGTCGACCAGCTCGATGATGTGCCAGCCGAACTGGGTCTTGACCGGGGTGTCGGTCATCTGGCCCTTCTTCAGGCCGGTCATGGCGGCGGAGAACTCGGGCACGTAGCTGCTGCTGTTGGCCCAGTCCAGGTCGCCGCCGTTGGCGGCCGAGCCCGGGTCCTTGGACGCGGCCTTGGCCTGGTCCTCGAACTTGGCGCCGCCCTTGATCTTGGCGATGATGGCCTTGGCGTCGGCTTCCTTTTCCACCAGGATGTGGCGGGCGTGGTATTCCTTGCCGTTGCCGAACTGCGACTTGATCTTGTCGTATTGCTTGCGCAGCTCGGCGTCGCTGGCGCCGTGGGTCTTGACGTAGTCTTCGAACACCGCGCCGGCCAGCACGTTCAGGCGCGCCTGTTCCAGTTGCTCCTGCACGTCGTCGCGCTGGGTCAGGCCGCGCTTGTTGGCTTCCTGCACGAGCAGTTCGCGGTCGATCAGCATGTTGCGGGCGCGCGTGCGCAGCTCCGGGCTGTCGGGCTGGCCGGTGCCGGCGATCAACTTGTCCAGCTTTGCCGACGGAATGGCCTTGCCATTCACGACGGCGGCATTCTGGGCGATGGCCGGCAGGCTGCCGGCAGCAAGCACAGCCGCCAGGCTGAACGAGAGGACGGTGGTCTTCATGGAATCAGGTCTGAGAGTTGCTGGAAGAATCGCGTGAGGGTGCGAGGGATTGTGCGCGGGATTGGTACTCTTGGTCGGTGAACGCAGTCACGGCGAGGGCGTGGATCTGCGTGGGGAACAGACCGCGCAGCGCATCATACACCATGCGGTGTCGGGCAACCCGGTTGTGACCCGCAAAGCGCTCGCTGACGATTGTCACGTCGTAATGTCCGCCGCCGGACGCGGCGCCGGCATGTCCGGCATGCAGCGCGCTGTCGTCGCGCACGGCCAGGTGGCTGGGGGCGAGCGCTGCGCGCAGCATTGCCTCGATCGTAGCGGGATCGGCTGCCATCAGTGGTTTCCTTCGGTGAGTGGAGAGTGCCGTCAGTCCCGGCTGTTTTCCGGCATGTGGCGCGACAGCCAGACGCTTTGCGCGACGATGAAGACCAGCATCAGCCCCATGCTGCCGAACAGCTTGAAGTTGACCCAGGCCTCGGTCGAGAACTGGTAGGCCACGTACAGGTTGAGCACGCCCATGGCGGCGAAGAAGCCGGCCCAGGCCACGTTCAGCCGTGCCCACACCGGGTCCGGCAGCGACACCTGCTTTTCCATCATGGCGCGGATCAGGTTCTTGCGCCAGACCAGCACCGAGCCCAGCAGCGCGGCCGCGAACAGCCAGTACAGCACGGTTGGCTTCCACTTGATGAAGGTCTCGTTGTGCAGCACCAGCGTGGCGCCGCCGAACACCGCGATGATCAGCAGGCTGACCCACTGCATCGGTTCGACCTTGCGGTGGCGGAACCAGACCCAGGCGATCTGCAGCACGGTGGCGCCGATGGCCACGGCGGTGGCGGTGTAGATGTCGGCCAGCTTGAACGCGGCAAAAAAAAGGATGACCGGGAACAGGTCGAACAGGAATTTCATGCGGGTCCAGGTTGTGTCCGGCATCGTTGCCGGACAAATTCAGGCATCAGGGCTGCGGGTCGTGTTTAGGCGCATCGGTCGCGTGGGCATCATCCGCCGCACGCTCGGCCGGGTCGCGATCATCGAATTTTAGCGCAGCCGAGTTGATGCAATAGCGCAGGCCGGTCGGCGCCGGGCCATCCTCGAACACGTGGCCCAGGTGGCTGCCGCATTCCTTGCAGCGGACTTCGACCCGCGTCATGCCGTGGCTGTGGTCGACATGCTCGGCGATCACCTCGCCGTTGATCGGGCGGAAATAGCTGGGCCAGCCGCAGCCGGCATCGAACTTGGTGGCGGATTCGAACAGCGGCGTGCCGCAGCCCACGCAATGGTAGATGCCCTGGTCCCAGTGGTCCCAGTAGCGTCCGGTGAACGGACGCTCGGTGGCGGCCTCGCGGGTGACGCGGTATTCGATCTCGGAGAGTTGTGCACGCCACTCGGCGTCGGTCTTGGTGGTGGTCATGGTTTTCCTCGCGGTGTTCCTTGGAGCGGATCGCCGGTCAGGCGTTCGTCATCCGCGTTGGTCGTGGCAATGGCGCGAACCTTACACCGGCTCGCGCCAGCCTGCAGGCGCTCACGACGAGCAGCTGACCTCCAGCCCCGCGGCCCAGTCGGGCGGCAGCGCCGCGTAGTGCTCGGCCTCGGGCTGTTCGTCGAACGGGCGCGACAGCACCGCCAGCAGCCGGTCCACTTCGCTGAAGTCCTTGTCGCGCGCGCGGCGGATGGCGGTTTCGGCCAGGTGGTTGCGCAGCACGTATTTGGGGTTGACCGCCAGCATTTCCAGTTCGCGCGCGGCATCGTGCGAGGACTCGGCGCGCAGGCGCACGCGGTAGTCGGACACCCATGCGTCGAAGGCGGCGCGGTCGAGGAACAGGTCGCGCACCGGCGCGTCGCGCGAGGCGTCGGTCGACGAAATGCCGCACAGCTTGCGCCAGAACAGCGTGTAGTCGACGCGCTGCCCGTGCAGCAGCTGGAACAGGCTGCTCAGCAGGGGCTCGTCGGACTTGTCCTCGCCGCCGGCGGGCGGGCGCAGGCCCAGCTTGGCGCGGTAATGGCGGAAGAATGCCGCGGCATAGCGGTCGCGGAACGGGTCCAGCGCGGCACGCGCGGCTTCAACCGCGGCGTCGCGCGCGCCTTCCTTGTCCGCATCTTCCGGCGCCAGCCACAGCGGCAGCAGCGCCTGCGCCAGGCAATGCAGGTTCCAGAACGCCACCTGCGGCTGCTGGCTGTAGGCGTAGCGGCCCTGGGTGTCGGAGTGGTTGCAGATATGGTTGGCGTCGAACGCATCGAGAAAGCCGAACGGGCCGTAGTCGATGGTCAGCCCCAGGATCGACATATTGTCGGTGTTCATCACGCCGTGGCAGAAGCCCACCGCCTGCCAGTGCGCGATCAGGTCGGCGGTGCGCAGCGAGACCTCGCGCAGCAGCGCCTGATAAGGCTGGGCGTCGTCGCGGCAGGCCGGCATGAAGTTGTCGATGACGAAGTCCGCCAGCTTGCGCAGCGCGGCGACGTCGTCGTGCGCGGCGAAGTGCTCGAAGTGCCCGAAGCGTATGAAGGTGGGCGACAGCCGGGTCACGACCGCGGCGGTCTCGATGGTCTCGCGCCGCACCGGCGCATCGGACCCCATGATCGACAGCGCCCGCGTGGTCGGCACGCCCAGGGCGGCCATGGCCTCGGAGCAAAGATACTCGCGGATTGACGAGCGCAGCACCGCGCGCCCGTCGGCCATGCGCGAATAGGGGGTCAGCCCCGCGCCCTTGAGCTGGATTTCCCAAGGCCCGGTGGCGGTCTGCGCCTGCGCCAGGCGGATGGCGCGGCCGTCGCCGAGCTGGCCGGCCCAGACCCCGAACTGGTGTCCGGAGTAGACCGTCGCCAGCGGATCGGCCCAGTCCGGCACCTGGTTGCCGATGAAGGTCTCGATGAAGTCCTGCCGGCTGCCGGCGCTGGCGTCCCAGCCCAGCAGCGCCGCCGCGGCCGGCGCCACGCTTACCAGGTACGGCGACGGCAGCGGCGTGGGCTGCAGGCGCGTGAAGAACTGCGGGCCCAGTTCGGCAAAGCCGGGCGCGGTAGCGAAGGGCGCGGGCAGCGTCGACTGCGTGATGGCCGGGGCAGGGCCGGGTTGAGGAGCGTGCGGCTGGGGCGTATCTGGCATCGCGTAGGGGCGCTAGGGCGCCAGGTGGCAGTGCGCTTTCGGTGCGTTCGGCGCGGTGCCGCGGCACGCGTCTGAGGCGGTGCGGCGCGGCATGCGGAAGGCACGAAAATGCGATGGTGGCTAGGGAAAACGACATGTTGAGGTGCAACATGCCACGCAGTATTGTACGTCCTCAACGGCACGAGCCCGCGCCCCCGCCGGACTTGCCGCCATGCACCGCAAGGTTATTTCCTGCCTTCACTGCGCCCATGAATCCGGTGCATGGACTTCCGCAGAATTGCGGCCCCGACCACAGCAACGCGACGACAGTACGGCAGTGCACGACCGGATCGGCTCCATGCCGGTTCCATGCGCGAACGACCGTCCAAAAATAGTACGGTTGTTCGTTTTTTCGGTGGCAACAGACCAGAATTCAGGAGGCAGGTTCATGGCATTGATGGGTCAAATGATGAGCGCACCGCTGCTCATTTCCTCCATCATCAAACACGCCGCGCGTTATTACGGCAGCACCGAGATCGTCTCGCGGCGCACGGAGGGCGACCTGCATCGCTATACGTACCGCGATTGCGAACTGCGCGCGCGCAAGCTGGCGCAGGCGCTCGGCGCGCTCGGCGTGAAGCAGGGCGAGCGTGTCGGCACGCTGGCCTGGAACGGCTACCGCCACCTGGAGATCTACTACGGCGTGTCCGGCATGGGCGCGGTCTGCCATACCGTCAACCCGCGCCTGTTCCCCGAGCAGATCGCCTATATCGTCAACCACGCCGAAGACGGCTATGTCTTCTTCGACCTGACCTTCCTGCCGCTGGTGGAAGGTGTCGCCCCGCATTGCCCCAACGTCAAGGGCTGGGTGGCGATGACCGACCGTGCGCACATGCCGGCCGAAGCCAAGGTGCCGCTGCTGTGCTACGAAGAACTGCTCGACGCGCAGGACGGCAACTACGAATGGCCGCAGTTCGACGAGAACCTGGCGTCGAGCCTGTGCTACACCTCGGGCACCACCGGCAACCCGAAGGGCGCGCTGTACTCGCACCGCTCCACGGTGCTGCACTCGTATGCCTCGGCCATGCCGGATGCGCTGGGCTGCTCGGCCAGCGACGTGATCCTGCCGGTGGTGCCGATGTTCCACGTCAACGCCTGGGGCCTGCCGTACTCGGTGCCGCTGGTCGGCGCCAAGCTGGTGCTGCCGGGGCCCAAGCTGGACGGCGCCTCGCTCTATGAGCTGTTCGAGCAGGAGAAGGTGACCTTCTCCGCCGGCGTGCCGACGGTGTGGCTTGGCCTGCTGCAGCACGTGCAGGCGAACCAGCTGAAGTTCTCCACCTTCCGCCGCACCGTGATCGGCGGCTCGGCCGCGCCGCCGGCGATGATCCGCGCGCTCGAGGCGCTGGATGTCGAGGTGATCCACGCCTGGGGCATGACCGAGATGTCGCCGCTGGGCACCGCGAGCAAGCTGCTGGCCAAGCACCACGACCTGTCCGACGCCGAGCGCCACAAGATCCAGGAAAAGCAGGGCCGCGTGATCTACGGCGTCGACATGAAGATCGTCGACGGCGAGGGCAAGGAGCTGCCGTGGGACGGCAAGGCCTTCGGCGACCTGCTGGTGCGCGGGCCGTGGATCATCGACCGCTATTTCCGCAATGACGCCAGCCCGCTGGTCGACGGCTGGTTCCCCACCGGCGACGTCGCCACCATCGATGCCGACGGCTTCATGCAGATCACCGACCGCAGCAAGGACGTGATCAAGTCCGGCGGCGAATGGATTTCGTCGATCGATATCGAGAACGTTGCCGCCGCGCATCCCGCGGTGCATATGGCGGCCTGCATCTCGGCCTACCACCCCAAGTGGGACGAGCGCCCGCTGCTGGTGGTGGTGAAGAAGCCCGGCGCCGAGGTCACGCGCGAGGAACTGCTGCAGTTCTTCGAGGGCAAGGTCGCCAAGTGGTGGATTCCGGACGACGTCGCCTTTGTCACCGAGATCCCGCTGACCGCCACCGGCAAGATGCAGAAGCTGCGGCTGCGCGAGCAGTTCAAGGACTACAAGCTGCCGGCTGCCTGAGGCCGGCAGGCCAGCATCCGGCGCACCGGGCCAGCTTGCGGCACGGTGCTGCCGGGGCCGGCCGCGCGGCGCGAACGGGAGGGCGCCACGCGGCCGGCCAAAATCGGCGGGATCGACAAGATCGACGACGAACCAACGACAAGCCAACGACAAGAGTGAAGGAGACAGGTATGACCAAAATGCGTCCGCTGGTGGCCGGTGTGGCCATGTTTGCCGCACTGGGTTCTGCGCTGGTTTCGGGGTCCGCACTCGCGGATACGGTGAAGATCGCCTTTATCGATCCGCTCTCGGGGCTGATGGCCCCGGTTGGCCAGAACCAGCTCAAGAGCTGGCAGTACGTGGCCGAGGTTGCCAACCAGAAGGGCTGGGCCGGTCCGCACAAGTTCGAGGTGGTGGGCTTCGACAACAAGCTGTCGCCGCAGGAAAGCCTGACCATTTTGAAGCAGGCGATCGACCAGGGCATCCGCTACGTCGTGCAGGGCAACGGCTCGTCGGTCGGCCTGGCGCTGCAGGATGCGGTGGCCAAGCACAACGAGCGCAACCCGGGCAAGGAAATCGTCTACCTGAACTACGCCGCGGTGGATCCGGACATGACCAATGCCAAGTGCAACTACTGGCATTTCCGGCTCGATGCCAACTCGGACATGAAGATGGAGGCGCTGACCACCTTCCTGGCCAAGGACCCCAACGTCAAGAAGGTCTACCTGATCAACCAGAACTATTCGTTCGGGCACCAGGTGGCCAAGGCCGCTAAGGACTACCTGAAGCGCAAGCGCCCGGACATCCAGATCGTCGGCGAAGACCTGCACCCGCTGGCCCAGGTCAAGGACTTCGCGCCCTATGCCGCCAAGATCAAGGCTTCGGGCGCCGATACCGTGATCACCGGCAACTGGGGCAGCGACCTGGCGCTGCTGATCAAGGCCGGCAAGGACGCCGGCCTGACCACCAACTATTACACCTACTACGCCGGCACCACCGGCGTGCCGACGGCGATGGGCGCGGCCGGGGCCGAGCGCGTCAAGTACGTGGGCTACTACAACCCGAACAACAAGGGCTTCCGCGGCGCCGACATCGTCGAGGGCTACAAGAAGAAGTACAACGACGACTTCTACGTGATGGCCTCGTACACCGGCATTGCCATGCTCAGCAAGGCGATGAAGGACACCAATTCCACCGATCCGGTCAAGGTGGCCAAGGCGCTGGAAGGCATCAAGGTCGACAGCATGAACGGCACGGTCGAGATGCGCAACACCGACCACCAGGCGCAGCAGCCGCTGGTGGTGGCCACCTGGACCAAGGTCGACGGCAAGGAAATCAAGTACGACCAGGAAAACACGGGCTACGGCTGGAAGACCAACGCGCTGATGGACCAGTACGTGTCGGCCCAGCCGACCTCGTGCCAGATGAAGCGGCCGGGCTGACCCAGGCCGCGGCGCGCGGCCACGCTGACAAAGTGGCCGCGCCGCCTGCATACTTCCGGTCTTTCCGGCCGACATTCCGGTCTTTTTCCAGACCATAACGGGGAGTGTCCGGGGGCGATGTCCGCCCCTGGCGGAGGCGCTCACCCTCGATCGACCCGGACGGATGCCGGCATGCGCGCGCATGGCGGCACCAGCTTGAAGGACACGCTGTGGAATTCTTCGTCATCTCACTGCTGAACGGGATCAGCTACGGGCTGCTGCTGTTCATGCTGTCGTCTGGCCTTACGCTGATCTTCAGCATGATGGGCGTGCTCAACTTCGCCCATGCCAGCTTCTACATGCTGGGCGCCTACTTTGCCTACACCATCGCCACCAAGATCGGCTTCTGGCCGGCGCTGATCTTCGCGCCGCTGCTGGTGGCGGGCGCGGGCGCGCTGGTGGAGCGCTTCGGCCTGCGCACGGTGCACAAGTACGGCCATGTGGCCGAGCTGCTGTTCACCTTCGGGCTGGCCTACCTGATCGAGGAGGGCGTCAAGCTGGTGTGGGGCCTGGCGGCGGTGCCGTACCGGATTCCCGCGGAGCTGGACGGGCCGCTGTTCACGGTGTTCACCTCGTCGTTCCCCAAGTACCGCGCCTTCATGATGCTGGTGTCGCTGGGCATGCTGGTGGCGATCTACCTGGTGCTGACGCGCACCCGCATCGGGCTGGTGATCCAGGCCGCGCTGACGCATCCGGAAACGGTCGAGGCGCTGGGCCACAACGTGCCGCGCGTATTCATGATGGTGTTCGGCGGCGGCGCCGCATTGGCCGGGCTGGCGGGAGTGATCGGCGGCAACGCCTTCGTCACCGAGCCGTCGATGGCCGCGGCGGTGGGATCGATCGTGTTCGTGGTGGCGGTGGTGGGCGGCATGGGCTCGCTGGTGGGCGCGTTTATCGCGTCGATCCTGATCGGCGTGCTGCAGACCTTCGCCGTCACCATCGATGCCTCGCTGGCGGGCCTGCTGACCAGCCTTGGGCTGGCCGTCAGCGAGGCCACGCCGTTCTATTCGCTGTGGAAGCTGACGGTGGCCCAGGTGGCGCCGGTGCTGCCATACCTGCTGCTGGTGGTGATGCTGATCTTCCGCCCGCGTGGACTGATGGGAACCCGGGAGAGCTGACGCCATGGAGCAAGCGATGCAACAACCGCGCGAGCCGGTGGTGACCGGCCGCACCCTGCGCTACCGCCCGCTGAACCTGGCGCGCTGGATTATCTGGAGCCTGACCATCCTGTTGATGCTGGTGCTGCCGTTGTACTTCACCGGGGGCTTCGCCATTACGCTGCTGTCGCAGATGGGCATCATGATCATCTTCGCGCTGTCGTACAACATGCTGCTGGGGCAGACCGGCATGCTGTCGTTCGGCCACGCGGTGTATTCCGGGCTGGGCGCGTTTATCGCCGTGCACGTGCTGAACATGGTCGGCGCCGGCAAGGTGTGGCTGCCGGTGTCGATGCTGCCGCTGGTGGGCGGGCTGGCGGGCGCGTTTTTCGGCGTCATCTTCGGCTACGTCACCACCAAGAAGGCCGGCACCACCTTCGCCATGATCACCATGGGCATCGGCGAGATGGTCTTTGCCAGCTCGCTGATGTTCCCGGAGTTCTTCGGCGGCGAGGGCGGCATCTCGACCAACCGCGTGGTCGGCGACCCGTTCCTGGGCCTGACCTTCGGGCCGGGGCGCCAGGTCTACTATCTGATCGCGGTGTGGTGCCTGGTGTCGATGGTGGCGATGTACGCGTGGACGCAGACGCCGCTGGGCCGCATTGCCAACGCCGTGCGCGACAATCCCGAGCGGGTCGAGTTCATCGGCTACAACACCCAGCGCGTGCGCTACCTGGTGCTGATCCTGTCGGCGTTCTTCGCCGGCATCTCGGGCGCGCTGGCGGCGATCAACTTCGAGATCGTCTCGGCCGAGAACGTCAGCGCGGTGCGTTCGGGCGGCGTGCTGCTGGCGGTGTTCATCGGCGGTGCCGGGGTGTTCTTCGGACCGATCATCGGCGCGGTGGTGTTCGTGCTGTTCGCGGTGGCGCTGTCGGACCTGACCAAGGCCTGGCTGCTCTACCTGGGCCTGTTCTTCGTGCTGATGGTGATGTTCGTGCCGGGCGGCCTGGCGAGCCTGCTGCTGATGCAATTGCCGTTGCTGGGCAAGGGCAAGCTGGGCCGCATGCTGCCGTACTACGCGCGTGCCGGCGGCGCCGGCGTGGTGCTGCTGCTGGCGATGATCGTCACGGTCGAGCTGGTCTACAAGGTCCAGGTCGACAGCGCCAACGGCACCGCCATGAAGCTGTTCGGCATAGGCTTCGACGCGGCCAACTGGGGCCCGTGGCTGGCGGCGGCGGCACTGTGGGCGGTGGGGCTGGCCGCGTGGCGGCTGGCGGTGCGCGCGTCGCGCGCGCAGTGGGACAAGGTGCAGGCAGAAATCGCAGGAGGCAGGGCATGAGCGCGGCGGCACTGGAACTGACCGATGTACGCAAGAAGTTCGGCCAGACGGAGATCATCCGCGGCGTGAACCTGAGCATCCCCAGGGGCGAGCGCCATGCGCTGATCGGCCCCAACGGGGCCGGCAAGTCGACCACCTTCAACCTGATCTCGGGCCGCTTTGCGCCGAGCAGCGGCACGGTGCGGCTGAACGGCGCAGAGATCGGCGGGCTGCAGCCCTTCGTCATCAACCGCATGGGGCTGTCGCGCAGCTTCCAGATCACCAATATCTTCCACCGGCTGTCGGTGTTCGAGAACCTGCGCTGCGCGGTGCTGTGGTCGCTGGGGTACAAGTATTCGTTCTGGCACCGGCTCACCGGCCTGCGCGACGCGCGCGAGCGCGCCGAGGACGTGCTCGAGCTGATCGGCATGCAGCATCGCCGCGATACCCAGGCCGGCCTGCTGACCTATGCCGAGCAGCGCGCGCTGGAGATCGGCATCACCATCGCCGGCGGCGCCGAGGTGATCCTGCTGGACGAGCCCACCGCGGGCATGAGCCGCTCGGAATCGGACCACGCGGTCGAACTGATCCGCAAGGTCACGGTGGGCAAGACGCTGGTGATGGTGGAGCACGACATGAGCGTGGTGTTCGGGCTGGCCGACCGCATCTCGGTGCTGGTCTACGGCGAGGTCATCGCCACCGATACCCCGCAGGCGATCCGCAACAACCGCAAGGTCAAGGAAGCCTACCTGGGCACCACGCTCGACGAAGCCGCCACCGAAGGAGCGCACTGATGGGCAAGCGCATGCTGGAAGTCACGGGCCTGCACGCCTATTACGGCAAGAGCCATATCCTGCACGGCGTCGACGCGCATATCGACGAGGGCGAGATCGTGGCGCTGCTGGGGCGCAACGGCGTGGGGCGCTCGACCATGGCCAAGGCCATCCTGGGCATGGTCAAGGCGGAGGGGTCGGTGAAGTTCCGCGGCGAAGAAATCCTGGGCCGGCGCACCTTCGAGATCGCGCACCTGGGCATCGGCTACGTGCCGGAGAACCGCGATATCTTCCCGACGCTGACGGTGCGGCAGAACCTGCTGCTGGGCGAGAAGCGCAATCCGCGCCAGCCCAGGCCGCGCTGGTCGGTGGAGGACATGTTCAGCATGTTCCCGCGGCTGAAGGAACGCGAGAATACGTCGGCCGGCGTGCTGTCCGGCGGCGAGCAGCAGATGCTGACGCTGTGCCGCACGCTGATGGGCGACCCCGACCTGATCCTGATCGACGAACCGACCGAAGGGCTGGCGCCGATGATCGTGGCGCTGGTGGGGGACTACCTGAAGACGCTGAAGGAGCGCGGCGTGTCGGTGCTGCTGATCGAGCAGAAGCTGGCGATTGCGCTGGATATCTCGCAGCGCGTCTACGTCATGGGCCACGGGCATATCGTGTTCGAGGGCACGCCCGCCGAGCTGAAGGCGAACGGGCAGATCAGGAAGGAGTGGCTGGAAGTGTAGGCCCCTTGTGTCCCCGCTTGTTTTCTCCCCGCTCGCGGGAGAGTAGCCCGCACGCTGGCCGTGCCGACTTGCTCCCGCTAACCGACACGTCGTCCCCGCGTAGGCGGGGACCCAGTGTCTTTGAAGCGCAAGCGCTTCTTAAAGTCGCTGGTTTCCCGCTTTCGCGGGAATGACGGTGGAAACCGCCCGGCATCTTGTGACGGCCGGCGCCTCCAAACGAAAAGCCGCGAGCCCGCGGCATCTGCGCCGGCGATTTCCCGTTACTGGTCAAATAAAGTCCGATACTGGTCTGAAGACGGCGTGCAAGGCGTGCCCGCAAGTGCCTTAACCGGCATCACCACGCACGCCGCTGCGGCCGTTAAGCACCGGCTCCATGCAGGCCGATCAGGGGCGGCATTCGCATTGCGCATGGCCGTGGAAATCTTCGGAAATTAAAATTGAACGACCGTGCTATTTTGTGTATGCTTGTTTCGCCCAAGCGCCGGAGGGCGTTGTGGGGCGCGGGATAGCGGCGGATCGGGTCAAGGGTTAACCCGCCCGTGACGGCCGCTACCGGGGCAGAGCCGGCGCCAGCCGCCATGCCCCGCGCTGTAGAGAACATTCATTCGAGAATTCGAATCCCGAGACAACTTCTGACACCAAAGGAACCAGCATGACAGCGCAGTATCAGGTTCAGGACGGCGTGGCCGTCATCACGCTCGACAATCCCCCTGTCAACGGCCTGGGTCACAGCACCCGGCTTGGCATCGTCGAAGGCATGACCCGTGCGCTGGACGATGCCGCCGTCAAGGCGATCGTCATCACCGGCGCTGGCAAGGCTTTCTCGGGCGGCGCCGACATCCGCGAATTCAACACGCCCAAGGCCATGCAGGAGCCGACGCTGCACTCGGTGATCCGCGTGCTGGAAGCGTCGTCCAAGCCGGTGGTGGCGGCTGTGCACTCGGTGGCGATGGGCGGCGGCCTGGAACTGGCGCTGGGCTGCAACTACCGCGTGGCGTCCAAGGGCGCGCAGATCGCACTGCCGGAAGTCAAGCTGGGCCTGCTGCCCGGCGCCGGCGGCACGCAGCGCCTGCCGCGCGTGATCGGGCTGGAAGCCGCGGCCAACATGATCGTGTCGGGCACCGCTGTGCCGTCCGAGAAGTTCGCCGGCACCAAGCTGTTCGACGAGATCGTCGACGGTGATGTCCTGCCCGCCGCGATCAAGTTCGCGCAGAACGCGGCGGCCGCCAACGGCCCGCATCCCAAGGTGCGCGACCTGAAGGTGCGCCACGAGAACCCGGAAGGCTACCTGGGCTTCGCGCGCAACACCGTGGCCGCGATGGCCAAGAACTTCCCGGCGCCGCTGAAGTGCCTGGAAGCCGTGGCCGGCTCGCTCAAGCCGTTCGAGCAGGGCCTGAAGCAGGAGCGCGAGGGCTTCCTGTTCCTGGTGACCACGCCGGAATCGCGCGCGCTGCGCCATGCGTTCTTCGGCGAGCGTGCCGCCAGCAAGATCCCCGACGTGCCCGAAGGCACGCCGACCCGCAAGATCGAGAAGGTCGCGGTGATCGGCGCCGGCACCATGGGCGGCGGCATCAGCATGAACTTCCTCAACGCGGGCATTCCGGTCACCATCCTGGAAACCAAGCAGGAAGCGCTCGACCGCGGCGTCGGCATCATCCGCAAGAACTACGAGAACAGCGCCAAGAAGGGCAAGCTCACGCAGGAGAAGGTCGAGCAGCGCATGGGCCTGCTCAGCACCACGCTGTCCTATGACGAGATCAAGGACGCGGACATGGTGATCGAGGCCGTGTTCGAGGAAATGGGCGTCAAGGAAACCGTGTTCAAGAAGCTGGACGAAGTGATGAAGCCCGGCGCGATCCTGGCCTCGAACACGTCGACTCTGGACGTCAACAAGATCGCCTCGTTCACCAAGCGTCCGCAGGACGTGGTCGGCATGCACTTCTTCAGCCCGGCCAACGTGATGAAGCTGCTCGAAGTGGTGCGCGGCGACAAGACCGGCAAGGACGTGCTGGCCACGGTGATGCAGGTCGCCAAGAAGATCAAGAAGACCGCGGTGGTGTCGGGCGTGTGCGACGGCTTTATCGGCAACCGCATGATCGAGCAGTACAGCCGCCAGGCCGGCTACCTGCTGGACGAAGGCGCGCTGCCCGAGCAGGTCGACAAGGCCATCGAGAAGTTCGGCTTTGCCATGGGCCCGTTCCGCATGGGCGACCTGGCCGGCAACGATATCGGCTGGGCCATCCGCAAGCGCCGCGCGGTGGACAAGCCGGACATCCAGTATTCGAAGACCGCCGACCTGCTGTGCGAAATGGGCCGCTTCGGCCAGAAGACCGGCGCCGGCTGGTACGACTACAAAGCGGGCGACCGCAAGCCGTACCCGAACCAGCAGGTCAACGACATGATCGTGCAGCATTCGAAGGACTTGGGGCTGACGCGCCGCAAGATCTCGGATGAAGAGATCGTCGAGCGCCTGGTGTTCGCGCTGGTCAACGAAGGCGCCAAGATCCTGGAAGAAGGCATTGCTTCCAAGGCCTCGGATATCGACATGGTGTACCTGACCGGCTACGGCTTCCCGCTGTTCCGCGGCGGCCCGATGCTGTACGCGGACCAGGTCGGCCTGTACAACGTGGCGCTGGCGATGAAGCGCTACGCCAAGGGCTACCACGGCGAAGCCTGGCAGGTCGCGCCGCTGCTGCAGAAGCTGGCGGACGAAGGCAAGGGCTTCAACGGTTGATAAAGCCAAGCGGTTCAGCCTGGAGCTGAGATGAACCCCACCATCGGACCCGACGATTGCCTGCTGGTGATCGACGTGCAGAACGACTTCATGCCGGGCGGCGCGCTTGCCGTGCCCCACGGCGATGAAGTGGTGCCCGTCATCAACCGGCTGGCGCGCGCGTTCGGGCACGTGGTGCTGACGCAGGACTGGCATCCGGCCGGGCATGTCTCGTTTGCCGCCAACCATGCCGGCACGCAGCCGTTCCAGACCCTGGCGCTGCCGTATGGCGAGCAGGTGCTGTGGCCGGTGCACTGCGTGCAGGACACGCCTGGCGCCGCGCTGCATGCGGGCCTGCAGGTGCCGCATGCGCGGCTGGTGATCCGCAAGGGCCATCACGCCGATGTCGACAGCTACTCCGCCTTCCTGGAGGCGGACCGCACCACGCGCACCGGGCTGGCAGGGTACCTGCGCGAGCATGGCGTGAAGCGCGTGTTTTGCGCGGGTCTGGCGACGGACTACTGCGTGGCCTGGAGCGCGCTCGATGCGCGCGCCGCCGGCTTCGACGCCGCGGTGATCGAGGATGCGTGCCGCGCCATCGACCTGCAAGGGTCGCTGGCGCGGGCATGGCAGGACCTCGGCGCCGCCGGCGTCGCGCGTGTCACGTCCGCCGATTTGCTCAAGGGCCAGGGCTGAACCGAACCACCGAACTGAACGACACAAGAGATTCCGAGGAGCAAGACATGAACGAAGCAGTCATCGTATCCACCGCGCGGACCCCTCTGGCCAAGAGCTGGAAGGGCGCCTTCAACATGACCCACGGCGCCACGCTGGGTGGCCATGCCGTCCAGCACGCCATTGCCCGCGCCAAGATCGAGGCCGCCGAAGTGGAAGACGTGCTGATGGGCTGTGCCAACCCGGAAGGTGCCACCGGCGCCAACATCGCGCGCCAGATCGCGCTGCGCGCCGGCTGCCCGGTCACCGTGCCCGGCGCCACCGTCAACCGCTTCTGCTCGTCGGGCCTGCAGACCATCGCCATGGCGGCGCAGCGCGTGATCGCCGACGAGGGCGACATCTTCGTTGCCGGCGGCGTGGAGAGCATCTCGTGCGTGCAGCAGGAGATGAACCGCCATATGGTCCAGGAAAGCTGGCTGACCAAGCACAAGCCGGAAATCTACTGGAACATGCTGCAGACCGCCGAGAACGTGGCCAAGCGCTACAACATCTCGAAGGAGCGCCAGGACGAATACGGCGTGCGCAGCCAGCAGCGCGCCGCGGCCGCGCAGGAAGCCGGCAACTTCAACGACGAGATCGTGCCGATGACGGTGCTCGCCGGCGTCGCCGACAAGTCCACCGGCCAGCTGGTGACGAAGGAAGTCACGATCGACCGCGACGAAGGCATCCGCCCGGACACCACGCTGGAAGGCGTGGCCAAGATCCGCAGCGCCGTGCCCGGCGGCGTGATCACCGCCGGCAATGCCTCGCAGTTCTCGGACGGCGCGTCGGCGGCGGTGGTGATGAATGCGCGCGTCGCGGCGGCCCGCGGCCTGCAGCCGCTGGGCGTGTTCCGCGGCTTCGCCGTGGCCGGCTGCGAGCCCGACGAGATGGGCATCGGCCCGGTCTTTGCCGTGCCCAAGCTGCTGAAGAAGGCCGGCCTGAAGGTCGACGACATCGGCCTGTGGGAACTGAACGAGGCCTTCGCGGTGCAGGTGCTGTACTGCGCCGACACGCTCGGCATCCCGATGGACCGCCTCAACGTCAACGGCGGCGCGATCGCGGTGGGCCATCCGTACGGCGTGTCGGGCGCGCGCCTGGTCGGCCATGCGCTGATCGAAGGCAAGCGCCGCGGCGTCAAGTACGTGGTGGTGACCATGTGCATCGGCGGCGGCCAGGGCGCTGCCGGGCTGTTCGAGGTCCTGTAACTGCCGACAAGGCCGGCAAGGCTGCCGGTTTGCTCCCCTCTCCCGCTTGCGGGAGAGGGGCAGGGGGTGAGGGCAGGCGCTGGCAGACCGACACGCTGCACTTCGTCGAGACTCCCGCCCTCACCCCAACCCTCTCCCGCAAGCGGGAGAGGGAGCACCCATAGGGTGATTCAAAACCCCGGCGGCTCGCACCAGAAGACAAAAGAACTCGCGGCACGCCACGCAGTGCGCCGCATGGAGACACCATGTCGATGATCCTTTCCCGCCGCGACCTGAACTTCATCCTGTATGAATGGCTCAAGGTCGACGAGCTGACCCGCATCCCGCGCTACGCCGACCACTCGCGCGAGACCTTCGATGCCGCGCTGGATACCTGCGAGAAGATCGCCACCGACCTGTTCGCGCCGCACAACAAGAAGAACGACCAGCACGAACCCGAATTCGACGGCGAGACCGTCAGCATCATCCCCGAGGTCAGCACCGCGCTGAAGGCGTTCTGCGACGCCGGCCTGATGGCCGCGGGGCAGAACTACGAGCTGGGCGGCATGCAGCTGCCGGTGGTGGTGGAAAAAGCCGGCTTCGCCTACTTCAAGGGCGCCAACGTCGGCACCAGTTCCTACCCGTTCCTGACCATCGGCAACGCCAACCTGCTGCTCACGCACGGCACGCCGGCGCAGGTCGAGACCTTCGTCAAGCCGGAGATGGCAGGGCGCTTCTTCGGCACCATGTGCCTGTCGGAGCCGCAGGCGGGCTCGTCGCTGTCGGACATCACCACGCGCGCCGAATATGAGGGCGAATCGCCGCTGGGCGCGCAGTACCGGCTGCGCGGCAACAAGATGTGGATTTCCGCCGGCGAGCACGAGCTGTCGGAGAACATCGTCCACCTGGTGCTGGCCAAGATCCCCGGCCCGGACGGCAAGCTGATCCCGGGCGTGAAGGGTATCTCGCTGTTTATCGTGCCGAAGTACCTGGTCAACGCGGACGGGTCGCTCGGCGAGCACAACGACGTGGTGCTGGCCGGCCTGAACCACAAGATGGGCTACCGCGGCACCACGAATTGCCTGCTGAACTTCGGCGAGGGCATGAAATACCAGCCGGGCGGCAAGGCCGGCGCGATCGGCTACCTGGTGGGCGAGCCGCACAAGGGCCTGGCCTGCATGTTCCACATGATGAATGAGGCGCGCATCGGCGTGGGCCTGGGCGCGGTGATGCTGGGCTACACCGGCTACCTGCACGCGCTGGACTATGCGCGCAACCGCCCGCAAGGCCGCCCGGTCGGCCCCGGTGGCAAGGACGCCGCCAGCCCGCAGGTGAAGCTGGTCGAGCACGCCGATATCCGCCGCATGCTGCTGGCGCAGAAGAGCTATGTCGAGGGCGGCCTGGCGCTGAACCTGTACTGCGCGCGGCTGGTCGACGAGGAAGAGGCCGCTGCCGCCGCCGGCGACGACGCAGCGCATGCGCGGCTGGCGCTGCTGCTCGATATCCTGACGCCGATCGCCAAGAGCTGGCCGTCGCAATGGTGCCTCGAGGCCAACAACCTGGCCATACAGGTGCATGGCGGCTACGGCTATACGCGCGAGTACAACGTCGAGCAGTTCTACCGCGACAACCGGCTGAACCCGATCCACGAAGGCACGCACGGCATCCAGGGACTGGACCTGCTGGGCCGCAAGGTGGTGATGAAGGACGGCGCCGCGTTCAAGCTGCTGGGCGAGCGCGTGCAGGCCACCATCGGCCGCGCGCTGGCCGCCGACGATGCCGGACTGGCGCAGCAGGGACATGCGCTGGGCGCGGCCGCCAGGCGCCTGGCCGAAGTCACGCAGGCGCTGTGGAGCGCGGGCGATGCCAGCGTGACGCTGGCCAACGCGTCGGTCTACCTCGAAGCCTTCGGCCATGTGGTGGTGGCGTGGATCTGGCTGGAGCAGGCGCTGCTGGCGCAAGCCGCGCTGGCACGGGCCAGCGGCCAGGAAGACCAGGACTTCTATCGCGGCAAGCTGGCCGCGGCGGCGTACTTCTTCCGCTTCGAGCTGCCGAAGGTCGGCCCGCAATTCGACCTGCTGGCCTCGCTCGACCGCACCACGCTGGACATGCAGGACGCCTGGTTCTGAGCGCCTGCCACATCATTCGAAAGACAACCAGGGAAAAGACAATATGCGCACCATCCAGCAACTGTTTGACCTGAAGGGCAAGACCGCGCTGATCACCGGCGGCTCGCGCGGGCTTGGCCTGCAGATTGCCGAGGCGCTGGGCGAGCAGGGCGCGCGCCTGGTCTTGTCGGCGCGCAAGGCCGATGAACTGCAGGCGGCGCAGGCGCACCTGAAGTCGCTCGGCATCGAGGCCGACTGGATCGCCGCCGACGGCTCGCAGGAAGCCGAGATCGCGCGGCTGGCCGACGAGGCCATCGCTAAGCTGGGCCACGTCGACATCCTGGTCAACAATGCCGGCGCCACCTGGGGTGCGCCCGCGGAAGACCATCCGGTGGAAGCGTGGGACAAGGTGATGAACCTGAATATCCGCGGGCTGTTCCTGCTGAGCCAGCGCATCGGCAAGCTGTCGATGATTCCACGCCGCCATGGCCGCATCATCAACGTGGCGTCGATCGCGGGCCTGGCCGGCAACCCGCCGGGCACCATGGAGACCATTGCCTACAACACCTCCAAGGGCGCGGTGGTCAACTTCACGCGCACGCTGGCGGCGGAGTGGGGCGAGCACAACATCACGGTCAACGCACTGGCGCCGGGCTTCTTCCCGTCGAAGATGACCAAGGGCTCGCTCGAGCGCATGGGCGTCGAGGCCATGTGCGCGGGCGTGCCGCTGCACCGCCTGGGCGACGACGAAGACCTGAAGGGCGCCGCGCTGCTGTTTGCCAGCGATGCCGGCAAGCACATCACCGGGCAGATCCTGGCGGTGGACGGCGGCGTCAGCGCGGTCTGACGCAGGCCAGGCGGCACTGCGTTGCGTGCCGCTTGGCGCAACGCCGGATTGCCTGCAAACTTGGGGCCGGCGCGAGGCCCGCAGCCTCGCGGGCATCTTATCTTCAGACTTGCATCGCATATGAACCAGTTCAAAGGCCCCCTGACTCACATCCCATTCCTTGCCGATCTTGGCGTGACCTGCACCTTCGCCGAGGGCGGGCGCGCCGAGATCGCGCTGCCGATCGAGAAGCGCCACCAGAACAGCTGGGACATGGCGCACGGCGGCGTGATCATGACGCTGCTCGACGTGGCCATGGCGGTGGCCGGCCGCAGCAGCGACGCCGACGGGCGCGGCGTGGTCACGATCGAAATGAAGACCAGCTTCATGGCACCGGGCCGCGGCCACCTGACCGCGCGCGGCACCACCGTGCACCGCACCACCACCATGGTGTTCTGCGAAGGCGAGATCGTCGACGCCGACGGCAAGACCGTGGCGCGCGGCTCGGGTACCTTCAAGTACATCCGGCGCATGCCGCCGCAGCGCCCGGGTGAAGCCGATACCGGCGCCGACGGCTGAGCGCCGGCGCCAGGACAGGCGGGGCGCTGCCACGCATAGCCCCGCACCAGCAGTTTCCATGCAGTTTCCATCTCCCATTGGAAGGAACCCACCATGTCCAACACGTTCAAGCGCATCGTCCTGGCCTCGCGTCCCGAAGGAGCGGTCACGCCGGCCAATTTCCGCCTGGAAGAGGTGCCCGTGCCGCAGATCACCGACGGCCAGGTGCTGGTGCGCAACCACTACCTGTCGCTCGATCCGTATATGCGCGGCCGCATGAACGACAGCAAGTCCTACGCCGCGCCGCAGCCGCTCGATGAGGTGATGATCGGCGGCACCGTCGGCGAAGTGGTGGAAAGCAAGAACAGCAAGTTCAAGCCCGGCGACAAGGTAGTCGGCATGTTCGGCTGGCAGGAGCTGGGCGTCAGCGACGGCACCGGGCTGCAGACGGTCGATACCACGCATATCCCGCTGTCGGCCTACCTCGGTTCTGTCGGCATGCCGGGCGTGACCGCGTGGTATGGGCTGAACAAGATCATCCAGCCGAAGGCGGGCAAGACCATCGCGGTCAGCGCCGCGTCGGGCGCAGTCGGCAGCGTGGTGGGGCAACTGGCCAAGCTGGCCGGCTGCCGCGCGGTCGGCTTTGCCGGCGGCAAGGAAAAGTGCGACTACGTGGTCAACGAGCTGGGCTTCGATGCCTGCATCGACTACAAGGCGGCCAGGGATCCCAAGGATCTCTATCGCATGCTCAAGGAGGCCACGCCCGACGGCATCGACGGCTATTTCGAGAACGTCGGCGGCGAGATCTTCGACGCCGTGCTGGCGCGCATGAACGCCTTCGGCCGCATCGCCATGTGCGGCATGATCGCGGGCTATGACGGCCAGCCGCTGCCGCTGAAGAACCCGCAGCTGATCCTGGTCTCGCGCCTGACCATCGAGGGCTTTATCGTCTCCGAGCACATGGAGGTGTGGCCGCAGGCGCTGAAGGAGCTGGGCACCGCCGTCGCGCAGGGCAAGCTCAAGTTCCGCGAGAGCATCGCCGAAGGCCTGGCCAGCGCGCCGGAAGCCTTTATCGGCCTGCTCAAGGGCAAGAACTTCGGCAAGCAGCTGGTCAAGCTGGTGTAAGTAGCGGCCATGCTGACGAGGTTTCAATAGCCCGCACGTCGTCCCCGCGAAGGCGGGGACCCAGTGACTTTCAAAGACGCTGGATTCCCGCCTGCGCGGGAATGACGAGGTAGGGCGCGTAGTTTTTCACTCCAATAAGACGTTGCGGTCCATGGCGGACTGCTGACACAAGAGGAGACACCGATGAATGCCCCGCAAGCCCCGCAAATCCAGAGCGACGACGAGATCGGCGCCGGCCTGCCCGAAGAGGTCAAGGCCCGCTACCGCAACCTGCCGCGCCCGCCGCAGTTCGCCACCGTGGCAGAGGAGCGCCTGCACCGCAAGCAGCGCCTCGCCGCGGCCTTCCGGCTGTTTTCCAGGTTCGGTTTCGACGAAGGCGTGGCCGGCCATATCACCGCGCGCGACCCCGAATTTCCCGATACCTTCTGGGTCAATCCCTTCGGCGTGCATTTCAGCCAGGTCAGCGTTTCCAACCTGATCCGCTGCGACCACC
Organism: Cupriavidus taiwanensis; assembly: GCF_900249755.1. Taxonomy (NCBI): domain Bacteria; kingdom Pseudomonadati; phylum Pseudomonadota; class Betaproteobacteria; order Burkholderiales; family Burkholderiaceae; genus Cupriavidus; species Cupriavidus taiwanensis. The sequence goes on from NZ_LT976853.1 coordinate 1,801,141, forward strand.
ACGGCGACGTGGTCGAGGGCGACTACCCGGTCAATGCCGCGGCCTTCGCCATCCATTCGCGCGTGCACCAGACCCGCCACGACGCGGTGGCCGCCGCGCATTCGCACAGCACTTATGGCCGCGCGTGGTCGACGCTGGGCCGGCCGCTCGACCCGCTGACGCAGGACGTGTGCGCGTTCTACAACGACCATGCGGTCTATGACGATTTCGGCGGCGTGGTGGTGGAACTGGACGAAGGCCAGCGCATCGCCAACGCGCTCGGGCAGAACAAGGCCGCGATCCTGCAGAACCATGGCCTGCTGACGGTCGGCAAGACCGTCGACGAAGCGGCGTGGTGGTTCATCACCATGGAGCGCTCGTGCCAGGTGCAACTGCTGGCCGAAGCCGCCGCGGCGCGCACGCAGGCGCCGCTGAAGCGGATTGCCGACGCCGCCGCGCGCCAGGCCTATTCCATCGTCGGCACGGCGCAGGCGGGCTGGTTCCAGTTCCAGCCGCTCTATGCGCGCATCGTCAAGGAACAGCCTGACCTGCTGGACTGAACCACAGGGCCGCCGCGCGGCCGGCATCCCCCATTCGATTCACGCGACAGGACAGACGACATGAAGGATTTCTCCAACAAGGTGGCTGTCATTACCGGCGGCGCCTCGGGCTTCGGCAAGGAATTTGCCCGCATCGCGGCGGACCTCGGCATGAAGCTGGTGCTGGCCGACGTGCAGGAAGACGCGCTGGACGCGACCGTCGCCGAATTCCAGGCGCGCAACGTGCCGGTGATCGGCCTGCGCACCGACGTCTCGCGCGCCGAGCAGGTGCAGGCGCTGGCTGATGCCGCCATCGAGGCCTTCGGCCAGGTCAACCTGCTGTTCAACAATGCCGGCGTCGGTGCCGGCGGCCTGGTCTGGGAAAACTCGGTGCAGGACTGGGAATGGGTGATGGGCGTCAACCTGTACGGCGTGGTGCACGGCGTGCGCATCTTCACGCCGCTGATGCTCGCCGCCGCGGAGCAAGACCCGGCGTTCCAGGGGCATATCGTCAACACCGCGTCGATGGCGGGCTTGCTGAATCCGCCGGCGATGGGCGTGTACAACGTGTCCAAGCATGCGGTGGTGGCGCTGTCGGAAACGCTGTACCAGGACCTGGGGCTGGTGACGCAGCAGGTGCGCTGCTCGGTGCTGTGCCCGTACTTCGTGCCGACCGGCATCAGCCAGTCGCAGCGCAACCGGCCCGCGGATCTCGCCAACCAGGCGCCGCCGACGCGCTCGCAGCTGGTGTCGCAGGCCTTGTCTGACAAGGCCGTCGGCTCCGGCAAGGTGACCGCGGCCGAGGTCGCGCAGCTGACCTTCGATGCCATCCGCGACGACAGCTTCTATATTTATTCCCACCCCCAGGCGCTCGCCCCCGTGCGCCAGCGCTTCGAGGAAATCGTCGGGCAGCGCAATCCCGGCGCTGCCTTTGCCGACAAGCCCGAGGTCCGCGCGACCCTGGTTGCCGCGCTGCGCGGCTGAGCTGACGTTCGCCAGCCTCGCTTGCCAACCCGGCCAGCACCACGCCACCACGAGGAGGACCGCATATGGAGAACCACATGGCAGCCCCCGCCGCCTTGATCCGCCACCTGCAGTACGCCACGCTGCCCAACGGCACCCGGCTGCACTACGCCAGCGCGGGCGAGCGCGGCAAGCCGCTGATGCTGTTCGTGCACGGCTTTCCGGAATTCTGGTTCGAATGGGAGGCGCAGCTGGCCGAGTTCGGCCGCACGCATTTCGCCGTGGCGCCGGACCTGCGCGGCTTCAACCTGTCGAGCAAGCCCGGCGACGTAGCCGCCTACCGGCCGCGCCATATCGTCGAAGACCTGGTGCAGCTGGTCGGTGCGCTGGGCTATGACCAGGCCGTGGTGGTGGCGCACGACTGGGGCGGGGCGATCTGCTGGAACCTGGCGATCCAGTTCCCGCAGCTGGTGCGCCAGCTGGTCATCGTCAATTCGCCGCACCCCTACCTGTTCGCGCGCGCGCTGGCCACCGATCCGGCGCAGCAGGCCGCGTCGGCCTACATGAACTGGCTGCGCAAGCCGGGTTCGGAACAGGCGCTGGCGGCCAACGACTTTGCGCTGCTGGACCGGATGCTGTCCGACGACGACGGCAAGCCAGCGGCGTGGTACACGGCCGAGACCCGCGCCAGGTACCACGCGGCGTGGTCGCAGCCGGGCGAAGGCAAGGACGCCGCCGTGCATCCGCTTACCGGCGGGGTCAACTTCTACCGCGCCTCGCCGATGCATCCGCCGGGCGAGGGCGAGCCGCCGCCCGATATTTCCCGGCTGGACCCGGCCGCGTTCATGGTCAGGGTGCCGACGCTGGTGATCTGGGGCGAGCGCGACCGCGCGCTGCCCAAGTCGCTGGTCGACGGCCTGGCCGATTTCGTGCCGGACCTGCGGCTGGAACGCATTCCCGAGGGCAGCCACTGGGTCATCCACGAACAGCCCGAACGGATCAACCAGCTGATCCGCAGCGCACTGCCGGCGTGAGGAACGCGGGCAGCGCGGCTGGGGAGGGTGCCGCGCGCGGCGCGGGCGTGGTCAGCTCAGCCGCTCGCGGTACAGCCGGTAGTTCTCGTCGTCGAAGCAGACGAAGGTAACCTGCTCGATCCCCGGCGCCGCGGCCAGCGCCTCGCGCACCGCGGCGATGGCGATATCCGCCGCGCGCTCGCGCGGAAAGCCATAGATGCCGGTGCTGATATTCGGGAAGGCCACCGTGCGCAGGTGGTGCTGCGCCGCCAGCCGGATGCTGTTGCGGTAGGCATTGGCGAGCTGCTCGTCTTCGCCCTGGGCGCCGCCTTGCCAGACCGGCCCGACCGCGTGGATCACGTAGGGCGCCGGCAGCCTGCCGCCGGTGGTCAGCACCGCCTCGCCGGTGGGGCAGCCGCCCTGCGCGTCGCGGATCGCGCGGCAGGCCTCCTTGATCGCGGGGCCGCCGGCCCCGTGGATGGCGCCGTCGACGCCGCCGCCGCCAAGCAGGCCGCTGTTGGCCGCATTGACGATGGCGTCGACTTCCATCCGGGTGATGTCGCCATGGACTACCTGCAAGTGCTCGCCGCTCATGGTGTCTCCTGCGCTGTGGAGGGAGGGCCGCCGGACCGCCGCCTGGACGGCCGGACCGGCGGGAAGCCGCTGGGTGCTACGCGGTGTGCTACATGGACTGCTCAAGCATACGCCGATAATCCGCGGCGCTGGCTGCTTTCGGGTTGGTCTTGTGGCAGTGGTCGAGCATTGCGCCGGCGATCACCTTGTCGAACATGGCTTCGGTGACACCCATCTGGCGCAGCCCGGTGGGCAGGCCCAGGCGCGCGGTCATGTCGTGCACGGCCTGCGCAAGGTCGGCGCCGTCGGGCAGGTGCATGGCGCGGCGCAGGCGCGCGTAGCGGTCGTCGCGCACCACGGTGGGCGCGTCGGCGTTGAAGCGCAGCACCGCCGGCATCACCACCGCGTTGAGCGTGCCGTGGTGCAGGCCGGTGCGGCCGTCGATCTTCAGCCCGCCCAGCGGGTGCGACAGCGAATGCACGCAGCCCAGCCCCTTCTGGAACGCCATCGCGCCCTGCATCGACGCGCTCATCATGTTCAGGCGCGCGTCGCGGTCGCGGCCGTCGCGGGTGGCGCGCTCGATATGGGCCCAGCCGCGCTCCAGGCCGTCGAGCGCGATGCCGTCGGCGGGCGGGTTGAAGGCGGGCGCCAGGAAGGTTTCGATGCAGTGGGCGATGGCGTCCATGCCGGTGGCGGCGGTCAGCCCGGCGGGCAGGCCCAGCGTCAGTTCGGGGTCGCACACCGCAGACTTGGGCAGCAGGTGCCAGGAGTGGAAGCCCAGCTTGCGGCCGTCGTCCAGGATGATGATGGCGCCGCGCGCGACCTCGCTGCCGGTGCCGGAGGTGGTCGGCACCGCGATCAGCGGCGCGGCCTGGTCGGTGATCCTGCCGCTGCCGCCCTCGATGGTGGCATAGCTGGTCAGCTCGCCCTCGTGCGTGGCCAGGATGGCGATGCCCTTGGCCAGGTCGATCGACGAGCCGCCGCCCACCGCCACCAGGCCGTCGCAGCCTTGCTCGCGATACTGCGCGGCGGCCTTGCGCACCATGGCCTCGGTCGGGTTCGACGGGGTCTCATCGAACACCGCCACCGGCAGGCCCTGCATCGCGTCGATGGCGCGCTGCGCCACGCCGGCCGCGACCACGCCCTGGTCGGTCACCAGCAGCGGCCGGCGGATGCCGATGCGCTCGCATTCCGACTTCAGCACGCTGACCGCGCCGAAGTCCAGGTGGATGTGGGTCAGATAGTAGATGAACGCCATGGTTGCTTGTCTCCTGCCGGGATCTGCCGTGAAACCGTTTGAATTCGTTGTCATCATGGGCCGGGCACGGTGGCTGGCACCGTGCGCCATGATGGGGTTCAATGGGGGTTCAATGGGACTGCCGCATCGTTTCCACCATGCTCTCAGGCCCGCTGCAGCCGATCATCGCGCAAAAACTTGCCGCGCGGCACGGCGGCTAGGACTTTTCCGGGTTATCTCGGACTGCCCGGGGGTGGAAACATCTGGCATCATACTAAAATCGAACGATCGTTCACTATTCGAACTTGTCCCGATGCCGGGGTCGCGCCAGGGCTGTGCGCGGCGCCTGCGCCGGGGTTTGCGCCGCGCCACGCCCCTATGTCTGTCGTACCGTCTTCCCAACCCGCCACGCCAGGCCTGCCGGACCATCCGCTGGACCCGCAGATGGCCGCGTTGCTGGCCCTGATCGCACGCGCCAAGCGGCCGCCGATCCACACCATGGCGCCGGAAGACGCCAAGATCGCCTACGAGAAAAGCGCGCCGATCCTGGATATCAACCCGCCGCCGGTGCATACCGCCGAAGACCTGCTGGTGCCGGCCCGCGACGGCCACGCCATCCCGGTGCGGCTGTACACCCCGCGCGAGGCCAGCTGGACCGAGCCGCTGCCGCTGCTGGTGTATTTCCATGGCGGCGGCTTCACGGTCGGCAGCATCGATTCGCACGACCCGCTGTGCCGGCTGCTGTGCGGCCAGGCCGACTGCATGGTGCTGTCGGTGGATTACCGGCTCGGGCCGCAATGGCGCTTCCCGACGGCGGTCAACGACGCCTTCGACGTGCTGCACTGGGTCTTTGCCGAAGCCGACAAGCTCGGCGCCGACCCGGCGCGCATCGCCCTGGGCGGCGACAGCGCCGGCGGCACGCTGGCCGCCGCGTGCGCGGTCGAGGCACGCGATGCCGGGCTGGCGCCGGTGCTGCAGCTGCTGGTCTATCCCGGCACCTGCGCGCGCCAGGATACGCCGTCGCACCGCGCGCTGGCCGACGGCTACCTGCTGACCGCGGACATGATCCGCTGGTTCTTCGCGCAGTACCTGGACCAGGAAGCCAGCCGCGACGACTGGCGCTTTGCCCCGCTGGACGGCGGCGGCACCGGCGCCGACGTGGGCGGGGTATGCCCGGCCTGGATCGCGGTGGCCGGCTACGACCCGTTGCATGACGAGGGCGTGGCCTACGCCGCCAAGCTGCGCGCCGCCGGCGTGGCCGCGACGCTGGCCGACTACCCCGGCATGATCCATGATTTCTTCAAGCTGGGCCGCTTCGTGCCCGCGGTGGCGCAGGCGCATGCCGATGCCGTTGCCGCGCTGCGCACCGCGTTCGGCGCAGCGCAGGAATAAAACCGCCTCGCGGTCGTGCCTGGTTCATCATCGACCCGCCATTTTTCAAGCAGTGATTTGCAGTATTAGGAGACCTCGTCAAATGCAACGCCGCCACTTCCTCGCCCGCGCGGGCCTCGCCGCCGCCACCGCGGCCCTCGGTCTTGCCGCCATGCCTGCCCAGGCCCAGGCCGACAAGTTCCCGCAGCGCCCGATCCGGCTGGTGATCGGCTACACCGCCGGCGGCTCCACGGATATCCCGTTCCGCGTGCTGGCCGACAACGCCTCGAAGATCCTGGGCCAGCCCGTGATCGTCGAGAACAAGCCCGGTGCCGGCGGCGTGCTGCCGGCGCAGCTGATGCAGAGCACCGCGCCCGACGGCTATACGCTGGCGCAGGTGGCCATGCCGGTCTACCGCCTGCCGTACACCACCAAGATCAACTGGGATCCGGTCAAGGACCTGAGCTACATCATCAACCTTGCCGGCTATTCGTTCGGCCTGGTGGTGCCGGCCGATTCGCCGATCAAGACCATGCAGGAGTACATCGCCTACGCCAAGGCCAACCCGGGCAAGCTGACCTACGGCACGCCCGGCTCGATGACCACGCTGCACCTGACCATGGAAGAACTGGCGATGAAGCAGGGCGTGCAGTTCTCGCACATCCCCTTCAAGGGCAATTCGGAATCGATGCAGGCGCTGCTGGGCGGCCACGTGATGTCGGTGGCCGACACGCCGGCGTGGGCGCCGTACGTGGAGCAGGGCAAGCTGCGCCTGCTGTCGACCTGGGGCGAGAAGCGCTCGGCGCGCTTCCCCAACGTGCCGACGCTGAAGGAACTGGGCATCGGCATCGTGCAGACCTCGCCGTTCGGCCTGGTCGCGCCCAAGGGCACTGACCCGAAGATCGTGCAGAAGCTGCATGACGCCTTCAAGAAGGCCATGGAAATGCCCAACTACCGCGAGTCGCTGGCCAAGTTCGACATGGAGCCGTTCTACATGAGCACCCAGCAGTACGCGCAGTTTGCCGCCGACACCGTCAAGAAGGAAAAGGCGATCATCGAGAAGCTGGGGCTGGCCAAGCCGCAGTAAGCGCCCAGTAAGCGCGCAGTAAGCGCGCAGCCATCCGGCACCCTGCACGCACTCAGGCCGCCACGCCTGCCGGTCTTGCCCCGGCGGGCGCGGCGGCCTGATGCATTGCGGGGGCCAGAACAATCAAGAGGAGACCACGTCAATGGCCAAAGAGGAATTCCGCCACACCGTCCCGCTGCGCGTGCGCTGGTCCGAAGTCGATCCGCAATCGATCGTCTTCAACGCGCACTACCTGACGTACTGCGATATCTGCGTGACCGAGTACTGGCGCGCGCTGGGCATCCGCTATCCGGAAGACGTGCTGCACGCGCACGGCGTCGATATCTTCGTGGTCAAGTCCACGCTGGAGTACCACGCGTCGGCGCGCTTTGACGATGAACTGGAGATCCGCGGCCGCATGGCGCGGCTGGGCCGGTCCAGCATGCTGTTCAGGGTGGAGATGTATCGGGGCGACGAGCACCTGATCACCGGCGAGATCGTCTATGTGTGCGCCGATCCGGCGACGCAGAAATCGGCGCCGATCCCGGGGGTGGTGCGGGAGGTGATCGAGGGGTATGAGGTGGTGAAGCCGGCGGGTTGATGCCGTGCTGACGGGTCTTCAAATCCCGCTTGCTTGCTCCCCTCTCCCGCTTGCGGGAGAGGGGTTGGGGGTGAGGGCAGGCGGGTGCCTTGCGGCAAACGGTGCAAGGATGCGACGCGCTGGCCCTCACCCTAACCCTCTCCCGCAAGCGGGAGAGGGGACCGGCCCTCAGTCAATGAAAAGGCCGTCGCCAATGCGAAGGGCGATCGCCTTACTTGGCCAGCCCCGCATCCTCCATATAAGCCCGAATCACCTCGTCAAAGCTCGCATCGCTCTCGAACCCCAGCGCCCGCGCGCGCTCCGCGTTCCACGCCGCCGGCCACGTGCCGACGATCTTCTCGACTCGCTCCTCGCGTTCCCACGTCACCAGGTCCGCCACCGCATCGCCGGCGACGCGGCGCAGCGCATCGACCATGCCCGCCGCCGTGACCGACAGCCCGGGCAGGTTCACCACGCGGCGGTTGCCCAGCCGTTCGCCGGCCAGTTCGATGCCGTTGACCAGCGCCGCCACCGCCGCGCGCGGCGACAGCAGCCATAGCGGCGTTTGCGGTGCCACCGGGCAGTTGGCAGCAACACCAGACAGCGGCTCGCGGATGATGCCGCTGGCGAACGACGAGGCCGCCGCGTTGGGCTTGCCGGGGCGCACGCTGATGGTGGGCAGGCGCAGCACGCGGCCGTCGACGAAGCCGCGGCGGCTGTAGTCCGACAGCAGCAGTTCGCCGATGGCCTTCTGCACGCCGTACGACGATTGCGGGTTCAGCGCGGTGTCGTCCTGCACCACCGGCGGCAGCTCGCCGCCGTAGACCGCGACCGAGCTGGTGAACAGCACGCGCGGCTTGTGGCCCAGTTCGCGGCAGGTTTCCAGCAGCGCGCGCGACGCGTCCAGGTTGACGCGCATGCCGAGGTCGAAATCGGCCTCGGCCTGGCCGCTGACCACGGCGGCGAGGTGGAACACCGCGCCGGTATCGGTGTCGATGGCCTGGCGCAGCACCGCCGGATCGGACAGGTCGCCGGTGACCACGCGCACGCGCGCGTCGTCGAGGCCTTGCGGCGCGACCACGTCGAGCAGCGTCAGGCGCTCGAAGGCAACGGCCTTGCCGTCCAGGTTCAGGGTGCCGCGTTGCAGCAGCAGGCGCGCGAGCTGCAGGCCGAGGAAGCCGGCGCCGCCGGTAATCAGTACGTTCATGGCAAGAGATCTCTGATGGTGTGTGGGATCAGCGGCCGAGGTAAGGCTTGAGCCAGCCCAGGCCCGCCGACGTGCCGGCGCGCGGCCGATATTCGCAGCCGATCCAGCCGGCGTAGCCGAGCGCGTCGATGACGTCGAACAGGTACGGGTAGTGCAGCTCGCCCAGGTCCGGCTCATGGCGCTCGGGCACGCCGGCGATCTGGATATGGCCGATGCCGGCGATGTCGCGCCTGAGCTTCATCGCGACATCGCCCTCGACGATCTGGCAGTGGTAGCAGTCGAACTGCACCTTCAGGTTGGGCGCGCCGGCTTCCTTGCAGATCGCCTGGCCTTCGTCCTGCCGGTTCAGGAAATAGCCCGGCATGTCGCGCGTATTGATCGGCTCGATCAGCACGGTCACGCCTTGCGCGGCCGCCGCGCTGGCGGCGAAGGCGAGGTTCTCGAGGTAGGTGGCGCGGCAGCGCGCGGGGTCGGCATCGGCGGGGACCAGCCCGGCCATCACATGGATGCGGTCATTGCCGATCACGCCGGCGTATTCGAGCGCGCGGCCGATGGTGCCGCGGAATTCCGCCTCGCGCCCCGGCAGCGCGGCCAGGCCGCGCTCGCCAGCGGCCCAGTCGCCCGGCGGGGCATTGAACAGCGCCTGCGCGAGGCCGTTCGCGTCGAGGCGCGCGCGCAGCTCGGCGGCGGGGTGCTCGTACGGGAACAGGTACTCGACCGCCTGGAAGCCGTCGGCCGCGGCAGCGGCAAAGCGGTCCAGGAAGGCGTGCTCTTGGTACATCATCGACAGGTTGGCGGCAAAGCGCGACATGGGAAACTCCGGAAGCGAAAGCGGGTTCAGCGATTGACCAGTTTAGCGGGCGTCAGCCACACCAGCGCGGCGCCGACCACCAGGATCGCCGACAGCACGTACATCGGCAGCTGCGTGCTATGGGTCAGGTCCTTGAGCGCGCCCACCATGTACGGCGACACGAAGCCGGCCAGGTTGCCCACCGAGTTGACCACCGCGATGCCCGATGCGGCGGCGATGCCCGACAGGAACGAGGTGGGCAGCGACCAGAACAGCGGCGCGCAGGTCAGCACGCCGGCGGCGGCCAGCGACAGCGCGGCAATGGCCACGGTCGTGTTGTCGGTGAACGAGGCGGCGATGGCAAAGCCCGTCGCACCCATCAGCGCGGGGACGATCAGGTGCCAGCGGCGCTCGCGGCGCGCATCGGCGCTGTGGCCCAGGATGTTCATCACCACCACCGCGCACAGGAACGGAATCGCGGACAGCAGGCCGATGTTGAAGTTGCCGGTTACGCCGCTGGATTTCACCAGCGTCGGCATCCAGAACGTCAGCGCGTACTGGCCGGTGACGAAGCAGAAGTAGATCAGGCACATCCACCACACGCGGCTGTCTGCGAACACCGCGCCCAGCGAGTGGCCATGCCCGGTGCCGGCGGCGGCGCCGGCATTGCGCTGGTCTTCCTCGATATTGCGCTTGAGCACGCGCTTCTCGTCGGCGTCCAGCCACGGCGCCTTGTCGATGCCGTCGCGCAGCACGAAGATCGTCATCAGGCCGATCACGAACGCGGGCAGGGCCTCGAGCAGGAACATCCACTGCCAGCCGCGCATGCCGTGGGTGCCGTTGAACGCGTCCATGATCCAGCCCGACAGCGGGTTGCCGAACATGCCGGCGATGGGAATGCCCGACATGAACAGCGCGATCATCCTGGCGCGGCGGTTGGCCGGGAACCAGTAGGTCAGGTACAGGATCACGCCGGGATAGAAGCCCGCTTCGGCCAGCCCCAGCAGGAAGCGCATCACGTAGAACTGCGTCGGCGTCTTCACGAACAGGAACAGCGCCGAGATGATGCCCCACGTGATCATGATGCGCGCGATCCAGATGCGCGCGCCGATCTTGTGCATCAGCAGGTTGCTGGGCAGCTCGAACAGGAAATAGCCGATAAAGAACAGCCCGGCGCCCAGGCCGAACACGGTTTCGGAGAAGGCCAGGTCCTGCCCCATCTGCAGCTTGGCGAAGCCGACGTTGACGCGGTCCAGGTAGGCGACCACGTAGCACAGCATCAGGAACGGCATGATGCGCCAGAACACCTTGCTGTAGGCGCGTTTCTCGATCTGGGTGTCGGCGTCGAGCCGGGCGTTGCCGCCCAGGCTGTCGAAGGCGGGCACGCTGGCCGCCGGTTGGTTGGATGGCATCGGTGGTCTCCGGGTATGGTGGTGGGTCTGGTCTTGTGATCAACGGCCACGCGCAAATTCCGGGCGTGCGCGTTCCCCGCGCGGTGGCCGGGGCCGCCGCGCCAGGATCAGGCCGTGGTGGGTCAGGGAAGCAGCGGGGCTGGTGCTACCAGCGCGCCTGGAAGGCGTCGCGCAGTTCAGCCAGGGCGCTGTCGGGCAGCGCCGCGCGGGCGGCGAAGCCCGGCACGTCTTTCATCGTCATCCATAGCTTGGCGGTCTCCTCCAGTTCTTCCAGCGCGAACGCGGCGCGCGATACGCTGGATTCCCACACCACCGGTCCCAGGCGCTCCAGCAGCACGCCGCGCACCTGCGCGGCCAGCGTGGCCACGCGCGCGGCCACGGCGGGGTCGCCCGGGCGATGGTAGGGAATCAGCGGGACATGGCCGACCTTCATCACGTAGTACGGTGTGAGCGGCGGCAGTACGTCGTCCGGTTGCCAGACGCCGGCCAGCGTCAGGGCCACGAGGTGCGTCGAGTGCGTGTGCACCACGGCGTGCGCCCCGGGGTTGTTGTCATAGACGGCGCGATGCAGCGTCAGCGTCTTGGACGGCTTGTCGCCCGAGACCCAGCTGCCGTCGCTGGCCACCTTGGCCACCGCGGCGGGATCGAGCATGCCCAGGCACGCATCGGTCGGCGTGATCAGCCAGCCGTCGTCGAGGCGCGCGCTGATATTGCCGGCCGAGCCGACGGTATAGCCGCGCTGGTACAGGCTGGCGCCGATGCGGCAGATCTCTTCGCGCAGCTTGCTTTCGCTTTGCATCAGTGGCCTCCCAGCTGGCGCAGCGCCTGGTCGAAAAAGTCCGGGCCGCCGAAGTTGCCCGACTTGAGCGCCAGCGCCAGCGGCGTGGCCTCAAGCGTCACGGTGGCCGGCACGCCCGGCGCGATCTGCGCGCCGATGCGCAAGGCGCGCACGCCCAGCGCCTGCACCACCGCTCCGGAAGTTTCACCGCCCGCCACCACGAAGCGGCGCGTGCCGCGGGCCTGCAGCCCCGCGGCGACCGCGGCCAGGCATTGCTCGACCAGGTGGCCGGCGCGCGCCACGCCCAGTTCGGCCTGCACCGCCTTGACCTCGTCGGGGCTGGAGGTGGCGTAGACCAGCACGGGCTGGTCATGCGCGGCGGCAAAGGCGAGTGCGGCGTCGGCGACGGCCTCGCCGCGCGCCAGCGCGAGCGGATCGATGCGCAGCGCGGGGCGGCCTTGCTCCAGCCAGCGTGCCACCTGGCCGTTGGTCGCGCGCGAGGCGCTGCCGGCCAGCACCACGCCGGGGCCGTCGATGGCCGGCACCGCGTCGGCGTCGGTGCGCTGCGGCAGCAGGCCGGCGCGGCGGAAATTACCGGGCAGGCCCAGCGCGATGCCGGAGCCGCCGGTGACCAGCGGCAGGCCGGCGCAGGCCTCGCCCAGCGTGAGCAGGTCCGCGTCGCAGACCGCATCGGCAATCGCCATGCGCACGCCGTCGCCGCGCAGCGCGGCGATGCGCGCCGCCGTGGCCTGCGCGCCGCGCGCCACCGCGTCGTAGCGCAGCAGCCCGACCTGATGCCGGCTCTGGCGCTGCAGCACGCGCACCAGGTTGGCATCGGTCATCGGCGTCAGCGGATGGTGCTCCATGCCGGATTCATTCAGCAGCGCATCGCCGACGAACAGATGGCCGCGGAAAATGGTGCGGCCGTTCTCGGGGAAGGCCGGGCAGGCGATGGTGAAGTCGCTGTCCAGCGCCGCCAGCAGGGCCTCGGCCACCGGGCCGATATTGCCGGCGTCGGTCGAATCGAAGGTGGAGCAGTATTTGAAGACGAACTGGCGGCAGCCCTGCGCGCGCAGCCACTGCAGCGCCGCCAGCGACTCGGCCACGGCTTCGGCGGCGGGAACGGTGCGCGATTTCAGCGCGACCACCAGCGCATCGGCGGCGCCAAGATCCGGCACCGTGCCCGCAGCGGGCACGCCGATGGTCTGCACGGTGCGCATGCCGTTGCGCACCAGCGTGTTGGCGAGGTCGGTGGCGCCGGTGAAGTCGTCGGCGATGCAGCCAAGGAGCGCGGTCATCGTCTGTGCCCCTTATTCGGCTTCGGTTGCAGCCTGGCCCGGCAGCTCGATGCCCGGGAAGATCTTGATCACCGCGGAATCGTCCTCGCCGCCGTGGCCGGCGGTCGACGCCATCATGAACATCTGGTGCGCGGCCGCCGACAGCGGCAGCGGGAATTTGCTGGTGCGCGCGGTGTCGAGCACCATGCCCAGGTCCTTGACGAAGATATCGACCGCCGACAGCGGCGTGTAGTCGCCCTTCAGGATATGCGGCACGCGGTTCTCGAACATCCACGAGTTGCCGGCGCTGTGGGTGATCACGTCATAGAGCGCGTCCGGGTCGACGCCTTCGCGCAGGCCCAGCGCCATGGCTTCGGCGGCGGCGGCGATATGCACGCCGGCCAGCAGCTGGTTGATGATCTTGACCTTGGAGCCGGCACCGTGCGCGGCGCCCAGGCGATACACCTTGCCGGCGATCGCGGCCAGCACGCCTTCGGCGAGCGCATAGGCTTCGGCGGGGCCGGAGGTCATCATGGTCATCTCGCCGCTGGCGGCACGCGCGGCGCCGCCCGAGACCGGCGCATCCAGCATCAGCAGGCCGTGTTCGGCCAGCCGCCGGCCCAGCGCCAGGGCGAACTCCGGCGGCACCGTGGCGCTGGCGATCACCAGCTTGCCCGGCTGCATCGCCGCCACGGCGCCGTCGGCGCCGAACAGCACGGCCTCGGTCTGCTGTGCATTGACCACCAGCGTCAGCACCACGTCGCAGCGGCTGCCCAGCTCGGCGGGCGAGGCGCACGGCACGCCGCCGGCATCGGCAAAGCGCTGCAGCACCTCGGGGCGCAGGTCGCAGGCGTGCACGTTGAAACCGGCCCGCAGCAGCGACTGCGCGACACCAAAGCCCATGGCACCAAGGCCGATGACGCCGATATTGCTGGACCCGATATTGCTGGACATAAGGACTCCCTGAAACAGATACGGATGATTCGATGCTGGCGGCGGCGCGTCAGTTGGCGGCGCCGTGCAGGGCGCCGCCGTCGCTGCCGCTGTCGCTGTCGTCGGCGCCCAGCTGGGCCAGCCGGTGCGCGGCGTTGTACATGTGGTTCTGCGCGGCATTGCGCGCGGCCAGCGGGTCGCCGGCGCGAATCGCGGCGACGATGGCCTGGTGTTCCTCGCGCACCTGGCGCGAAAAATCCGCGCGGCGCGCTTCGTTGGTGCGGGTCACGCGCGTGGCGGCTTCCAGGTACTGGCTCAGGAACGCGAGCGTCTTGAGGAAATAGGGGTTGCCGGTGGCCTCGGCGATGGCGCGGTGGAAGCCCACGTCCTCGGCGACGCCGTCGCCGCCCTGCGCCACCACGTCGTCCAGGCGGGCCAGCGCGGCGTCGATGGCGGCCATCGAGGCATCGGTGCGGCGGCGGGCCGCCTGCGCGGCCACCTCGGCCTCGATCGCGCGGCGCAGCTCGACGATCTGCAGCACCGATTCCAGCGTGCCGGTGTCGGTGTAGTCGATGCGCAGCGGCCGGATGCCGGCCTGCAGCGTCACGAACACGCCGCTGCCCTGGCGCGACTCGACCACGCCTTCGTATTTCAGCCGCGAGATGGCCTCGCGCACCACGGTGCGGCTGACGCCGAATTCCTCGGACAGCACCGCCTCGGTGGGCAGCTTGTCGCCGCGGGCGAAGGCACCGCTCTGGATCTTGTCCAGCAACTGTTCGGCAACGTTGTCGGTCAGGGCGCGGGCAGGGACTTTCTGGAACACGGCGGCTTTCCCGGTTATTCGGTAATCAGGTCATCATACAAATTTGCTGTATGGCTGCCGACCCCAGGTAAACCCTGATATGGTGCAAGTCGCTGGGTGCCGTGCGGACAACGCTCCACATTGGTGCGGCTGCGCAGCGCCCGTGGCTGGCGTATCATTGGCGCCCGCCTGATTTCCACTTGCAGCTTTCACCGCCATGCCTGCCACTGTCCTGATCTGCCCCTGGTCCGAAGCGCGCGAGCGCGCACGCGCCATCCGCTATACCGTCTTTGTCGAAGAGCAGGGCGTGCCGGTGGAGCTGGAATGGGACGAATGGGACGAGCCCAGCTGGCATGCGCTGGCGCTGGCCGAGGACGGCACGCCGCTGGCCACCGGGCGGCTGCTGCCCGACGGCCATATCGGCCGCATGGCCGTGCTGAAGCCGGCGCGCGGCAGCGGCGTCGGCGCGCTGGTGCTCGAGGCGCTGATGCGCAAGGCGGAACAGCTAGGTTATCCGGAACTGGTGCTCAACGCGCAGACACACGCGGCGCCGTTCTATGCGCGCGTGGGCTTTGCGCAGGTGGGACCGGAATTCGAAGAGGCGGGCATCCCGCACGTGGAGATGCGCAAGCGCCTGGCCTGAGGGGCAGTGACCGTCAGCGCGGCGCCTGCACGATGCCGGTGTCGCGCGACAGGTTCAGCGTGCCGTGGAAGGCCACCTCGCCAATGCGGCCGTCGGCGTCGAAGCTGCGTTCGTTAAGGTCGAAGCGCCCGTCGTGGCGCACGCGCAGCACCGTGCTGGCGCGCGTGCCGTACATCGGCGAGCGGATAAAGGCCGACGACAGCAGCTTTTCCCAGTCCGGCGCCACGCCGGTGGCGGGCAGCTCGAAATCCGCGGCCTGGCGTTGGTCGGCCAGCATCTGCAGGTAGGGCTCGGCGCTGGCATGGGCGTGGCCGCTGTCGGCGGCCAGCACTTCGGCGAGCGCGCCGACGCGGCTGCGCACCTTGGGCCAGGGCGTATCGAGCAGCGCGTTGGACAGCCCGTACAGGCCGGGGCGCAGCCGTTGCGGCTGGCGCGACGCCGAGCGGTTGCTGTACCACCACAGCTCGCGCAGGTCGCTCGCCAGCAGGTTGAAGCCGTTGTAGGCGCCGTCTTCGCCGGCGAGGCCGCCGAGGTAGTCGAACGGTGCGGCGTGGCCGCGCAGGAAGCCGGAAACCAGCTCGCCGCGCGAGCGCGCGTCGGTGCGTTTCTCGGACGGGGCGCGGTAGTTGGTCAGCGCGGCGAAGCGGCCGTCGGCATTGACGCCCATCCACGTGCCCGGTTCGCCGATCACCTCGGCCAGGTCGCGGCCGGCCAGCACCTGCGGCGCATCCTGCCACCAGTGCGCGGCCGCCGCGGGGCGGGCATAGAATTCATCGCGGTTGCCGGCCACGACCAGGGCATAGTCCGGGTGGGATTGCCAGGCAACCAGAATCAGACACATCGCTTTGCTTCCTTTGCCGCGAGGCTACCGGACGACCACAGCAGGACGTCCACGAGGCGCCTACAGCACGTCCAGGTCGATAAAGTGTTCGGCGCGCCGCTCGCCGTCGACCCACTGGTCCAGCCCGCTCTGGCGCCACAGCCCTTCCAGCGTGGCATCGAACGCGGGCGGCACGTCGGCGTAGCACTCCATCCAGGTCTGCACGCCGGCGCGGGTTTCCGGCCTGCGCATCAGCGTACCACCAATTCCGGTGGCTTCGGCGACGGTCTCCATCCAGCGGTGCCAGTGCGGCAGCGCCTCGGCGGCGACGGCTTCCGGAACACGGAAATAGACGTAGAGGTGATCGCTCATGGCGGGTCCTGTTGCATCCTGTCGCAATCAGCCGGCGGCCTGGGCGGCCTCGCCGAATGGCACCGCGTAGGGCAGCGTGGCGGTGGCCAGCGCCGCCCCGTCGGCACTGCCCAGGCGCAGCGCGCTGCCGGCGGCGTCGATCTTCAGTTCCGCCAGCCCGGCCCAGCCGCCACCCGGCGCCGGCGCGGCGTTGACGATCATGCCGCAGGGCTGGCCCGGATCCTCTGGACGATAGATCTCGGCCGCGGGTGCCGGCACCTCGCCTTCGCCCTGCACCAGCCACATGCGCCGCTTGAGCGTGCCGCGGTACTGGCTGCGCGCCACCACTTCCTGGCCCGGATAGCAGCCCTTGCGGAAGTTGACGCCGCCGACCAGCTCGAAATTGATCATCTGCGGCACGAACTGCTCCTGCGTGGCAGCGACGATGCGGGGCAGGCCCGACTGCACTTCGAGCCAGTCCCACAACGCCGGCGCGGCGCCTTGCAGCGTGGCGGACAGCGCCGCGCGCACTGCGTCGGCGCGCCCGGTCGGCAGCACAATCTGCCAGCGCGGCTGGCCGGCACCGTCCGGCAGGCGGATCACGCTGATGCCGTCGGCGCTATCCACGGCAAAAGGCGCTTGCGGCGCCGGCAGCCCGGCCGCGGCCAGCGCCTGGGCGGCGCCAGCGCCGGCAACGCCGACGATGGCGTGGGTGGGCGTGATATCGGACAGCTTGGCCTTGGCGCGCAGCACGAACATCGACAGCCGCTTCTGCACCGCGGGCTGGATCTCGGCCGACAGCTGCAGCACGATGCCGTCGGCGTCGCGCCACATCAGGAAGGTGGCCAGCAGCCGGCCCTTGGGCGAGCAGTAGCCGGCCAGGCGCGCCGCGCCCGGCGCCAGGTCTTCGACCGCGTTGGTCAGCTGGGTATGCAGGAAGCTGGCGGCATCGTCGCCCGCCACCCGAACGAGGCCGAGCCCGGCCGGGGTGCAAACCACGCCGCCGGCGTGCAGCGCGTCAAGGTTTGCGGCGAGTTCCTGGGCTTGGGGATTCAAGGCTGGCATTGCGTGGCAATCGTCGAGGGCAAATCGGGAGGAAAGGGATACTGGCCGCACCGATGGCGCGCGCTGCGGGCCGCGCCTGGGGCGGCGCCGGCGCCACGGCTCGCGGTCGGGGCCAGGCTGCCGGTTATTATATGGGGCTACGAGATTTTCGGCCGGCGCCGGTGGTCCGCGGCGGCATGCAAGGCCGCCGGCGTTACCGGCGGCTGGTCCCCATACTGATACATGAAACGTTTATTCCTCAGCCTCGGGCTTGCCGTGCTGGTGTTCGCGCTGGCGGCCGCGGGTGCGTTCGCGTGGTGGGCCAATCACCCGGTGTCGCTGGCCAAGTCGCCGGTGGAAGTGGTGATCAAGCCCAATTCCGGCGTGGCCAGCGTCGGCCGCCAGATCCAGCGGGGCGGCGTGGGCATGGACCCGCGGCTGTTCGTGCTGCTGGCGCGGCTGACCGGCCGTGGCGCCGACCTGAAGGCCGGCGGCTATGCCTTCGAAACCGGCGCCACGCCGCTGTCTATCCTTGGCAAGGTGGCTCGCGGCGAGGTCACGCACTATGTGGTCACGGTGATCGAGGGCTGGGAATTCCGCAAGATGCGCGCCGCGGTCAATGCCAGCCCGGCGCTGCGCCACGACACCCGCGGCATGTCCGACGCTGAGCTGATGCAAGCCATCGGCGCGGCCGAGACTTCGCCCGAAGGGCTGTTCTTTCCCGATACCTACCTGTTCGCGCGCGGCAGCAGCGATATCGAGCTGTACAGGCACGCCTACCGCGCCATGCAGCGCCGCCTGAACGAAGCCTGGAACGCGCGCTCGCCCGGCCTGCCGTACAAGACCCCGTACGAGGCGCTGGTGATGGCGTCGATCGTCGAGAAGGAAACCGGCCAGGCCGCCGAGCGCCCGATGATCGCCGCGGTGTTCATCAACCGGCTGAAGAAGAACATGCTGCTGCAGACCGACCCGACCGTGATCTACGGCCTGGGCGAGGCCTTCGACGGCGACCTGCGCAAGCGCGACCTGCAGGCCGACACCCCGTACAATACCTACACCCGCACCGGCCTGCCGCCCACGCCCATCGCGCTGCCGGGGCTGGCCTCGCTGGCGGCGGCGACCACGCCGGCGCCGTCCGACGCGCTGTACTTCGTCGCCCGCGGCGACGGCAGCAGCCATTTCTCCAACTCGCTACCCGAACACAACCGCGCGGTCGACAAGTACCAGCGCGGCAAATAGGCATTCCATGCGCGGAAAATTCATTACCTTCGAGGGCATCGACGGCGCCGGCAAGAGCACCCATATCGACTGGGTGGCCGACCGCCTGCGCGCGCGCGCCGACATCGCCGGTGTCGTCACCACGCGCGAGCCCGGCGGCACGTCGCTGGGCGAAGACCTGCGCCAGATCCTGCTGCACCGCAAGATGCACCTGGAAACCGAGGCGCTGCTGATGTTCGCGGCGCGGCGCGAGCATATCGCCGAAGTCATCGCGCCGGCGCTGGAGCGCGGCAAGTGGGTCATTTCCGACCGCTTTACCGATGCCACCTTCGCCTACCAGGGCGGCGGCAGGGGGCTGGCCACCGGCCGGCTGGAAGTGCTGGAAAGCTGGGTCCAAGGCGGCCTGCAGCCGGACCTGACGCTGTTGTTCGACGTGCCGCTGGAAACCGCCAGCGCGCGCCTGGCGAATGCGCGCACGCCCGACAAGTTCGAGGCCGAGTCACGCGCCTTCTTCCAGCGCACCCGCGACGAATACCTGCGCCGCGCGGCGCAGTCGCCGCAGCGCTTCCGCGTCATCGACGCCACGCGCAGCATTGCCGATATTCGCGACGAACTTGAGAAGATCCTCACAACTATTTGATTTCCCGGCGCTTTATCCGGTGTGACGGCAATCTTCAGCCAGCACTCGAAGTTGGACCGCTAACCTACTGATTTCCATGCTATATCCCTGGCAGAACGAAGACTGGCAACGGCTTGGCGCGCTGCGCGGGCGGCTGCCGCATGCCTTGCTGATCCACGGACAGCAGGGCATCGGCAAGCGCGACCTGGCGCTGCATTTCGCCCAGGGGCTGCTGTGCGAGGCGCCGCTGGCGGACGGCCAGCCCTGCGGCCAGTGCGCCGCCTGCCACTGGTTCAGCCAGGGCAACCACCCGGACTTCACCGTGGTGCGGCCCGAGGCCCTCGACGCCTCGGCCGAGGCGGAAACCGACGAAGGCGGCAAGAAGAAGGCGCCCAGCAAGATCATCCGCATGGAGCAGGTGCGCGCGCTGATCGAGGCCGTGGGCGTGGGCACGCACCGGGCCGGGCTGCGCGTGGTGGTGGTGTATCCGCTCGATGCGCTGCAGACCGAGGGCGCCAATGCCTTGCTGAAGACGCTGGAAGAACCGCCACCTTCCACCGTGTTCCTGCTGGTCACCGACCGGCTGGACCGCATCCTGCCCACCATCCTGTCGCGCTGCCGCCAGTTTTCGGCGCAGCGCCCGACGCCCGAGGCCGCGCTGGCGTGGCTGCGCGGGCAGGGCGTGGCCGATGCCGAGGCCCAGCTGGCGCTGGCCGGCGGCTCGCCGCTGACCGCGCTGCATGCCGCCGAGGCCGAGGAGCAGCCGCTGCAGCGCTGGCTGGTCGGCCAGCTCGGCGCCGCGGCCGCCTTCGACGCCGCCGCGGCGGCCGAGCAACTGCAGAAGCTGCCGGTGCCCGCCGTGCTTGGCATCCTGCAGCGCTGGACGTACGATCTGCTGGCGCTGCGCCTGGACGGCGGCGCCGCGCCGCGCTACTTCCCCAGGGAACGCGCCGCGCTGGCGCGCTGCGCCGGCGCCACCGATGCGCACGGCCTGCAGGCGTTTGCCGCGCGCCTGAATGCACACCGCCGCAGCGAGAACCATCCGCTGGCGGCCAGGCTGGTGATGGAAGCCGTATTTCTGGAGTACCGGCAGCTGTTCCGCTAGCGCGGCAGCGGCCGGACCCGAACCATAACAACAAGCAGCAACGTCATTGTCAGGGGGTCAACCATGAACACGGCAGTCGCCGGCCCTGCGCCGGCCGAGGCGGGGGGATTTGGCAACGGATCGGGCAACGCAGCGGGCAGCGGATCGGGCAGCGGATCGGGCAGCGGCGCCGCATCGCGCCCCAATGTGCTGTCGCTGTCGATCAAGGACCAGGCCGGGCTGTACGCGGCCTATATGCCGTTCCTGGCGCGCGGCGGCATCTTCGTGCCGTCGAACCGCCCGTTCCGGCTGGGCGAGCAGGTGTTCCTGGTCTTGTCGCTGCTGGACCGGCCGCAGAAGTACCAGATCGCCGGCCACGTGGCCTGGATTACCCCCGCGGGCACGCCGATGAAGACCCCCGGCATCGGCGTGCACCTGCCCGACGACGATAACGGACGCAACCTGCGCCGCGCGGTGGAGGAAATCCTGGGCAAGACGCTGGAGTCGGGGCGCCCCACCCAAACCTTATGAACGCTGTGAGAGATCGCTCGCAGCCTTTTGATTTTCAATGAATTTCTCGCTACGTATTGCCGAGCCCCGCGACCTGCCGGGCATCGTCGCCATCTACAACAGCACCGTGCCGTCGCGCATGGTCACGGCCGACACCGAGCCGGTCACCGTGGCCTCGCGCCAGGCCTGGTTCGACGCCCACCAGCCCGGGCGCCGTCCGCTGTGGGTGTGCGAGGACGCCGACGGCAGCATGGCCGGCTGGATGAGCTTTTCTGATTTTTACGGGCGTCCGGCCTATGGCGCCACCGCCGAGGTATCGATCTACCTGGACCAACGCAGCCGCGGCCAGGGGCTGGGGCGCTACCTGCTGCAGCAGGCCATCGAGCACGCGCCCCGGGTCGGCGTGAACACGCTGCTCGGCTTTATCTTCGGCCACAACGCGCCCAGCCTGGGCCTGTTCGCGGCGCTGGGCTTCACGCGCTGGGGCGACCTGCCGCGCGTCGCCGTGCTCGATGGCGTCGAGCGCGACCTGATCATCGTCGGCCGCCGCGTCGACCCCGCTTGAGCGCAACCCGAGCCGCACCAGAGATTCCCATGTTTGTCGATTCCCACTGCCATATCGATTTCCCCGAACTGGCCGCGCGCCTGCCGGAGCTGCTGGACAATATGCGCGCCAACCAGGTCACGCATGCGCTGTGCATCTCGGTCACGCTGGAAGACTTCCCGCGCGTGCTGGCGCTGGCCGAGCAGCATCCCAACCTGTACGCGTCGGTCGGCGTTCATCCTGACTACGAAGAGGGCGAAGACCCGACGCTGGAGCGGCTGGTGGCGCTGTCCGCGCACCCGCGCGTGGTCGGCACCGGCGAGACCGGGCTGGACTACTACCGGCTCAACGGCCGCAGCATCGCCGACATGGAGTGGCAGCGCGAACGCTTCCGCACCCATATCCGCTCCGCGCGCCAGACCGGCAAGCCGCTGATCATCCATACCCGCTCGTCCGCCGATGACACGCTGCGCCTGATGCGCGAGGAAAACGCCGGCGAAGCCGGCGGCGTGATGCACTGCTTCACCGAAACCTGGGACGTCGCCCGCCAGGCGCTGGACCAGGGCTTCCATATCTCGTTTTCCGGCATCGTCACCTTCAAGAGCGCGGCGGACCTGCAGGAAACCGCGCGCAAGGTGCCGCTGGAGCGCATGCTGATCGAGACCGATTCGCCCTACCTGGCGCCGGTGCCGTACCGCGGCAAGACCAACGAGCCGGCCTGGGTGCGCCATGTGGGCGAGTTCATCGCGCAGTTGCGCGGCGTGCCGGTGGAACAGGTCGCGGAACAGACGACGGAAAATTTCTTCAACCTATTCAAGCACATTGACAGGAAATCTCATGTTTGACATGAAGTTTGTCCGCCGTGCCGCCGGCGCTGTCGCGCTGGCCGCCGCCGCCCTCGCGCAGGCCGCCCCGGCCGACGACATGCGCAAGGCGGTGGAATTCGACGACGCCAATACCGTCAAGAAGCTGCTGGCCAGGGGCGTCGACCCCAACGTGGTCGACAGCCGCGGCAACCCGGCGCTGGTGCTGGCGCTGCGCGAGAAATCGCTGAAGGCAGCCACGGTGCTGATCCGCGCAAAGGACATCGATTTCGACAAGGCCAACCCGGCCGGCGAAACCCCGCTGATGATGGCCGCGCTGCAGGGCCAGCTCGACATGGTCAAGCTGATGGTCGACGACATGGAGGCCGAGATCAACAAGACCGGCTGGACTCCGCTGCACTATGCCGCCACCAACGGCCACAACGACGTGGTCAAGTACCTGGTCGACCATGCCGCGTATATCGACGCCGAAAGCCCCAACGG
Source organism: Cupriavidus taiwanensis (assembly GCF_900249755.1). Classification (NCBI taxonomy): domain Bacteria; kingdom Pseudomonadati; phylum Pseudomonadota; class Betaproteobacteria; order Burkholderiales; family Burkholderiaceae; genus Cupriavidus; species Cupriavidus taiwanensis. The sequence continues at coordinate 1,823,801 of NZ_LT976853.1, forward strand.
CACCACGCCGCTGATGATGGCCGCGCGCGGCGGCCATATCGAGACCGTCAAGCTGCTGCTCGACGAAGGCGCCGACATGCGCCTGAAGAACCAGCAGGGCATGACCGCGATCGACTTTGCCGAGCGCTACAACCAGGCCGAGATCGCCAGCGGGCTCAAGTCGCGCTGGCAGAAGCTGTATCCGCAGGCCCCGATCGTGCCGGCGCCGCCGCTGAAGCCGCCCGTCGCCGAGCCCGGCGGCCAGCGCCCCGCGGCGCCGCAGGGCAAGGGCTGGTAAGCCGGCCCGGCGCCGATGGCGATTGGCTCGCGCCTGCGCCAGTGGGCGCGCGCGCTCAAGGGCAGCCTGCTGACGCTGTGGTTCTGCAGCCGCCATCCCGCCACGCCGTGGGCGGCGCGGCTGCTGGGCGCGCTGGTGGTGGCCTACGCCTTCAGTCCGATCGACCTGATCCCGGATTTCGTTCCGGTGCTGGGCTATCTCGATGACGTGCTGCTGGTGCCGGCGGGCATCTGGCTGACGCTGCGGATGATTCCCGCCGCGGTGAAGGACGAATGCCGCGGCCGCGCCGAGGCCTGGCAGGCTGCCCATGCGCAGCGGCCGCGCCATCGCGCGGCCGCCGTGGTCATCGTGCTGGTGTGGGTGGTGCTGGCCTGGCTGGCGTGGCGCTGGCTGGCGCCGTACTGGGCCAGGCGCTAGGCGTCGTCGGCCAGCCGCACGCCGGTGAACTGCCAGCGCTGGTGCGGATAGAAAAAGTTGCGGTAGGTCGCGCGGATATGCGATTCGGGGGTGACGCACGACCCGCCGCGCAGCACCATCTGGCCGCTCATGAACTTGCCGTTGTACTCGCCCACCGCGCCCGCGTTGGGGCGGAAGCCCGGATAGGGCAGGAAGGCACTGGCGGTCCATTCCCACACGTCGCCGAACATCTGGCGCAGCACGCCGGCGGTGCTCTGCCGGTCCGGCAGCGGCCGCAGCGCGCGCCCTTCGACAAAATTCCCGGTGGCGGGCAGGCGGCTGGCCGCATGCTCCCATTCCGCCTCGGTCGGCAGCCGGCGCTCGGCCCAGCGCGCGAACGCGTCGGCCTCGTAGAAGCTGACGTGGGTCACCGGGCTGTCCGGGTCCACCGGATGCATGCCGCGCAGCGTCATCTGCCACCAGGTGCCGTCGCGCTCTTCCCAGTAGAGCGGCGCCTGGATGCCTTGCTCGCCCACCCAGCGCCAGCCGTCGGACAGCCACAGCCCGGTGCTCTGGTAGCCGCCGTCCTCGATGAACTCGAACCATTGGCGGTTGGTTACCGGGTGCGAGCACAGCGTGAACGGCGCCAGGTAGACCTTGTGGCGCGGCCCTTCGCAGTCAAAGGCAAAGGCGTCGCCGCGGTGGCCGATCTCGACCAGCCCGCCGTCGAAGCCGATCCAGTCCGGCGCCGGGCGCGGGTCGGCAATCACGGGGGTGTTCAGTTCCGGGGCGAAGGCGGGGCGCAGCGGGTTCTGCGCGAACAGGTGCAGCACGTCGGTCAGCAGCAGTTCCTGGTGCTGCTGTTCATGCTGCAGGCCGAGCGTGATCAGCGCGGCCTCGTCATCGGTCTGCGCGCTGCCCAGCAGCGCCAGCATGGCTTCGTCGACGGCCTCGCGGTAGGCCAGCACTTCGTCCAGCGACGGGCGCGTCAGCAGCCCGCGCTGCGGCCGCGGATGGCGTGCGCCGACGGCTTCATAGTAGGAGTTGAAGAGGTAGCGGTAGGCCGGGTCCACCGGCTCGTAGTCCGGCAGGCGCGCGGCCAGCACGAATTCCTCGAAGAACCACGTGGTGTGCGCCAGGTGCCATTTTGCCGGGCTGGCGTCGTCCATCGACTGCACGGTGGCATCGGCATCGGACAGGTCGGCCACCAGGGTCTCGGTGGCGGCGCGTACATGCCGGTACTGCGAAAGCAGGGCGGGTTCGTGCGACGGATGGAGGGCGGCTCCTGGCAACAGGGCTGAAGTCATGCGGGCTCCCGGGTTGGATCGGTCGATGACTGCAGGCGGTGCGCCGCCACGGGCAAGCGCCCGCGCCGCGCGCCGCCCATGGCACGCGGGGCGCCGTAGCGCCCCGAACCATCATAGACCCGATCCGGCGCCGGGGCGAGCCGGCGCCGTCCTACAGCGCCGGCCCGGCGCCGACGCTTCAGGCCGCCAGGCGGCTGGCGTCGTTCAGCGCCGCGATCTCGGTGCGGGCGCTGGCCAGCGCGGCTTCGCGGAACTGCGGGCCCATCGCCACGCCGTGGGCGCGCACGTAGGTGATGTCGGTGATGCCCAGGAAGCGGAACACCACGTCGACGGTCTTTTCGTGCAGGTCCAGCTCATTGGCGTCCTGGCGCACCCCGCCGCGCGACGACACCACGATCACGCGCTTGCCGCCGGCCAGGCCCACCGGGCCGTTCTCGGTGTACTTGAAGGTGCGGCCGGCCTGCGCGATGCGGTCGATCCAGGCCTTGAGCTGGCTGGGGATGCTGAAGTTGTACTGCGGCACGCCCACCACCAGCACGTCGGCGGCCAGGAATTCGGCCAGCCACTGCTCGGTGCGCTGCAGCTCGGCTTGCTGCACGGCGTTGAGGCCGTCCTTGGGGCCGCCCAGCACCGGCAGCAGGTTGCCGGACAGGTGCGCCGGCGCATCCTGGTCCAGGTCGCGCACGGTCACGGTGGCGGCGGGGTTGGCGGCGACCAGGTCGGCCACCACGCTGGCGGTCAGGCTGCGCGAAACGGAGTTGTCGCCGAGGACGCTGGAATCGATCTGCAGGATGTTCATGTCTTTCTCCACAAGGGTGTGCGGTTGCGATGGAGGAAAGATAGCGGCTGGCCATTGGTATCGGTAGTGAGGCAAAATGCAAATGATTGTTCTACCGATGCAACGCCCTGCCGGACGGCATCCCCATTGGGTTGCGCGCCGTCCGGGTGCCTCCGGAGCCATCCATGCAAGACCTCAACGATTTGTCGCTGTTTGCCCAAGTGGTCGAGCACGGCAGTTTTTCCGCGGCCAGCCGTGCCACCGGCGTGCCCAAGTCGCGCCTGAGCCGGCGCATCGCCCAGCTCGAGCGCGACCTGGGCGTGCAGCTGCTGCGCCGGACCACGCGCCAGGTGCGCGTGACCCCGCTGGGCGAATCGTTCTACGAACGCTGCCGCGCCATGCTCAACGAGGCCGAGGCGGCGCGCGAGGTCATCGAGCAGGCCCGCGAGCAGCCCGGCGGCACGCTGCGGGTAAGCTGCCCGATCGCCATCGCCCAGATCCTGCTGGCGCCGGCGATCGGCCATTTCATGCGCGCCAATCCGGCGGTGCGCATCGAGCTGGAAACCACCAACCGGCGCGTCGACGTGATCGGCGAGGGCTTCGACCTGGCGCTGCGCGTGCGCGAGGTGATGGAAGACTCCAGCCTGGCGGTGCGCACCTTCGGCGAAAGCGAGCTGATGCTGGTGGCGAGCCCCTCGCTGCTCGACAGCATCGGCCGGCCGCGCACGCCGCAGGCGCTGGACGGCATGCCGGGCGTGGGCCAGCAGCCGCACGACGGCAAGCACGCCTGGACCTTGCGCTGCAAGACCGGCGATTCGATCCAGATCGCCTACGACCCGCGCCTGGTCACCGACGAATTTGCCCTGCTGCGCGAGGCCGCCATCGCCGGGGTCGGCGTGGCCATGCTGCCGCGCATGTTCTGCCGCGACGCGCTGGAGAACGGCGAGCTGGAGCTGGCGCTGCCGCAGTACGACATGCCGGTCGGCACGCTGCACGCGGTATTTCCGTCGCGCAAGGGCGTGACCCCGGCGACCCGGCGCTTCCTGGACTTCCTGGGCGAGGTGCTGCCCGAATGCGCGCACAAGGCCGGCATGCAGGAGCCGCGGCCGCCGTCGATGCACCGCGTGGTGTAGCGCTTGCCGGGCCGCACCGGCGCCGCCGTGCGCGCGCATTTGCGGCTTTACGTTCACGCCGCCTCGCACTAAGGTACAGGGGCGAACCGTGCGCGTGAGGGCAAAGGCGCATGGTTCGATAATCTTTCACAGACAACGGCAAGGAGAATGGCCATGGGTGGCTCTCAGGGTTCCCAGGACTTGGGCAAGGCGCTGCTGCGCATCGTGCTTGGCGTGTTGATCCTGATGCATGGCATCGCCAAGGTGACGGGGGCATCCGGCATCGGTTTCGTGTCGAAGGTGGTCGCCGACGCCGGCTTGCCGGCCTGGGTGGCCTACGGGGTCTATCTTGGAGAGATCGTCGCGCCGATCCTGCTGATCATCGGGCTGTGGAGCCGGCTGGCGGCGCTGGTGGTTGCCATCAACATGCTGTTCGCGCTGGGGCTGGTGCATACCAAGGAGCTCGGCATGCTGTCCAATACCGGCGGCTGGGCCCTGGAGCTGCAGGGCATGTACCTGGGCGCGGCGCTGGCGGTGGCGCTGCTGGGGGCGGGCCGGCTCAGCGTGGGCGGCATCAACGGCAAGCTCAACTAGCGCCCACGGCGGCGCGGTAGCGCGCGCCGCCATCCCTTCCTGGAGATGTATCGTGAATGCGTTCCGGCAACTCTTCCCGGCGATCCGGGGGACGATCCCCGCTGCGGTCGCGGCGCTGCTGCTGGCGGGCTGCGCCAGCGTGCCCGACATCAAGACCGACTACAACCCGGCCACCGACTTCAGTGCCTACCGCACCTTCGGCTTTGTCGAGCGTCCCGGCACCGACCGCGCCGGCTATGAAAGCCTGACCACCCAGTACTTCAAGAGCGCGGTCCAGCGCGAACTGGGCGCGCGCGGCTACCGCTACGCGGCGCAGTCGCCGGACCTGCTGGTCAACTTCAATGCGAAGCTGCAGGAAAAGGTGGAAGTCAGCCCGGCACCCGCGCCGATGATGGGCTACTACGGCTATCGCGGCGGGCTGTATGCGCCGTGGCCGGGCTACGGCTTCTATAACGACGTCTACCGCTACACCGAGGGCACCGTGAATATCGACCTGGTCGACCGGCGCCAGATGAAGCTGGTGTGGGAAGGCGTGGCGGTCGGCAGTGTCGACACCGGCGACAAGGCCAGCGCCCAGCAGCGCATCGACAAGACCGTGGCGCAGATCTTCGCCAAGTATCCGTTCCGGGCCGGGCAGTAGCGCCGGCGGCGGCGCTCAGGTTGGAGCACTGGCTGCCGCCCGCTCGATCGCGTCCGCGACGAAGGCCTCGGCCGGCCTGGGCGCCGACCACAGGTAGCCCTGGCCGAGCGGACAGCGCAAGGCCAGCAGCGCGGCGCGCTGGGCGTCGGTCTCGATGCCCTCGGCCACGCATTCCAGCCCCAGTTCGCGCGCCAGCCCGATCATGTTGCGGCAGATCGTCGCGCGCTGGCCTTGCCCGTCGACCGCGGCGACGAAGGACCGGTCCACTTTCAGCTGCGTGAACGGCAGGTCCGCCAGCAGCTTGAGCGTGGCGATGCCGACGCCGAAATCGTCGATCGCCACCCCGTAGCCGAGCAGCCGCAGCCGGTTCATCGCGACCGACAGCGCCAGCGTATCGGGCACCGGGTAGCCCTCGGTCAGCTCCACCGTAAGCGCGTGCCGCGGCACGCCGCTGGCGGCCACCAGCGCATCGAATGCTTCCAGCACGCCCGGCCGGCACAGCGTTTGCGCTGACGCGTTGAGGCCGATCGCAAACTCGACCCCGGCGGCGCGCAGGCGCTGCTGCGCCGCCACGCACTGGCGCGCGACCAGGAAGAACACCGGGTCGGCCGCATCCAGCGCCTCGAGCTGCGGGATGAAATAATCGGGCGGCACCAGGCCATGTTCGGGATGGCGCCAGCGCACCAGCGCTTCGGCCCCGGCCAGGCGGCCGCTGGCGATGTCGTGCTGGGGCTGCAGCATGACCAGCAGGTCGGTGCCGGCCCGGGTCGCGGCCAGCAATTCCTCGGTATCGGGCAGCCAGGCGGCTACGCCGGCCTCGGCATCCTGGCGCACCAGCGCATCGGCCAGGATCACTTCGAGCGCATCGTGCGACAACGGCTTGCGCAGCGCGTGCACGCGCCGGATGCCGGCGGCATGCGCCAGGCCGCGATTGGAGTCGAGGATGTCTTCGGCCAGCGCCGTGACCCAGACCCACACCGGCGGCGCGCCGGCGAACGCGCGCGGGCCGCGCCGGTGCAGCTCGGCGATCAGCTCGGGGCCGTTGCAGCCGGGCATTTCGATATCGCACAGCACTACGTCGAACGGCTCGCGCGCCAGCAGCTCGGCCGCCTGCGTGCCGTCCTGCGCGCAGGCCAGCGTCGGCACGCCGACATGGCGCAGCAGGCCCTCGGCGGCGGCGCGCTGGAACGGGTGGTCTTCAACGACGAGGATGCGCAGCCTGGCGTAACGGATTGGCATGGGAAGGGAAGGGCGGCGGAGCGCCGGTAGGCAATGCGGTCGGCAATGCGGTCGGCAATGCGGTCGGGTTTGCAGAATGGTAGCGCGGCGCGGCTGCGCCAATGGCGCGGCGGCGTCAGGGCGTGGCCGGGAATTTTCGCAGGATCGCGCCGGAAACGCATGGCGTTACGAATATTTGCGCTTTCCGATTCAATCGCTGGCTGCCATACCCGCTACAATCGCTGCCCGTAGTTTTGAACATGGCATGTCGATAATGGGTTTGGGCTGGTTCGGGTTTTCGACTTTCTGGATAGTACCGCTGCTGTGGCGGCTGGTGACGCGCTGGCTGGCCGGCGAGCGGCGCCTGGCCGGACCCGGCTCGCTGCGCGTGTGGCTGGGCACGCTGGCGGTGCTGTGCGCGAGCGCGTGCCTGGAAGCGCTGACCAGCGGCGACGATCCCGAATCGAGCGCCGGCGGCGCCGCCGGCCGCGCGCTGGCCGGCGCCTTCGGCAACCTGTTCGGCTGGACCGGCGCCTTGCTGCTGATGCTGGGCGTGCTGGCGCTGGCCGCGCCGATGGTGTTCGGCGAAACCTGGCGCAGCCTGTTCGCACGCAAGCCGCGCCGTGCCGCCGCGCCCGCTGCGGCGCCGGAAGAGCCTCCGGTGTCCTTCGCCGCCACCCAGCCGCAGCGCGAGGCCGAGCGCCGCGAAGCGCCGGCCGCCGGCAACGCCGGCTGGAGCGCGCCCGCGCCGCGCCATCGCAGTTTCGAAGCCGTCTCCGCGCGCCGCCAGCCCGCCTGGCAGCCGCCGCGCCGCACCCGTGAATCGCCGCCGCAGCCGGGCGAGATCTGGCTGCATCATGCCGATGCGCCGGGCGCGGCCAAGCCTGTCCGTGCGCCGCAGCCAGCGCCGGCTGCCGCCGCGCCGGCACCGCGTCCGGCCCCGCCGGCGGCACGCAAGCCGGCTCCCGCCGCGCCCGCACCGGCCCCGGCCCCGCGGCCGGCACAGCCGCTGCGTGGCACCGTGGTCAGCAGCCCGTTCCGCCAGCCGCAGCCGCTGGTCCGCGCGGCGATCACGACATTGCCGGAAGCGTCCGCAAAGCCTGTCGCCGACGCCGCAATGCCGGGCGCTGCGGCAGTCGCTGCCCCGGCCGGGGTTGCCGTCGCTACACAGGCGCCTGCCGGTGCCGGGCCGGAGGCCATCGCAGCGGTACAGGCCGTTGCTGAGCCCGTGCCCCAGCCAGAGCCAGAGCAAGAGCCGGATGTCGTGATCGCGGCGCCGGACAGCGCTTGCGTCCCGGTGGAAACCGCCGCGGCCACCGTCCCCGCCGAACCGCCGGCGCTGGATGACGATGCCGCATCGCTCGCCGCGATCCGGCAGGAGGCGCTGGACCTCCTGGCCGAGTTGCAGGCGCTGGCGGGCAAGTCCGCGACAGCGCCGTCGGCTGTCCCGGTATTGGACCCGCTGCCTGCGGCCATGCCGGAAGCGGCCGCGGATCCGGCCATCGATGCGGAAGACGTTGCGGCGGAAACTTGCGTCCAAGCTGAAGTCGAAGAAGTCCAGGCCGAACCGGCAGCCTTGTCGGTCTACGTGCCGGAAAGCACGCCGGAATCGGAACCGGAAGGCGAAGCAAGCGAGCCTGACGCCGGCGCCGTAGCCCATGCCGTCGCAAATTCCGCGATGGAAGAGGACAACGAGCCCGAGACCGCGCCGCTGGGCCAGGGCGAAGACACCGGCACGGAAAGCGCCCTGATGGATGGCAACGGCCTGGTCGGCGAAACCGCCGCGCCCGAGGCTTTGCCGCCCGTCGACGCAGCCGATGCAGTGGGAGCCGCCGAGGCCGCCGAGGCCATCGAGGCCATCGAGCCTGACGCCTCCGCCGCAGCCAGCGTGCCGGCGCCGCCCGCCAAGCCCCGCATCGTGCTGCCCGCCGTGGTCGGCCGCACCGTGCCGCTGGCAGCCGCCACGCCGCCCGCCCCCGCCCCCGCCCCCGCGCCCGCTGCCCCGCCGCCGCGCCCGGTGGTCGACTACCGCCTGCCGCCGGCGGAATTGCTGGAGCGCGAAGTCGACAGCGCCGAGCAGGTGTCGGAAGAACGCCTGCGTGAAACCGGCGAACTGATCGCGCAGCGGCTGGCCGAGTTCAAGGTCCCGGTCGCCGTGGTCGGCGCCGGCGCCGGCCCGGTGATCACCCGCTTCGAGGTCGAGCCCGCCATGGGCGTGCGCGGCGCGCAGGTGGTCGGGCTGATGAAGGACCTGGCGCGCGCGCTGGGCGTGACGTCGATCCGCGTGGTCGAGACCATTCCCGGCAAGACCTGCATGGGGCTGGAGCTGCCCAATGCGCGGCGGCAGATGATCCGGCTGTCCGAGATCGTCAACGCGGCCTCGTTCCAGGCCCACCATTCGCGGCTGGTGCTGGCGATGGGCAAGGACATCACCGGCAACCCGGTGGTGACCGACCTGGCGCGCGCGCCGCACCTGCTGGTGGCCGGCACCACCGGCTCGGGCAAGTCGGTGGCGGTCAACGCGATGATCCTGTCGATGCTGTACAAGGCGACGCCCGAAGACGTGCGCATGATCATGATCGACCCCAAGATGCTGGAACTGTCGGTCTACGAGGGCATTCCGCACCTGCTGGCGCCGGTGGTCACCGACATGAAGCAGGCCGCGCACGCGCTCAACTGGTGCGTCGGCGAAATGGAAAAGCGCTACAAGCTGATGTCGGCGCTGGGCGTGCGCAACCTGGCCGGCTACAACCAGAAGATCCGCGCCGCCGAGGCCGCGGGGCAGAAGGTGCCGAACCCGTTCTCGCTGACCCCGGACGCGCCCGAGCCGCTGTCGCGGCTGCCGATGATCGTGGTGGTGATCGACGAACTGGCCGACCTGATGATGGTCGCCGGCAAGAAGATCGAGGAACTGATCGCGCGGCTGGCGCAGAAGGCGCGCGCCGCCGGCATCCACCTGATCCTGGCCACGCAGCGCCCGTCGGTGGACGTGATCACCGGCCTGATCAAGGCCAATATCCCCACGCGCGTGGCGTTCCAGGTCTCGTCCAAGATCGATTCGCGCACCATCCTCGACCAGATGGGCGCAGAGAGTCTGCTGGGGCAGGGCGACATGCTGTTCCTGCCGCCGGGCACCGGCTATCCGCAGCGCGTGCATGGCGCCTTTGTCGCCGACGACGAAGTGCATCGCGTGGTCGAGCACTGGAAGCAGTTCGGCGAGCCGGACTACGATGAAGCCATCCTCGCCGGCGACCCGGCCGAAGCCGGCGGCGCCGACCTGTTCGGCGACGGCGGCGGCGACGGCGAGGCCGACCCGCTCTACGACGAAGCCGCCAGCTTCGTGCTGACCAGCCGGCGCGCCTCGATCTCGGCGGTGCAGCGGCAGCTGCGCATCGGCTATAACCGCGCGGCGCGGCTGATCGAGCAGATGGAAGTGGCCGGCCTGGTCTCGCCGATGGGCCGCAACGGCGCGCGCGACGTGCTGGCGCCCGGGCCGGGCGACTGACGCTTTACCGGGAGGCTGGATGAAGCCCGAGCATGGAAACCTGCTGGCCGGCGTGCCGGCCGGCGCGGCCGACGAGATCTTCCAGCCGCTGCTGCAGCGCCCGGGCCTGAAGATCGAGCGCATTGTCTCCAACGGCCAGGCCAGCGCGCCGGGCTTCTGGTACGACAGCGCGGAGGCGGAATGGGTGCTGCTGCTCAGCGGCAGCGCCGCGCTCGAGATCGAGGGGCAGGCCGGAGAGCATCGCATGGCGCCAGGCGACTGGCTGCACCTGCCGGCGCATTGCCGGCATCGGGTGGCGTGGACGGATGCCACGCAGCCGACGGTCTGGCTGGCGGTGCATTACGGGAGGGGCGGGAGTTAGGAACGGTGGGGGCGCGCGCATCGGGCTTCCGATGCGCGGCTGTTTGCTCCCCTCTCCCGCATGCGGGAGAGGGGCCGGGGGTGAGGGCAGGCGCAGGCATACCGACGCCCTTGACTTCGTTGACGCTCCGGCCCTCACCCCCACCCCTCTCCCGCACGAGGGAGAGGGGAGCGTATGCGAGGGTTCGTGGTCTTGTTCAAACGACCGCCGCCTGCTCCTGCGCAAACACCGGCTCCCCCAAATTCAACATCAACCGGTTGGCCCAGGCAAAAATCGCCACCGAGTGAATCAGATCCAGAATCTCCGCATCCGAAAGCCCCGCCTCGCGCAGCGGCTTTAACTGCTGCGCCGTCACCTGCGCCGGCCGCTCGGTCAGTTCGATCGAGAACTTCGCGATCGCCTGCTCGCGCGCCGTGGTGCCCGCGGTGCGCGGGTCCTCGAACACTTGCCGGATCACGTCGTCGCGCTTGGCCAGCTGCTCGAAGCGTTGCGCATGGACGGAGGCGCAGTAGACGCAGCCGTTGATGCGCGACACCACCGTGGTCGACAGTTCGCGCTCCGCGCGCGGCATGCCGCCCGGCGCATACATGATGGCGTTGAAGGCGGTGGAGCGCTGGCGCAGGATCTCGGGCTGGTGCACCAGGAAGCGGTAGTAGTCCTGCACCTTGGCCTTGGGGTGGCTTTCTTCCAGCACGGCGATCTGCTCCGGCGTGGCCTGGTCGAGGTCGACCACGTCGAGCCAGGCCTTCCAGTCGAGCACTTCATTGGTGAAGCCGTGCGATCTGATGATTTCGCTCATGCCTGTGCTCCTGCGGCGTCGTTCAGGGATTTCAATGCGTCGATGCCGGCCACCAGTCGCACCTGGTACGACACGAAGGCAATCAGCTGCGCCAGCGTGACCACGTCGGGCGTGCTCAGTCCCGCGGCCGGCAGCGTCTGCAGCGCGGCCCGGTCGCCCTCGACCGGTTTGTCGATCAGCTTGCGGGTAAAGGCCAGCATCGCGCGCAGCCGAGCATCGCCCAGCTCTGCGGGCTCGCCTTCGGCAGCGATGCGCACCTGGCCGGCATCGGCGCCGGCCTGTTCGAGCCGGGCGCGGTAGTGCGCCGCCAGCTTCGGCGAGGGCGTCAGGCGTGCCGCGTACAGCGCGACCAGCAGGCGCTCTGGCAGCGACAGGCCGGGCAGGGCGGGGTCGAACAGCGCGTCATAACTGCCTTGCGTGGCGGCCACGACCTTGTCGCGCTGGTGGCGCAGCGCACGCGTGGCGCTGCCCGGCGCCAGGCCGGTGAGCTGGTCGATCAGGTCGACCGCGGGGGTTGGGGGCTGGGTCATGGGACTCCCTGGGTTCAGGTCGGTGGGTCAGGTTCAAACTTGGGCGGTGCGCAGCGCCGGCGGCGGCGCCGGCACCCATTCGTCGCCGAACACTTCGGGCTCGGCATAGGCCTGCAGCGCGGCGTAGTGCAGCTCGATGTCTTCCTGGTACAGCCGCGCGGCAATGCCCTGGCCCAGCCGGCGCGCGCCGTCGCTGATCGCCGGGATGTCGCCGGACACGGTGCCGTGCGACAGCGCCGCCGGATAGCAGAAGCAGTGGATGCGCGTCAGGCCCGGGCAGGCGCCGGGTGTCTTTTCCTGGAATTCGAAGGCCTCGCCGAGGTCGGGCGAGTCGGACAGTTCGCGGTCTGCCTGCCCGTGCGGCGGCGTGTAGCGGTCGCGCCAGTAGCGGACATGCGGCGCGAACGCGGCGAACTCGGGCCGCGTTTCCAGTGCGATGCGAAAGCCGGTCGAAAAAATCAGGAAGTCCAGCTCGAACGCGCCCTGCGGCGTGCGCACCCGCAGCCCGTCGCCGTGCGCCTCGATCGCTTCCAGCGCCGCGCCCAGGTTGAAGTACGCATTGGCATGGCGCGACACGCGCAGCGTGCTGCCGCGCGGCGGCGGCACCTGCTGGCTGTTGATGTAATGGCGCAGGCGCCATTTCCAGGCGTCGGGCAGGCCGTAGTGGCCGAAGGTCAGGCCGGGGTTGCCGGCGCCCTTGCTCTTGTTGACGCGCGGAATGTCGGCGCGGCGGATCAGCATCTCCACGCTGGCGGCACCGGCCTCCAGCGCGGTTGCGGCGCTGTCCATGGCCGAGGCGCCGGCCCCGACCACGCCCACGCGCTTGCCGCGCAGCGCGGCGTAGTCCATCTCGTCGGACGAATGCGCCCACAGGTGGCGCGGCAGCGCCGCCGCCACCGGCGGCACGTAGGCGCCGCCCAGGCCGTCGCGGCCGGTGGCGAGCACAACGCGGCGCGCCAGCACGGTCTGTGGTCCGTCGGGCGAATGCATCGACAGCGCCACCAGCCCGTCGGCGCGCGGCACGATCTGGTCGACCCGGTGCTCGTTGCGGATATCCAGCCCCAGCACCTGCCGGTACCAGCGCAGGTAGTCCATCCATTGCAGGCGCGGAATCTTGTCCAGCGCCTGCCACGCGGCCTCGCCGAACTGCGCCTCGAACCAGGCGCGGAAGGTCAGCGCCGGCAGGCCCAGCGCGGGGCCGGTCAGCTGCTTGGGCGAGCGCAGCGTCTCCATGCGCGCGGTGGTGGCCCACGGGCCTTCATAGCCGGCCGGCGCGCGGTCGAAGGCGCGCACGCGCACGCCCAGGTGGGTCAGCGTGGCGCTCGCCGCCAGCCCGGCCATGCCGCCGCCGATCACGGCGACGTCCAGCACTTCCTGGCCGTCGACGGTGCGCGGCATGGTCCAGCGCTTGGCGGGCAGCTCCAGCCAGGACAGGTCCTGGCGCAGCCGGGCTTCGAGAGCGGCCAGGCCCGGGGGCGGCGGAGCGGTCGCAACGGTGGGGTCAGTCATGGCTTGTCAGTCCGGTAGCTTGGGGGGAGGGGGCCGCGGCATCGCCAGCATCGCCGGCGTCGCCATAGAGCGATTGCAGCAGCGCGCCGTGCTCGGCCGGCTCGCGCCGCACCAGGTCGGGCAGCAGCCCGGCGGCCGCGTCGGCCACCGCCTGCACCAGCCCCAGCACGGCGGTGCTGGCCGGGCGCGCCTGCGGCGTGATCACGCCGAAGAAGAAAGGAATATCGGCGTCGATAGGCCGCACCGCGATATCGGTCAGCGGCAGTCCGCGCGCCGTCACGGGTTCCAGCAGGGCGATGCCCAGCCCCGCGCGCACCAGCGTCAGCGCGCTGATCGAAGTGTTGGTGTCGATCACGCCCGCCGCCGGCACGCCGGCGCCGGCCAGCGCACGGTCGACACGGCGGCGCAGCCGGTAGGGGTTGTGCATGGTGATGAGACGGCGGCCGCGGCAGTCCTGCAGCGCGATGGCGGGTTGCGCCGCGAGCGGATCGTCGGCGCGCAGCGCGGCCACGCAGGCGGACTGGCCGATCCAGTGCACGGTCACGCCGCGGTGTTCCAGCGGCAGGCTGTTCAGGCCGATGTCGGCGGCGCCGGTCAGCACCGCGTGCACCACCTGTTCCGGCGACTGGCTCTGCACCGCCACGCGCTCCGGCGCGCACAGCCCGCGCGCGAACGCCAGCGCCAGCGCCGGCGGCAGCAGGCCCGTGGCCAGCGCCGGGGTCGCCGCAATGCGCAGCGGCCGGCCGTCGCCGCGCGCCAGCGCCGCCGCGCGGGTGCGGATCTGCTGCATGCCGGCCAGGGTCTGCTCGACTTCGTCGTAGAGCAGGAAGCCCTGCTCGGTCGGGCTGACCCGCGGGCCGCTGCGGGTAAACAGGGCGAAGCCGAGTTCCGCCTCCAGTTCCTGGATCAGCCGCGTGATGGCCGGCTGCGAGCGGCCAAGCAGCCGCCCGGCGGCGGTGACGCTGCCGGTGGTGACGACTGCGGCGAAGGCTTCGAGTTGCCGGATTTCCATGGCGCGCGGGGGTCGCGTGGCGGTTGTATGTGTTATCCGGATTCTGGCGCCTCTACCATGCAGTTTGCAAATACTATTTCGGGATATGTTCATGCGGGGCCTATGATGTAGCGATGCCGGACGCACATCGGCACCCTATCGGGACGGACGCTTTGGCCGGGATTCATGACAGCCGGAAGATCGGGAAGGTGCGGCACGGGCTGGGGCTTGCCGTGGCATGGGTGCTGGCCGCGGCACTCGCCGCCGCCATGCCGGCCCGCGCGGCGGACCCGTTGCGCGTCGGTTCCAAGCGCTTCACCGAGTCGTACATCCTCGGCGAACTGCTGGCCCAGGCGGCCGGGCCGCCCGGCACCGCGCAGCACCAGCGCGGCCTGGGCAATACCGCGATCGTGTTCGAGGCGCTGAAGGCCGGCAGCATCGATCTCTACCCCGACTACACCGGCACGCTTGCCGCCGAGATCCTCAAGCTGCCGCCCGGCGCCGGGCTGAACCAGATCCGCCAGGCGCTGGCGCCGATGGGGCTGGGCGCGGCGATTCCGCTGGGCTTCGAGAACACCTATGCACTGGCCGTGGCCGATGCCCGCGCGGGACCGTTGCGGCGCTTGAGCGATCTGGCGGCACAGCCGCGGCTGCGGCTCGGGCTGTCGCATGAGTTCCTGGGCCGCGCCGATGGCTGGCCCGGGCTGGCCAGCCGCTATGGCTTGCCGCAACGGCCGCTCGGGCTCGATCACGGCGTCGCCTACGAAGCGCTGGCCGCGGGGCAGGTCGATGCCATCGACATCTATTCCACCGATGCCAAGATCCGCAAGTACCAGCTGCGCGTGCTCGAGGACGACCGCCATTACTTTCCGCGCTACGACGCGCTGGTGGTGTACCGGCTCGACGTGCCGCAGCGCTTCCCGCAGGCATGGCAGGCGCTGCAGCAGCTGGCGGGCCGCATCGATGCCGACGACATGATCGCGATGAACGCGGCCGCGGAGATCGACGGCCAGCCGTTCGATGCGATTGCGCGGGCATTCCTGGCAGGAAGCGGGGGACAGGCGCACGCCGCCGGCAACCCCGTGCCGCGCGGCACGCTGGCCTCCGCACTGTTCGGCCCGGATACCACGCGGCTGGCGCGGCGCCATGTCGGCCTGGTGGCGGGGGCGGTCGGGGCGGCCACGCTGGTCGGGGTGCCGCTCGGCATCCTGGCCGCGCGCCGGCGCCGCACCGGGCAGCTCGTGCTGGGCGCGGTCAGCGTGCTGCAGACCGTGCCCTCGCTGGCGCTGCTGGCCATGCTGATTCCGCTGCTGGGCCGCATCGGGGTGTGGCCGGCGATGGTGGCGCTGTTTCTCTACGCCTTGCTGCCGATCGTGCGCAATACCGCCACCGGGCTGGAGCAGGTGCCGCCGGGCATGCGCGACGCGGCGCGCGCGCTCGGCCTGCGCCGTGCGCAGGTGCTGCGCTACGTGGAGCTGCCGCTGGCGCTGCCGGTGCTGCTGGCCGGCGTCAAGACCGCGGCGATCATCAGCGTGGGCACGGCGACGATCGCGGCCTTTGTCGGCGCGGGCGGCTTTGGCGAGCGCATCGCCACCGGGCTCGCGCTCAACGATGCCACGCTGCTGCTAGCGGGCGCGATCCCTGCGGCGGTGCTGGCGCTGGTGGTGCAGGCTGCGTTCGAGGCGCTGGAGTGGGCGCTGCGCAGGCGTAGAGACGCGCGCTAGGGTGGATGAATCACCAATTGGGTACTGGGGAGCAAACCGGCGGCATGCATTGGCATTGGCCTGTCGCTACGCCCCGCTAGTCCGCCTCAACTTTCCGACGCCGCAATCAGCCGCCCCAGCGTAGCGACCGCTGCCTCTGCCTCCTGATCCCACAAATGCCCATAGTTGAGCCGGATGCAGTTGCGATACCCCTGCCGCGCCGAAAAAATCGGCCCCGGCGCAATGCCGATCCCCGCTTCCAGCGCCGCCTGATGCAGCGCCAGCGCATCGAATCCCGCCGCAAACTCCACCCACAGGAAATACCCGCCCTCCGGCCGCGACACGCGCACGTGCTCCGGGAAATGCTGCCCGATGGCATCGATCATCCGCCCCTGCTGCATCTCGAGCACGTGGCGCAGCTTGCGCAGGTGCTTGTCGTAGCCGCCGTGCTGAAGGTACTCGGCCAGCGCCACCTGCGCGGGCACGCCGGCCGACAGCGTGGTCATCAGCTTGAGCCGCTGGATCGCCTCGCCAAAGCGGCCCGGGGCGACCCAGCCGATGCGGAAGCCCGGTGCCAGGGTCTTGGAGAACGAGCTGCAATGCATCACCAGCCCCTGCGTGTCGAAGGCCTTGGCCGGCAGCGGGCAGCGGTTGCCGAAGTAGAGCTCGCCATAGACGTCGTCCTCGATCAGCGGCACCTGGTGGCGCGCCAGCAAGGCCACCAGCGCCTTCTTCTTGTCCTCGGACATGCTGGCGCCGAGCGGATTCTGGAACTGCGTCATGAACCAGCACGCCTTGACCGGGTGGCGCGACAGCGCCGTGTCGAGCGCGCCCAGGTCGATGCCTTCGGCGGGATCGACCGGGATTTCGACGGCCTTGAGCCGCAGCCGCTCCAGCGCCTGCAGCGAGGCGTAGAAGCCGGGCGATTCGATCGCGACCACGTCGCCCGGCTGCGTCACCGCCATCAGGCACAGGTTCAGCGCCTCGAGCGCGCCGTTGGTGATCACCAGGTCTTCGGCCGGCTGCGGCGCGCCCGCGCCCAGGTAGCGCAGCGCGATCTGGCGGCGCAGGGCGGCATTGCCCGGCGGCAGGTCGTTGACCGAATGCCACGGGTCGAGCGCGCGGCCGGCGCGCGCCAGCGACTTGCCCAGCCGCTCCCACGGGAACAGCTCGGGCGACGGAAAGGCCGAGCCGAACTGCACCAGGTCGCGGTCGCGCGCGCCTTCGAGCACGGCGAAGACCAGCTTGGAGATGTCCACCTGCGTCGACACCTGCCGCGACGGGCGCGCCTGCGGCTGCGGCAGCTCGCGCCGCGCCGGCCCCGCCACGTAGTAGCCGGAGCGCTCGCGCGCCCGCACCAGTCCGCGCTCTTCCAGCCGGTAATAGGCCTGGAACGCGGTCGACGGGCTGACGCCGTACTGGGCCACGGTCTTGCGGATCGACGGCAGGCGCGTGCCGGGCGGCAGGCTGCCGTTGCGGATATCGGCGGCCAGGGTTTCGGCCAGGGCTTCGTACCGTTTCATCGGGGAGGCAGTGGGGGCAGTGGGGGCAGCGGTGCAGGGATTATCGCCCGGGCGCATCCAACTGATATGGTTTTTTTCCAGCGATCTGATGCTGGTATGGCTGCGCGGGCCGGACCATAATCGGCATCTCGTCCATACCGGCGTTGTGCCAGGAGATGCCATGAACCCGTTGAGGCTGTTGCGGACCGTGCTGTGGGGCTTCCTTGGCCTGCGCCAGGGCCGGGAACACCAGCGCGACCTGGACCAGCTGCGCCCGGTGCCGCTGATCGTGACCGGCGTGGCCGTCGCCGCCGCGCTGGTGGCCGGCCTGGTGCTGGCGGCCAACTGGGCCGTGTCGGCGGCCTGACCTGACTGCCTCCATGCGCTTTCCTTGCCAAGGGCTTGGCCCTGCCCCTGCAGTCTCCCGCGTTTCCCGCGCCTTGCGCAAGCTGGCCAGCGTGGCGCTGGCGGTGCTGCTGCCCGCGGGCCTGGCGCTGGCCGCCGGCGACGCGCAGCAAGTCGAGCGCGGCCGCTACCTGGCGCGCATCGCCAATTGCGCCGCCTGCCATACCAGCGCGGGCGGCAAGCCATTTGCCGGCGGGCTGCCGATCCGCACCGCGGTCGGCACGCTGTATTCGACCAATATCACGCCCGATGCCGGCAGCGGCATCGGCGCCTACACGCTGGCCGAGTTCGACCGCGCCGTGCGCCACGGCGTGGCGCGCGACGGCAAGCGCCTGTATCCGGCGATGCCGTACCCGTCGTACGCGCGCCTGCACAGCGACGACGTGGCGGCCCTGTACGCCTACCTGCGCGCCGAGGTGGCGCCGGTGGCGCAGCGCCATCCCGCGCCGCAGATGCGTTTTCCGTTCGGCATGCGCGGCCTGCTGGCGGTGTGGAACCTGCTGTTTCTCGATGACGACCCGGTGCGCACCGACCCCGCGCGCGACGCGGCCTGGAACCGCGGCGCCTACCTGGTGCAGGCGGTGGCGCACTGCGGCGCCTGCCACACGCCGCGCGGCACGCTGTTCGCCGAGAAGGGACTGGATGAGCGCAGCCGGCATTTCCTGTCCGGTGCCAGCGTCGAGGGCTGGTCCGCCACCAACCTGACCGGCGACCAGCTGACCGGGCTGGGCGCGTGGTCGCGCGCGGATATCGCCGAGTTCCTGCGCACCGGGCGCAATGCGCACGCGACCTCGTTCGGCCCGATGTCCACGGTCGTCTCCACCGCCACGCAGTACATGACCCCGGCCGACCTCGACGCGGTCGCCGCCTACCTCAAGTCCCTGCCCGGCGCGCGCGGCGAAGACAAGCCGTTCCGGCACGATCCGGCCACCGCGCAGCAGCTGCGGCAGGGCCGCTTCGACCTGCCCGGCGCGCGCCAGTACGCGGTGTTCTGCATGCCGTGCCACGGCGCCGACGGCAAGGGCTTCGCCCGGGTATTCCCGCCGCTGGCCGGCAACCCGACCGTGGCCGATCCGGATCCGGCCTCGCTGGTCAACCTGCTGCTCGACGGCGCCGTGACCGCACGCGTTGGCACCGCGCCGTCGGACTACCACATGCCCGGCTATGGCTGGACCCTGGACGACCAGGAGCTGGCCAACGTGCTGACCTTTATCCGCGGCAGCTGGGGCAACCGCGCGGCGCCGGTGGCGGAAGCCGCCGTGGCCTCGCGCCGCCAGGCCCTGGCCGCGCAGCGCAAGGCCGACGCCCAACGATGAACCGCCGATGACGATCACCCGAAGAGACTTCCTCAATGGCACCGCGCTGGCGATTGCCGCGGGACTGGCGCCGGCGCAGCTGCTGCGCGCGCAGCCACGCGCGCCCTCTGCGTCGTACCCGCCGGCGCTGACCGGGCTGCGCGGCAACCATCCCGGCACCTACACGCTGGCGCACAGCCTGGCGCGCGAAGGCGCGAAGTATCCCGCGGTGCTGGCGCGCGAAGCCTTCGACCTGGTGGTGGTCGGCGGCGGCCTCAGCGGCCTGGCGGCGGCGTGGTTCTACCGCCGCCGCTTCGGCGCCAAGCGCCGCATCCTGATCCTCGACAACCACGACGATTTCGGCGGCCACGCCAAGCGCAACGAGTTCACGGTGCGCGGCAAGCGGCTGGTGACCTATGGCGGCAGCGCCGAGATGCCGGCCGGCGCGGCCGGCGACGCCGCGGTGCGCGAGCTGCTGGCCGGGCTCGGGCTCGATGCCGCGCATGCGCCGGCGGGCGCAGCCGCCGCGGACCCGTTTGCCGCGCTCGGCATGGGCCGCGCCGTGTTCTTCGATGCCGAGCACTTCGGGCGCGACCAATGGGTCGCGGGCGACCCGTTCGGCGAATGGATCGACGCGCGCAGCTCTGGGCGCGCGGACGGCCCCGATGCGGCGGCGTTGTCGCGCTTCCTCGACAGCGCGCCCTTGCCGGCGGCGGACCGCGCCGCGCTGGCGCGGCTGGCGGCCGGCACCACCGATTACCTGCCGGCGCTGTCCGGCGCAGAACGCACCGCAGCGCTGCGCGCGATGCGCTACGCCAGTTTCCTGCGCGACAAGGCCGGCATCGGCCTGGCCGGCCAGCGCTTCCTGCGCAGCCGCAGCCATGACGCCTATGCGCTCGATGCCGACGGCATCTCGGTGGCCGACGCCATCGCCATCGGCCTGCCCGCCGGCGCCAATATGCCGGCACCGGCGGGCAATGCGCGGCTGGGCAAGTCGCCCGCTTCGCGGTTGTGGTTTGCCGACGGCAATGCGTCGCTGGCGCGGCTGCTGGTGCAGGGCCTGATCCCGGCCGTGGCCCGGATCGGCAGGCCGGAGGAAGTGGTGTCGGCCGCGTTCGACTACAGCCGTCTCGACCGCGAAGGCGATCCGGTGCGGCTGCGGCTGAACAGCACCGCGATCGCGGTCGAGCCCGATGGCCCGATCACGCGCGTCACCTATGGCTTCAGCGGCAACCTGCACCGGGTCGAGGCGCGCCACGTGGTGCTGGCGGGCTACAACATGATGATCCCGTACCTGCTGCCGTCGCTGCCGGCGCAGCAGAAGGCCATCCTGCACAACGAGGCCAAGGCGCCGCTGGTCTACACCAAGGTGGCGCTGGACCACTGGCAGGCCTTTGCCGCGCTGCGCACGCGCCGCATCCATGCGCCGGCCATGGCCTACACCGATCTGTGGCTGGAGCCGCCCGCGGGCAGGGCGCCTTCCGACCCGGCGGTGCTGCACATGCTCTATGTGCCCACCGTGCCCGACAGCGGCATGCCCGCGCGCGACCGCTTCCGCGCCGGCCGCGCCTTGCTGCTGGGCACGCCGTTCGACGCGATGGAGCGCGACATCCGCGCGCAGCTCGACCGCATGCTGGGGCACCAGGGCTTTGTCTCGCAGGAAGTGATTCGCGGCATCACCATCAACCGCTGGGCGCACGGCTACAGCTACATGCCCGACAGCCTGGCGGGAGAGAACGTGCCGCCCGGCGCGGCGTGGCCCGGGCTGGCCGGGGTCGGCAACATCAGCATCGCCAACAGCGACAACGCCGGCAGCCCGTCGCTGACGGCGGCGGTCGCACAGGGCAAGCGCGCCATCGAGCGGCTGCCCGGCTAGCGGCGAGTCAGCCCTGGCGCGGCGGCGTCAGCGCATCGATCTCCGCATCCTTGGCCTCCCACTGGCGTGTCAGCCAGTGGTGGAATTCGGTGCGGAAGGCCTTGTCGCTGCCGTAGTCGGCCTCGCAGAAGGAAGGGGGCACCGGCAGCTGGCGCATGCGTACCAGCACCGGACCCGCGCGCCCGCAGGCCAGGTCCCAGAAGCCCGGCGCGCCTTCCGGGTAGACGATGGTGACATCGATCAGCGAGCGGAACTTGCTGCCCATCGCGTTCAGCGCCACCGCCAGCCCGCCGGCCTTGGGCTTGAGCAGGTGGCGGTAAGGGGAATCCTGCGCGGCGCGCTTGGCCTCGGAAAAGCGCGTGCCTTCGGCGAACACCATCACGCTGGTCGGCACCAGCGAAAACTTCGCGCAGGCGCGTTTGGCCGTTTCCTGGTCCTGGCGCCGCAATGCCGGATTGCGCCGCAGCTGGGCCTTGCCGTGGCGCTTCATGAACGGAAAGTCCAGCGCCCACCAGGCCAGCCCGATCACCGGCACATAGATCAGCTGCTGCTTCAGGAAGAACTTCAGCAGCGGGATGCGCCGGTTCAGCGACCGCTGCAACACGAAGATATCGGCCCACGACTGGTGGTTGCAGTTGACCAGATACCAGTCGGCATAGCGCAGCCCGTCGTTGCCGCGGATGTCCCACGGCTCGCGCTGGATCCACGAGAACCAGCCGGTGTTGCCGGAGATCCAGGCGGTGGCAATGCCGTTGAGCAGCGGATCGATGCGCCGCCTGACCGCGGCGAACGGCAGCACCAGCTTCAGCAGCGCCAGCGGAAACAGCAGCGCGCACCAGAACAGCGTGCTGGCGATCAGCAGGGTCCAGCTGACGATGCCGGTGACAAAGGCGAAGCGCCCGCGCGGCACCAGCGCGCGGCGGCGTGGCGGCACGGAAGGTGCCGCGGCCTCGGGCTGCCCTGCATCGGCGGCAACGGAAGAAGAAGTAACGCGAGAGGAAGAAGGCAAAGTCGTCATGTCGGCCAGTTTGCAGGCAGGTAATGGATTTGGGCTTGCGCTCGATCAATGCGGACGCTGGCGCGCGGTATCTCAGGTTGACGATGCTGACCCGTTCGGGTCACCCGGCGGCCCCCGGTAGCAGGGCGCTGGTGCCGACCGGGCCCCTGGCCGGGATCGTCAGAACACCAGCGTCGCCGTGCCCATGAAGGTATTGGTGCTCTTCAGCCGGTTCTTGCTCGCCACCGATGGCACCCAGCGCAGGCCCAGCGACAGCAGGCTTTTGGCGCCGACCTTGGTGTCGTAGGTGACGATCGGGCCCACCGCCCAGTCGTGCCCGCGGAAGCCGTTCAGGCGGTCGGCCAGCGGGCCGCTGTCGTCGCCCAGCTGCTGCGTGGTGCCGGCGATCAGGCCGACGCCGGCGCCGTTGGCAAAGCGCTTGAGCAGCATGGTATCGAGCGTGAACAGCGGCGCGTTCTGGTAGTCGGTGGCGTGGTTGCGGGTGTAGAACTGGATGCCGGCGACGGCGTCGAACTCGAGCCCGTGTTCGGGGAACAGTTTGGTGTAGGCCACCTGCGGAATGAAGGTCCAGTTGTTCAGGCTGGGGTTGGCCAGCGCGTTGGGGTCGTACTTGCCGGTCGGTGCCCACACGTTCAGGCTCAGGGCCACGTGTTCCGTCTTGGAAAAATGGTAGCCCGCGATGATCGGCGCAAAGGTGATGTCGAACAGGTTCGAGGCGGTGTCCTGGGTGCTGGCGCCGCGCCCGCCGACGGCAAGGTTGGCCGTGACCTTGGTCCACACATAAGGCAGCGTAAAGCTGGAGGCGAAGTTCCATGCGCCGGTGTCGGTGTCCCACACTTTCATGACGGTCGCGAGGGTAAAGGCAATCTTGGCCTCCACGCCGGCCGAGGCCTTGCCCGCGACCGGCACGGTGCGGCTGCCGCCGATCGAACCGTCCAGGTAGATCTCGCCGACGTTGACGATCAGCGCCGGCTCCGGCGACACGACGCCCGCGTTGGCGACCACGCTGGTGCCCGTCACGGGGCGCCCCAGCGCGCCTTCGGTGGCGTGCGCGCCGGCGCAGGCAAGCAGCAGGGGGGCAGTCATGGCAAGCCGGTGTGCGAAGGTCTTTGGCATGGGCATCAGCATGAAGGGGCAGGGCAGGCAGGGCAGCGCACGCGGGCTGCCGCAATGGGATGCTGCAGTGAAGCAAGGCTCAACTGCCTGTTTCCCGACTTTGCATACTAGCAGCAAACCCCCGCGTCACTGTTGCGGGTAAATACGCAAAACTTTCATCACGGGCTTCGCAAAGATTGACTTCACAAGGCCGAAGACGCTCTGCCATGATGTTCACGCCATATTTGGACGGCGATGGTACGGATTTCACTGAGCGCGGCGTCCGGGGAGTGAATCGATTCATGCATAGACTTTTCATGCATAGGTCCTGGCGATTGGCCGGATGCGTGGCGCTGGCGCCGGCCTTAGCCGTTGCCGCCGGCCCGTCGACGGATGACATGAACGCGTCGAACAATCCGCTGAGCCCGACCGTTACGCTGAACCTGCAGGACCAGTACGTGGGGCGCTATTACGGGCTGGGCGACGAGGACGGCAACAGCGTGTTGCTGCGCGGCACCGTTCCCCACAAACTGTTCGGGTTGCCGCAGATCCTCCGCTTCACGCTGCCGGTGGTCACCACGCCCAATGTCGCGCCGGATGGCAGCAAGACCGGGCTGGGCGACCTGAACCTGTTCAACCTGGTGCTGATGAAGGGGCTGGGCATGGAATGGGGCATCGGGCCCCAGCTGACCCTTCCCACCGCCTCGCGCGACCAGACCGGCACCGGCAAGTGGCAGGCCGGCCTGGCGGCGGTCGGCATCGCGCCGCAGAAATGGGGCATGCTGGGCGGTCTGGTGACGTGGCAGCATTCCTTTGCCGGTGAAAGCGACCGGCCCACGCAAGACAACCTCACCGCGCAGCCGTTCGTGATCTACAACCTGCCGCAGGGCTGGTACCTGCGCAGCACCGCCACCTGGAATTTCGACCTCAAGCGCGGCAGCTATTACGTCCCGATCGGCATCGGCGCCGGCAAGATCTGGAAAATCGGCAAGGACACCTACAACCTGTTTGCCGAACCCCAATGGACGGTCAGCCACGATGGCACCGGCGTGCCCAAGTTCCAGGTCTTCATGGGCCTGAACATCCAGTTTCCGCTTTAGCGGCGAGCCGGGGCCAACGCAAGCCGCCGCGCCTGCAGATGATCCGTCCCGCCTTCATGACACGCATTGCCGCGCTGTGCAGCGCACTGGCGCTGTGCTGGGGCGGCGCCGCATGGGCGCAGCCCGGGCCTGCCGGCGAAAAACAGCCGCTGTCGTTCTTCGATCCGGAAGACGGCGCGCTGGACATGAGCGACTTCCTGCTCAACCACAAGGGCGCGCTGCCGGTGCCGACCATCATCACCGAGCCGGCGGTCGGCTACGGCGGGGGGCTGGGGCTGATGTTCTTCTCGCAATCGATGGCCGACGCCGCCGCCAGCGCCAGGGCCAGCGGCAAGGGGCCGGCGCCGCCCAACATCACCGGCGTCGGCGGCGCCTATACCGAGAATGGCACCTGGGGCGCCGGCGTCGCGCATTTCCACACCTGGGATGGCGACCGCTACCGCTATCTCGGCGCGCTGGCCAAGGTCGATGCCAACCTGGACTACTACGGCCTGCGCAACCAGGCGCGTGCCTATGAGCTGCGCGGGGTGTTCCTGGTGCAGCAGCTGCTGGTGCGCATCGCCGATACGCGCTGGTACATCGGGCCGCGCTATGTTTACTTCGATTCGACCGCGACCTTCAAATTTGGCGATGCCGGCGAGCTTGGCAGCTTCGACCGGACCCAGCGCATCGGCAAGGCCGGGCTGGTGATCGACTACGACTCGCGCGACAACATCTTCTACCCCAGCCGCGGCAGCTATGCCGAACTGGAAGCGCAGTTCGCGCGCGGCGGCTTTGGCAGTACCCAGTCGTTCAACATGTACAACGCGCGCGGCTTTACCTGGCTGCCGCTGGCGCGCACCGTGATCCTGGGCCTGCGCGCCGACACGCGCTTTTCCAGCGGCGACGTGCCGTTCTATGCCCAGCCGTACGTCGACCTGCGCGGCGTGCAGAAGGGGCGCTACCAGGACCGCAATGCGCTGGCGGCGGAAATGGAATTGCGCTGGGACGTGACCCCGCGCTGGTCGCTGCTGGGCTTCACCGGGGTCGGCAAGGCCTACGGGCGCTGGCATGATTTTTCCGGCGCCTCCAACATCTACAGCGTCGGCGCGGGCTTTCGCTACATGATCGCGCGCAAGCTCGGGGTGTCGATCGGCCTGGACGTGGCCCACAGCAAGGGCCAGAACGCGTTCTACATCCAGGTGGGCAGCGCCTGGCGCTGACGCGGCCAAGTGCGAAAAAGAATTTAATTCACTGCCCGCCGAAATCATAAAAAGCTGACTTCTGATTGCCGAATCCATCTGAGATCATTGTTTTCGCTGAATTGGCGTGATGTTTTGCATACAGAGACAAAGGAATGAGCGGACCACGTGAAAGCGGACATCCCGGTGCAGGCCCGGCGGCACTGGCTGCCGGGCCGCGCAGCGGCAGGCGGACGTGGCTGCTGGCGGGGCTGCTCGGCGTTGCCCTCGCGGCCGGCCTGGGCGGCAGCTACTGGTATCTGAAGGGTCGGACCCCGGCCGCGCCCGCGATCGTCGTCGGCGACGGCAAGAACGGTCCGGCCGGCATGGTGCGCGTGCCCGGCGGCGAGTTCCTGATGGGCAGCGACAGCAAGATGGCGCAGCCCAATGAAAAGCCGGCGCACAAGGTGCGCGTGCATGCGTTCTGGATGGACCAGCACCACGTCACCAACGCCGAATTCCGCAAGTTCGTCGAAGCCACCGGCTATGTCACCACCGCCGAGCGCGCGCCCGACTGGGAAACGCTGCGCGTGCAGCTGCCGCCTGGCACGCCGCGCCCGCCCGACAGCGCCATGGTCGCGGGCGGCATGGTCTTCGTCGGCACGCCGCGCCCGGTGCCGCTGCAGGACTATTCGCGCTGGTGGCGCTATGTGCCCGGCGCCGACTGGCGCCATCCGACCGGCCCCGGCAGCTCGATCGACGGCAAGGACAACCATCCGGTGGTGCAGGTCTCGTACGAAGACGCACAGGCCTACGCCAAATGGGCCGGCAAGCGGCTGCCCACCGAGGCCGAATGGGAGTTCGCCGCGCGCGGCGGGCTGGAGCAGGCGACCTATGCCTGGGGCGAGCAGTTTGCCCCCGACGGCAAGCAGATGGCCAATGTCTGGCAGGGCCAGCAGAACCAGCCGTTCCCGGTGGTCAGCCCCAAGGCGGGCGGGGCGCTGGGCACCAGCCCGGTCGGCACCTTCCCGCCCAACGGCTATGGCCTCGCCGACATGACCGGCAATGCCTGGCAGTGGGTCGCGGACTGGTACCGGGCCGACCAGTTCCGGCGCGAAGCCGGCAAGGCGCAGCCGATCGAGAACCCGATGGGCCCGCTGGCGTCATGGGACCCGTCCGAACCCGGCGTGCCGGTCAACGCGCCCAAGCGCGTCACGCGCGGCGGCTCGTTCCTGTGCAACGAGGACTTCTGCCTGAGCTACCGCCCCAGCGCGCGGCGCGGCACCGATCCGTTCAACAGCATGTCGCATCTCGGCTTCCGCCTGGTGATGGACGAGAGCCGCTGGGCCGAACTGCAGCGGCGGCCTGCCGTAGCAATGGCCGGCCAGGCCGGCCCGGCAGCGCGCTGATGCCGTACCGAACCCGTTGATCTTCAGCCCGGCCAACCCGCGACAGGAGCGAGCAACATGACCATGGCAGCGCCCCCGACAATCTTTGCCGGACCCACCCGCAAGGCCATCGCCGCGCTGGCGCTGGCCGCCCTGGCGCTCGCTGGCTGCTCGACCACCGCCACCGCGCCCGCTTCGCAGGATAGCGCCGCGCCGGCGGTGCAGCCGGCGGCGACGGCGCTGCCGTCATGGCGCGACGGCGCCGCCCGGCAGGCGCTGCTGAAATTCGTCGCCGATGTGACGCGGCCCGGCTCGCCCGCGTTCGTGCCGCCCGAAGAGCGCGTGGCCGTGTTCGACAACG
Source organism: Cupriavidus taiwanensis (assembly GCF_900249755.1). Lineage (NCBI taxonomy): Bacteria > Pseudomonadati > Pseudomonadota > Betaproteobacteria > Burkholderiales > Burkholderiaceae > Cupriavidus > Cupriavidus taiwanensis. Next base: position 1,850,721 of record NZ_LT976853.1, read on the forward strand.
ACGGCACGCTGTGGAGCGAGCAGCCGCTGTACTTCCAGTTCTTCTTCCTGCTCGACCAGATCCGCGCCGCGGCGCCGCAGCACCCGGAATGGCGCAGCAACCCGGCGTTCAAGGCGCTGATGGCCAACGACATGCAGGGCCTGATGCGCAACGAGAAGCAGCTGGCCGCGCTGGTCGTCCAGGCCAACAGCGGCATGACCGTCGACGAGTACGACCGCACCATCCGCGACTGGCTGGCGAAGGCGCGGCATCCCAGGTTCAACCGTCCCTACACCGAACTGGTGTACCAGCCGCAGCTGGAACTGCTGTCCTACCTGCGCGCCAACGGCTTCAAGACCTACATCGTCTCGGGCGGCACCATCGATTTCATGCGGCCGTGGAGCCAGGCGATCTACGGCATCCCGCCCGAGCAGGTGATCGGCTCCTCGCAGGCGGTGCGCTACCAGGTGCGCGACGGCAAGCCGGTGCTGGTGCGCGACCCCAAGCTCGATTTCATCGACGACGGCCCGGGCAAGCCGGTCGGCATCTACCGCCATATCGGCCGCCGGCCGATCCTGGCCGTCGGCAACTCCGACGGCGACCTGCAGATGCTGGAGTACACCACCGGCGGCGACGGCCCGCGCCTGGCCGTGCTGGTGCATCACGACGATGCCGAGCGCGAGTTCGCCTATGACCGCCAGTCCAAGGTGGGCAAGCTCGACAAGGCCCTCGACGCCGCCCGCGCCAGGGGCTGGACGGTGGTCAGCATGAAGCGGGACTGGCAGCAGGTCTATCCCGCGGCGGGCGCGAAGTAGGCAGGAAAAGGGAGCCGGCATGCCACGCGTGCCAGCGGCAGGTTGAAGCAGTTCGACTACCGGGAGCAGGAATGCAACACGTGACAGAGACCTCTCAGGCAAGACGCGGCACGCGCCTTGCCCTGGCCGCGATGGCGCTTGCCGTGGCGGCGATCGCCGGCTGCAAGAAGGCAGACGAGCCCAGGCAGCAGGCACCCGCGGCCCAGCAGCCCGCCACGCCCGCTCCGGCGGCAGCACCGGGCGCAACGGCCACGCCGGACACGTCCACGCCGGCCCAGCCTCCGGCGCAGTCCAACCTGCCGGTGGCGCCGGAAGCCGCTTCGGCGCCGGCGGCGGTCAACACGTCGGGCAAGAAGCCCAACATCCTGGTGATTTTCGGCGATGACATCGGCCAGACCAACATCAGTGCTTACAGCATGGGCTTGATGGGCTACCGCACGCCGAACATCGACCGCATCGCCCGTGAGGGGATGATGTTCACCGACTACTATGCCGAGAACAGCTGCACCGCGGGCCGTTCGTCATTCATCACCGGACAGTCGCCGCTGCGCACGGGGCTGTCGAAGGTGGGCGTCCCGGGCGCTAACGTCGGCCTGCAGGCGCGCGACGTGACCATTGCCGAAGCGCTCAAGCCGCTGGGCTATGCCACCGGCCAGTTCGGCAAGAACCACCTGGGCGACCGCGACGAGTACCTGCCGACCAAGCACGGCTTCGACGAGTTCTACGGCAACCTTTATCACCTGAATGCCGAGGAAGAGCCGCAGCGCCCGTACTGGCCCAAGGACAAGAATGACCCGTTCGTGAAGGGCTTCTCGCCGCGCGGCGTGCTGCATTCGACTGCGGATGGCAAGATCGAGGACACCGGGGCGCTGACCACCAAGCGCATGGAGACCATCGACGACGAGACCACCGAGGCGGCGCAGAAGTTCATCACCCGCCAGGTCGAGGCCGACAAGCCGTTCTTCGTCTGGATGAACACCACCCGCATGCACGCCTACACCCACGTGCGGCCGTCGATGCAGGGCCAGAGCGGCATGCCCGGCAACGAATACGCCGACGGCATGATCGAGCACGACGGCGACGTCGGCAAGCTGCTCAAGACGCTCGACGACCTCAAGGTGGCCGATAACACCATCGTCATCTACACCACCGACAACGGCCCCAACCAGTGGTCGTGGCCGGACGCGGCCAGCACGCCGTTCCGCAGCGAAAAGGACACCAACTGGGAAGGCGCGTTCCGGGTGCCGGCGATGATCCGCTGGCCGGGCAAGATCAAGCCGGGCACCGTCAGCAACGAGATGTTCTCGGGCCTGGACTGGTTCCCGACGCTGCTGGCCGCGGTGGGTGACGGCGATATCAAGGACCGTCTGCTGAAGGGCACTTCGATAGGCAGCAAGAATGCCAAGGTCCACCTCGACGGCTACAACCAGTTGCCGTACCTGACCGGCCAGACCAACAAGGGTGCGCGCAACGACTTCTACTACTTCAATGACGACGGCGCGCTGGTGGCCATGCGCTACGACAACTGGAAGATTGTCTTCTGCGAGCAGACCACGCCGGGCGGGTTCCAGGTCTGGCAGGATCCGTTCAAATGCCTGCGGGTGCCGAAGGTGTTCAACCTGCGCATGGATCCGTATGAACGCGCCGACATCGTGTCTGACCAGTACAACGACTGGCTGGCCAAGAACGCGTACCTGACCGAAATCGGCACGATGAAGGCCGCGGCGTTCCTGCAGACCTTCGTCAACTATCCGCCGAGCCAGCGTCCGGCCAGCTTCAGCATCGACCAGGTGCGCGAAGAGGTCGACAAGAAGATCGAAGAAGCGATGAAGAAGAAGCCGTAACGCAGCCAGACCTCAGCGCCGTTGCCCTTGACGGCAGTTGAAACCAGCGAAGGCCCGCATGCACGCGGGCCTTCGCGCCAACCATCCCGTTCATGATCGAATCGCATGCCGCTGCGGGCGGCAAAGGCGGTAAAGGCCGGCGCGGCACGCGCCCGGCAACGGATGCGAGCTCCGCATCCACCGTGGTGCAGCGGGGCAACGCTGCCGAGCAGGCCTGGCTCTGGGCCGCCGTGTTGCTGCTTGTGTCCGGCACCGCCGGACTGGTTTACCAGATTGTCTGGATCCGCCAGCTGTCGCTGGTGGTGGGCGTGGACGTGCACGCGGTCACCACCGCGGTCAGCGCGTTCTTTGCCGGACTGGCGCTGGGCGGCTGGTGGTTCGGCCGCGTGGCCGACCGCCACGGCAATGCGCTGCGGCTGTACGCGTGGCTCGAGATCGCGGTGCTGGTGCTCGGCGTGGGCGCCACCGTGGCACTGGCGCATGCCGCTGCGCCATTTGCCTGGCTGGAGCAGCGCGCCGGCTGGCTGGCGTGGACCTTGCCGTTTGCGTTGGTGATTCTGCCGGCCGTGGCAATGGGCGGCACGCTGCCGGCGCTGATGCGCGTGCTGAGGCCGATGGCGGGCCGTGTGGGGGTGCAGGGCGGGCGCCTCTATGCCGCCAATACGGCTGGCGCGATCGCCGGCACGCTGCTGGCGGGCTTCGTGCTCGTGCCGCTGCTGGGCCTGCGCGGCAGTGCCATCGCGGCGGGCGTGCTCAATGGCGCCGCCGCGCTCGCCGCCTGGCTGCTGGCCCGGCGTATCCGGGCTGGCAGCGGGCCGGCCGAAGCGCCCGCCACGCCGGCCGACGCCCGCGCCGGCGACGTCGCCAACGGCCGCCTGGCGCTGGTGCTGTACGCCGCCGCCGGCGGCATCGCGCTGGGCTACGAGGTGGTCTGGTCGCAGGCCATCGTGCAGTTCCTCAGCACCCGAACCTTCGCCTTCACCGTGGTGCTGGCCACCTACCTGGCGGGCCTGGCCATCGGCAGCGCGCTGGCGGCGCGCCATGCCGACCGTGTGCGCGACCCCTGGGGCGCCTTCGGCCTGCTGGTGGCCGCGGCCGGGCTGGTGGCGTTGCTGGAATTCGTGCTGCTGGGCGAATGGCTGCTGCGCGCGCAAGGCAGTTTGTCGGCCTGGGTGCAGGGCCTGACCGCCAGCCCGCTGCTGGCCGCCTGCGCCCGCTTTGCGCTGGCGGCGCTGACGGTGGTGTTCGTGCCGACGCTGCTGCTGGGCGCGGCGTTCCCGTTCGTGCTGCGCGTCAGTGTCGACAGCCGGCGCATCGGCGCGGGCGTGGGCAGCGTGGTGGCGCTCAATACGCTGGGCGGCATCGCCGGCACGGCGCTGGCCGGCTTTGTGCTGGTGCCCTACCTGGGGCTGGTGCGCACGCTGTCGCTGCTGGCGATTGCGGCGGCGGTGGTCGGCGTGGTCGCGGTAGCGCTGGGCAGCGGCGTGCGGCCCGCGGCGCGCTGGGCCGTGCCGATGCTGGGCGTGCTGGCGGTGATCGCCGCGGCGATGGCGCCGCCGGATCGTTTGGCCACGCTGCTGGCGAAGGCGCGCGGCGGCGAACTGGTGTTCTACGAGGAAGGGCGCGGCGCCACCGTGGCGGTGGTGGAGCAGACCTCGGCCACCAATCGCTTCCGGCGGCTCTATATCCAGGGCGTGTCCAATTCCGGCGACGCCATGACCTCGCAGCGCTATATGCGGCTGCAGGCGCTGCTGCCGTTGATCGTGCATAACGGCGCGCCGAAGTCGGCGCTGGTGATCGGGCTGGGCACCGGCATCACCGCCGGCGCCACGCTGGCGTGGCCGGGGCTGGAGCGGCGCGTGGTGGCAGAACTGCTGCCGCCGGTCGCGCGGGCGGTGCCCAGCTTCGCCGGCAATTTCGGCGTCGCCACCGACCCGCGCGTGGAGATCCGCCTGCGCGACGGCCGGCGCGAGCTGCTGCAAAGCCCGCAGCAGTACGACCTGGTCACGCTGGAGCCGCCGCCGCCGTCGGCCGCCGGCGTCGCCAACCTGTACTCGACGGACTTCTACCGCCTGGCGGCGGCGCGGCTGCAACCCGGCGGGCTGGTGGCGCAATGGCTGCCGCTGCCGACGCAGAACGACGAAGACACGCGCATGCTGGTGCGCAGCTTCCTGGCGGTGTTCCCGCACGCGACGCTGTGGACCACGGAGCTGCACGAGATGCTGCTGGTCGGTTCGATGTCGCCGCTGGCGCTGGATGTCGCGCAGGTCCGCGCGCGCTTTGCGCAGCCCGAGGTCGCGGCGGCGCTGCAGGCGGTGGGCGTGCGCTCGGCGGCGGCGCTGCTGGCCACCTGGGTCACCGACCGGGCCGGACTGGACTGGTATGCGGCCGACGCGCCGGCCGTGACCGACGACCGTCCGCGCATCGAGTACGCCGGCTGGGTCCGCCCCGACGCCTTCCCGGAATCGTTGTCCAGGCTGCTGTCGCTGCAGAGCGAGCCGCCGCTGGCGGGCGCCGACGATGCCTTCTGGCGCGAGCTGCGCCACGAGCGCGAAATCCTGCACACGTTCTACCGCGCCGGCCTCGATGCCTACCGCGGCGACCGCGAAGCCTGGGCCACGCATATCACGCAGGCCATGCGCGCCGATCCCGACAATCCCTACTTTGCATGGTTCGTCGGCGGCCAGGGCCGCCGCGCCCCCGCCGCACCAAGGAACACCCCATGAGCACACGCGACGAGGTCCTGGCCCTGCAGCAACGCATGGGCGAATCGATCGTGGGCCAGCAGCGCATGATCGAGCGCCTGCTGCTGGGCCTGCTGGCGGACGGCCACCTGCTGGTCGAAGGGCTGCCCGGGCTGGCCAAGACCCGCGCCATCAAGATGCTGGCGCGCAACCTCGATGCGCGGCTGTCGCGGATCCAGTTCACCCCGGACCTGCTGCCCGCCGATATCACCGGCTCGGAGATCTACTTCACCGAAGGCGGCAAGGGCGAGTTCCGCTTCCAGCCCGGCCCCGTGTTCGCCAACCTGGTGCTGGCCGACGAGGTCAACCGCTCGCCGGCCAAGGTCCAGGCGGCGCTGCTGGAGGCGATGGAAGAGCGCCAGGTCACCGTCGGCGGCACCACGCACAAGCTCGAGCCGCTGTTCCTGGTGATGGCCACGCAGAACCCGATCGAGCAGGAGGGCACCTACCCGCTGCCCGAGGCGCAGATGGACCGCTTCCTGATGCATGTCAGCGTGGGCTACCCGGAAGCGGATGCCGAGGCCGACATCGTCAGGCTGGCGCGCACGGAAGAGGCGGGCGGCGCGGCCGGGGGCGGGACCGCCGCGGTGCGGCTCGCGCCCGAGGCGATCTTCACCGCGCGCGCGGAAATCCATGGCATCCACGTCAGCGAGGCGGTGGAGCGCTACATCGTCACGCTGGTGCAGGCCACGCGCACGCCCAAGACTGTCGACGATGAGCTCGACAAGTGGATTCAGATCGGCGTGAGCCCGCGCGGCTCGATCGGGCTGGACAAGGTGTCGCGCGCGCATGCGTGGCTGCACGGGCGCGACTTCGTCACGCCCGAGGATGTGCAGGCCGTGGTGGCCGATGTGTTCCGGCACCGGCTGATCCTGTCGTACGAAGCGCATGCCGCCGGCATCGGCGCCGATGCCGTGATCGAGCGGCTGGTGCAGCAGGTGGCGGTGGCCTGAGGGCAGGAACGCCATGCGGCTGCCCTTTCGCGCCATCGCCCGCGCCGCCCCGGCGGCGGCGCACGCGCCGTCTTCGCAGGCGGCGGCCGGCGTCAGCGTGGATGCGGCGGCGCTGGCCCGGCTGGAGGTGGCCGCGCGCGACTTCCATTTCCTGCCGCGCCAGCCGGTGCACAGCGTGCTGGCCGGGCGCCATGCCTCGCGCGTGCGCGGGCGCGGGCTGAGCTTCGAGGAACTGCGGCTCTATTTGCCCGGCGACGATATCCGCAGCATGGACTGGCGCGTGACCGCGCGTACGGGCCAACCCCATGTGCGCGTCTACACCGAGGAAAAGGACCGGCCCGTTCTGCTGGTGGTGGACCAGCGCATCAACATGTTCTTCGGCAGCCGCCGCGCGATGAAATCGGTCAGCGCGGCCGAGGCGGCGGCGCTGGCCGCGTGGCGCGTGCTCGCCGAAGGCGACCGCGTCGGCGGCGTGGTGCTGGGCGATGACCGCATCGAGGCGTTTGCACCCCGCCGCAGCCGCGACGCCGTGCAGCAGTTGCTGGGCGGCATCGCGCGCTTCAATCAGGCCCTGCGCGCCGATGCGCCGGCGCGCCGCGCCGCGGGGCAACTGAACGCGGCGCTGGAGCGCACCGCACGCATGGCGCGTCACGATTGCCTGGTGATCGTGATCAGCGACTTCGACGGCCATGACACCCGCACCCGCGACCTGATGCTGGCGCTGGCGACGCACAACGACGTGCTGACCATCCTGGTCCACGACCCGTTCCTGGGCCAGCTGCCGGGCTCGGGGCAACTGGTGGTCAGCGACGGCGAGCTGCAGGTCGAGCTGGGCCTGGGCCATGCCGCCACGCGGCGCAATATCGCCGAGTTTGCCGATGCCCGCGCCAGGTCGCTGCTGGACTGGCACCGTGCCATGGGCGTGCCGCTGCTGCCGCTGTCGGCGGCCGAAGAGACCGCGCCGCAATTGCGGCGCCTGCTGGGCCGGCCGCTGCAGCAGGCGCCGGTGCGGCAACGCGCGGGGGCGGGGCGATGAGCCTGACCCACAGCGACGCCCCGGCGACGCTGGCAACGCTGGCCGACCTCGCCATGCCGCCGCCGCCGTCGTGGATGCCGCAGACCATCGGCTGGGCGATCGCCGCGGGCGTGCTGGTGGTGGCGCTGGCGTGGGCGGGCTGGCGCGCCTGGCGACGCTACCGCGCCAACCGCTACCGGCGCGAGGCGCTGGCCGCGCTGGCGGCGCTGCCGCTGGACCCGGATCCCGCGCGCCGGGCCGCGGCGCTGCGCGAAATGGCGGCGCTGCTCAAGCGCACCGCGCTGGCGGCGTGGCCGCGGGCGCAGGTCGCCAGCCTGGCCGGCGGCGGCTGGGCCGAATTCCTGCGGGCGCATGCGGGGCGGGCGCAGGAGGTCGCGCCGCAGCTTGCCGCCTTGGTACAGGACGCCGAATACCGCGACGACGCCGCGCTGGCGCAATGGCCGGACACCCGCGTGCAGGCCGTCGCCGCGGCGTGCCGGCGCTGGATCGCTGAGCACCATGTACCAGTTTGAATATCCCTGGCTCTTCGTGCTGCTGCCGCTGCCCCTGCTGCTGTGGTGGTGGCTGCCGCCGTACCGCGAGGAAAGCCCGTCGGTGCGCCTGCCGTTCTTCGGCGAGGTGGCCAGCGCCGCCGGGCTGACGCCGGCCGCCGGTGCCGTGGTGCCGCGCCGCAACCGGCTGCAATGGGTGCTGGCGCCGCTGGCGTGGGCACTGGTGGTGACGGCGCTGGCGCGGCCGCAGTTCCTGGAAGCGCCGGTGCAGAAGGTGCAGCCCGCGCGCGACCTGCTGCTGGCGCTGGACTTGTCGCAGTCGATGGACACGCGCGACTTCCGCGATCCGTCCGGCGCGCTGATCCCGCGCGTGCAGGCGGTGCGGCAGGTGGTGAGCAGCTTCGTGGCCAGGCGCACGGGCGACCGCATCGGCCTGATTGTGTTCGGCGACGCGCCATATCCGCTGGCGCCCTTTACGCTGGACCACCAGCTGGTGCAGACGCTGATCGACGGCCTGCTGCCCGGCATGGCGGGACCGAGCACGGCGCTGGGCGATGCCATCGGCCTTGGCATCAAGATGTTCGAGCACAGCGAGGCGCCGGAGCGGGTGATGATCGTGCTGACCGACGGCAACGACACCGCCAGCCGGATGCCGCCCGAGCGCGCCGGCGGCATCGCCCGCGAGCGCAAGGTGGTGGTGCATACCGTCGGCATCGGCGACCCTAACGCGGCGGGCGAAGAGAAGGTCGACCTCGACGTGCTGCAGCGCCTGGCGGCGCAGACCGGCGGGCGCTATTTCTTCGGCGCCGACCAGGCGGAGCTGGAAACCATCTACGCGACGCTGGACCAGATCACGCCGCACAACCAGAAGACGCTGTCGTGGCGGCCGCGGCGCGAGTTGTTCATGTGGCCGCTGGGCGCGGCGCTGGCGCTGGTGCTGGCGTACCAGCTGCTGATGTTCGGCTATTCGGCGTGGCTGGCGCGGCGGCGTTCGCCGGCTGAAGCAGCCGGGCCGCCAGGCGCCATCGCCAATTCCGCCGGGGATGCGCGCTGATGCCGGCCTGGCTCGATACGCTCTCGCACTTCCACTTCCTGCGCCCGTGGTGGCTGCTGGGGCTGCTGCCGGCCGCGCTGCTGGTATGGGCGGTGCAACGCCGCGGCGACGTGCGGCGGCGCTGGCGCGAAAGCATCGCGCCGCACCTGCTCGACGCGCTGATGCTTGGCGAACACCGTCGCCTGGCGCTGCGCCCGGTGCACCTGACCGCGCTGCTGCTGGCGCTGGGCGCGGTCGCGCTGGCCGGCCCCAGCTGGCGCCAGGAGCGCCCGCCGTTCCTCGACGACAAGGCGCCGCTGGCGATCGCCGTCGACCTGTCGCCGAGCATGGACGCGGTCGACGTCACGCCGACGCGGCTGGAGCGCGCCAAGCTCAAGATCAAGGCGCTGCTGGCGCGCCGCGACGGCGGCCGCACCGCCATCTATGCCTATGCCGGCTCGACCCACCTGGTGCTGCCGCTGACCGACGACGCCAGCCTGCTGCAGACCTTCGCCGATGCGCTGCAGACCCGCATCATGCCGGTGCCGGGCCGCGACATGGCGCAGGCGCTGCGCATGATCGACGCCGACCTGCAGCATGAGCCGGTGCCCGGCACCATCCTGTTCCTGACCGACGGCGTCGACCCGGCCGCCGCGGCAGCGTTCCGCGCCCAGGCGGACAGCGGCCGCAGCCAGCCGGTGGTGCTGGCGCTGGGCACCGCGCAGGGCGGGCCGCTGCGCAATGCCGCCGGCGGCTTTGTCGAGCAGGACGGCGCGCGCGTGTTTGCGCGGCTGGACGAGGCGGCGCTCGAGCGCTTCGGCGATGACAGCGGCGTGCCGGTGGCAACGTTTACGCCGGACAGCGACGACGTGGCCTGGGTGCAGCGCCACGTGCAGTCGCATCTCGAACAGATGCAGGCGGGCGACCGCACGCGCTGGAAGGATGAAGGCTGGTGGCTGATGCCGCCGATCGCGCTGCTGGCGATGCTGTGGTTCCGCAAGGGCTGGACCGTGCGCTGGAGCGCCGGCGTGCTGCTGGCCCTGGCCATGGCCCTTGCCGCGCCGCCCGAGGCGCGCGCGCAGGCGTCCACGCCAACCGCCGCGCAGACCGATGCGGCGCGGCCATGGCGCTTTGCCGACCTGTGGCTGACGCATGACCAGCAAGGAAGGCGCGCCTTCGAGCAGGGCGACTATGCCCGCGCCGCCACGCTGTTCGACGATCCGATGTGGCGCGGCATTGCGCAGTATCGCGCCGGCCAGTACGCGCAGGCGGTGCAGAGCTTCGCCCGCGTCGATTCCGCGCAGGCCGACTACAACCTGGGCAATGCGCTGGCGCGGCAGGGCCAGTACCAGCAGGCTGCCGCGCGCTACCGCCAGGCGCTCAGGCGCCAGCCGCAATGGCCGGCGGCACGCGCCAACCTGGCGCTGATGGAAAAGCTGCTGGCGCAGCAGAAACCCAAGCAGAAGCCAGACCCCGACGACGGTGAAGAGCCGCCCGACCTGCCGCCCGATGACATCAAGTACGACGCCGCCAGGCCGCCGGAGGGGGGCGGCAAGTCGCTGCAGGTGGTGCTGACCCAGGACGCCGAGATGTGGATGCGCGCGATCCAGACCACGCCGACCGACCTGCTGCAGCGCAAGTTCGCGCTGCAGCGCGGGCAGGCCGCGCCGGCAGCGCCGGCCGCAGCGGCCGCACAGGGTCAGGGGGCGCGATGAGGGGCGACGCGGTGCTGCGCCGGGTTGCGCCCGTGCTCCTGCTGCTGGCGGCGTGGCTGTGGCCGTGGCTGGCGCGCGCGGCCGCGGAGCCCATCGTGCGCGTCGAGGTGGGCGCGCGCCAGCCGGTGCAGGTGGGGCAGCAGGTTGGCATCGACGTCACCATCCTGGCGCCCAACTATTTCCTGTCGGCGCCGGCGTTCCCGGCGCTCGAGGTACCGGGCGCGGTGGTCACGCTGCCCGACGCGCGCGCCGTGAACTCCACGGAGACCATGGGCGGCGTGCTCTATGCGGGCATACGCAAGACCTACGCCTTCACCGCCGAGCAGGATGGCGATTTCCGGCTGCCGGCCGCGACCATCCGCTTCACCTACGCCGGCGATGACGGCGCCCCGCGCGAGGGCAGCGTCACCTTGCCCGTCACCACCATCCGCGCCGGCGCCGGGGGCGCGGGCAGCACGGCGGCTGGCGGCAGCGCGGGGCGGCGCTTGCTGCCGGTGGCGCGGCTCACCATCACGCAAACGCTGGACCACGACCCCGACCACGGCGTGGTGCGGCTGCATGCGGGCGATGCGCTGGTGCGCACCGTCACCACCTTTGCGCCGCAGACCCAGGCGATGATGATCGCTCCGCCGCATGCCGCGGCGCCGCGCGGCGTGCGCATGTTCCGCGCCGATGCGCGCCTGTCCGACCAGGCCCGCGACGCGCCGGGCCCGGGCGGCACGCGCGTGGATACGCTGACCTATGTGTTCGAGCGGCCCGGCACCTATACGCTGCCCGCCGTCACGGTGGATTGGCGGGATCCCGCCACGCGGCAGCCGGCGACGTCCGAAGCGCCGCTGGTCAAGGTCGAGGTGGCCGCCGCACGCACCGCCGGGGCGCTGGCACCGGGCGGGTCGGCCGGTGCGCTGCCGGGCGAGGGCGGCCTGCCGTGGCGCACGCTGTGGGGCGCGGGCGCGCTGCTCGCCGCCACGCTGTTGGCCGCACTGCTGGCCGCGCTGTGGCGGCGGCTGCGGCCGCGGCTGGCGCGCCTGCGGCAACGCCGGGCCGAGCGCCGGCGCGCGCGCGCCGAGAGCGCCGACGCGCGCCTGGCGGCCACGCTGCAGGCGTGCCGCGCGGGTGATGCCGCCGCCGCGAGCCAGGCGCTGGGCCGCTGGACCCGCACCGCCCACGGCACCACGCCCGCGGCCTGGGCCGAAGCCGTCGGCGATGCCGGGCTGTCCGCCGCCGTGGCCAGCCTGCAGCGCCATCTTTATGGCCCGACGCCGCCTTCGGCCGCCTGGGACGGCAACCCGCTCGCCCAGGCCCTTGCCCGGCACGCCAGGGCCGCCCCGCAGCGTCGGCGGCCTGCCGAGCCGGCGCTGCCACCGCTCAATCCCTGACCCTGTCCGCTCTCAACGAACCCACCCGCGCCCCCATGACCTGTACCGTTGATCTTTTTGCCGCCAACCCGCTGATGGTGCTGTTCATCACGGTCGGCCTCGGCTATTTCGTCGGCAAGGCGCGGGTCGGGCCGATCCAGCTTGGCGGCGTGTGCGGCACGCTGATCGTCGCATTGTTCATGGGCCAGACCGGCTGCCAGATGCATGGCGAACTGAAGGACATGGCCTTTGCGCTGTTTATCTTCGCCATGGGCTATTCCGGCGGGCCGCAGTTCTTCGCCAACCTGAATCGATCGACCCTGCGCTACATGGTCTTGCCGCTGGTCGAGGCCGTGGTGGTGCTGGCGATTGCGCTGGCCGCGGCGGCGTACCTGGGCTTTGACCCCGGCACCGCCGCCGGGCTGGCGGCCGGCGCCGCGACCGAATCGGCGGTGGTGGGCACCGCCGCCGAAGCGCTCAAGCACCTGGGCCTGGATGCCGCCACCGTGGGCCGCTACGAGGCCAATATCGCCACCGCGTACACGCTGACCTACCTGGTCGGGCTGATCAGCATCGTCTTCTTCACCAGCCAGATCGCGCCGGCACTGCTGGGCATCGACCTGCGCAAGGCCTCGCGCGAGGTCGCGGCCCGCATGGAGGCAGCGTCCGACGAAGACGTTGCCACCCAGCCGGCGCTGCCGCGGCTGACCGGGCGCGCCTTTTCGGTCCAACAGGCGGCGGGCATGACTGTCAGCCAGTTGCAGCACCAGGTGGGCGGGCGCGCGTCGGTGGTCAAGGTGTTGCGGGGTGGCGCCAGCATCGAACTCGGCGATGACGACACCGTGCAGGCCGGCGATATCGTGGCCATGGTCGGCATCCGCAGCAACCTGCTCAAGGCCGCCACGCTGATCGGGCCCGAAGTGCTGCTGCCCGAGGCGCATACCGATGCGATCCAGCTGGTGGAAAAGCGGGTGGTGGTCAACAAGCCCAAAGTCAACGGCAAGACCCTCGGCGAACTGGCGCGCCTGGCCGGGCCGCGGCGGCTGCGCGAGGTCTGGATCCTGGAAGTGCGGCGCTCTGGCCTGTCGCTGCCGATCACGCGCTCGACGCCGCTGCAGCTGGGCGACGTGATCACCGTCGTCGGCCTGGAGCCCTCGCTGACCGAGGCCATCGGCGGCATCGGCGTCGAGGCCAGGGTTTCCGATGTGACCGACCTGGTGTTCCTGTGCGCGGGCATCCTGGCGGGCCTGCTGGTGGGCACGCTGAGCGTGCAGCTGGGGGGCATGCACATTTCGCTGGGCAGCGGCGGCGGGGCGCTGCTGAGCGGCCTCGTCTTCGGCTGGCTCCAGTCCAGGAAGCCGTCGCTGGGCAGTTTTCCGGGATCCGCGGTGCAGATCCTGAAGGACCTCGGCCTGGCGGTGTTCGTCGCCTGCGTCGGGCTGTCCGCCGGGCCGGATGCGATCGCGCTGATCCGCGAGCATGGCGCGGTGCTGCCGCTGGTCGGGCTGGCGGTATCGCTGGGACCGGCGTGCCTGTCGTTGTGGATCGGGCACAAGCTGCTCAAGATCGAGGGCCCGCTGCTGGTCGGCGCGATTGCCGGGCAGCATGTCAGCACCCCGGCGATCAGCGCGATCCTGGCGGCCAGCCAGAGTTCGGTGCCGCTGCTGGGCTACACCATCACCTATGCCATCGCCAACGTGCTGCTGCCGGTGCTGGGGCCGATCATCATCTCGCTGGCCTACCGCTTCGCCTGAGGACCCGAGCGCCACCCGATGGCCGGGGCGCCGGCAGGTGCCTCGCGGACCATTTCTTTGCCGTTCGCGCCGCCCCGTCCTACAACTGAAGTGTGGGGCGGAGGGCACCGCGCCGCACCCGCAAACGACAAGGAGGAGCAATATGTGCCGCTGGCTGGCTTACTCGGGCAGATCCGTCGCATTGGAGACGGTGCTGTTCCAGCCGGAACACTCGCTGATCGACCAGAGCCTGAATTCGCGGCTCGGCCATACCACCACCAACGGCGACGGCTTCGGCGTCGGCTGGTACGGGCGCCACGCCGAGGTGCCGTTCCGCTACCGCTGCCTGCACCCGGCGTGGAGCGACACCAACCTGCGCGAGACCGCCAGGGCGGTGCGCGCGCCGCTGTTCGTCGCGCATGTGCGCGCGGCCACCGGCACGCCGACGCAGGAAACCAACTGCCATCCGTTCCGCTTCGGCCGCTGGCTGTTCGTCCACAATGGCCTGATCCGCGAGTATCCGCTGGTGCGGCGCGACCTGATGCTGGCGGTCGCGCCGCACCTGTTCCGCTGGATCGAGGGCTCGACCGATTCCGAGGTGATGTTCTTCCTGGCGCTGACCTTCGGCCTGGAGCGCGACCCGGTCGGCGCGCTGGAGCAGATGGCCGGGCTGATCGAGGAGGTCGGCCAGCGCCACGACGTGCAGTTTCCGCTCAACATGACGGTCTGCGTGACCGACGGCCGGCAGGTCGTGTCGGTGCGCTATTCGAGCGAAAACAACTCGCGTTCGCTGTTCCACAGCACCTCGTTCCGGCAGTTGCGCGAGCTCTATCCGGACGACCCGCGCATCGCCGCCGCGGGCGACGACGCCTTCCTGGTGTTGTCCGAGCCGCTGATCGACGTGCAGGGCGTGTGGGAAGAGATTCCCGAGGGCACCATCGTGGTGGCGCGCGGCGGCGAGATCGACCGCCACCGCTTCGTGCCGCGCCGGCCGAGCCAGCCGGCCTTGCATGCGGCGCCGGGCAATGCGACGGCCGGGGAGTGATGCCGCGGGTGTCTCACGGCCATGCCAGTGCCGCGGCAGCGTACAGCAGCAGCGCCACCAGCACCACCACGGTAAAGCCGGCGTGGATCGCCAGCAGCGTGGCCAGCACCGCCGCCACCACCGAGGCGCAGGCATTGATGCCCCAGGCCCACGGCACCAGCGTGGCGTCGCGCGCGGCGACGCTGGCCAGGCCGAGCGGGAACGGCATGCCCATCACGAAGGCCAGCGGCGCGATCAGCGCCACCGCAATGCCGATCCGGGCGGGGTCCGGCAAGGCGATCAGCAGCCTGAACACCGGCGGCAGCGCCGCCAGGTAGACCAGCGACGCGGCACAGATGCCGCCGATCGCCAGCGCCGCCTGGCGCCGGCCGCGCCCGGGCAGGCGCGGGGCATAGCGGCTGCCCAGCCCGGCAAAGCACAGGAACGCGCACAGCACCACCGCGACGGCATAGAGCGGGTGGCTCAGGAACAGGATGAATTTCTGGATAAAGGCGATCTCGACGAACATGAAGCCCAGCCCGACCGCGGCGAAGTAGCAGCCGGTGCGCCATGCCGGCAGCGTGGGCGCGGCTGCGGGCGGGCCCACGCGCGCCGCGCGCCGGCGCAGCACCCGCAGCGGCACCCCGATCAGCAGCAGCGCAGCGACCGTGGCCTGCAGCAGCGTCGCCACCAGCACCGGATAGCCCCAGTCCAGCAACGGCAGCCCGCCCTGCGCCTTCAGCGCGACAAGCTCCGGCAGCGTGCGCCACTTGAAGAAGTGGAAGAAGTAGGGCCGGTCGTCGGTAGCGGGCCGCACGTCGAACTTGTAGCGGGACAGGAAGCGTTCGCGCTCGGGGCCGAGCAGGGCCTGCGCGGCATTGTAGAAGTCGGGCTGGTCGAGCACGTTGTAGCGGTTGGCCGTGCCGGGCCGGATGCCGGGATGGTATTCGACGTCGAACGAACGGGTGCGGCTGAAGCGGAGCAGCGCGTCGATGTCGGCGGCAGTGAAGTCGCCGTTCTTCACCAGCAGCGTGGCGGTCTTCCAGCCGCGCACCAGCACCAGCCGGCGCGAGGCGTCGGGCACCCCCGCGCGCGCCATCGCCGCCACCGCGGTGGCGAACAGTTTCGGGATGTCGCGCGGCGGCAGCGACACCCAGCGCGTGATCGCCAGCACGCCGCCGGGCTGCAGGTGGAGCAGGTATTCCGCGAACGCTTCCACGGTGTAGAGGTAGCTTTCCGAGAGCGCATACAGGCCCGCCGACGAGGTGCTGAAGGAATCCAGCAGCGCCACCTGGATCAGGTCGTAGCGCCGGTGGCTGGCCGCCAGGAATCCGCGCGCCTCGCCGACATGCACCTGCACGCCGGTCGCGCTGTACGGCTGGCCCGAGAACGCGCCGAAGCGGTCCTGCACCAGCCCGATCACCTGCGCGTTCAACTCCACCGCATCGACCGTGCTGGCGCCGTGGTAAAGCGCCTGCAGCACGTCGGCGCCGGCACCGCTGCCCAGCACCAGCACGCGCGGCGCCAGCAGCAGGTGATACGGCAGCGCCGAGGTCAGGTCGCCGAGGTAGCCCAGCGCCTCGCGCCGGCCGTCGTAGCGGTTGAGCGCGCTGAGGCCGTCGCCGTCGGTCAGCACGGCGAGTTGCGGCGGCGGTTCGGCGGTGGCATTCAGGCTCAGTCCGGGCGCGTGGCGCAGCGGGATCGACGGGCTCTCGACCACCGTGACCAGGCCGAGCGGGCTGGAGCGCTGCGCCACCACGCGCGCGCCGCCGATGCGCAGCAGCTGGCTCAGCTCCTTGTACTCCGACGGCCGCAGCGCCATCCAGCCGCCGGGCATGACGGCCGGCAGCGCGGCCGCCGCGAGCAGCAGCGCTGGCAGCCAGCGCCGGTGCCAGCGGCATTCGATGCAGGCCAGCGCCGCGGCGGCCATGCCGGCCATGCTGACCAGGCGCAGCGCATCGACCGGGTCGAGCACGAACAGCGCGGCGATGATGCCCAGGCAGCCCAGCCCGGCACCGAGGATATCGAAGCTGTAGAGGCGGGGCACCTGCAGGGGGAAGCGGGCGAAACTCAGGCAGATACTGGTCGCCGCGCACAGGAAGGGCACGAACAGCAGCAGGTAGATCGCCACCAGGCGCAGCGGCTGCGACGGCTCCCACAGGATTTCCAGCGGGTTGAAGCCGACCCGCTGGGCCAGCCCGAAACAGGCCATGGCGCTGACGCCGAACAGCAGCGCGCCGCCGGCAAAGACCGGCACGAAATGCCGCAGCAGCGCGGGCTGCGCCAGCGCCACCAGCGCCCCCGCCGCGCCGTAGCCGAGCAGCGCGACGCTGATCATCATGTAGGCGAAGTGATGCCACAGGATGATCGAAAGCAGCCGCATCAGCAGGATTTCATAGCCGAGCGCGGCGGCGGAGAGCAGGGCCAAGGCAAACAGCGGCGGGCGTGGCATCGCGTTCATCGCGCAGGCCGGCCAGCGCCGCGCCTCAGTGCTTGCCAACCAGCGGCACGAAGCGGACCGGCAGGATCTGCCGGGTGCTGACCGCGCCGTCCGCGGCTTTTTCGACCAGCAGCAGGTATTGCGTCAGGAACTGCGCGCCCACCGGGATCACCATGCGCCCGCCGGGCTTGAGCTGGCGGATCAGCGGCGGCGGCACGTGGCTGGCCGCCGCGGTGACGATGATGGCGTCATAGGGGGCATGCTCGTCCCAGCCGTAGTAGCCGTCGCCGACCTTGCACGCCACCTGCCGGTAGGCCAGCCGCTGCAGGCGCTCGCAGGCCTGGCGCCCGAGCGGTTCGATGATCTCGATGGTGTAGACCGCGCGCGCCAGCTTGCTCAGCACCGCGGCCTGGTAGCCGGAGCCGGTGCCGATCTCGAGCACGGTGTCGCCCGGCTGGACCCGCAGCAGGTCGGTCATCAGCGCAACGATATACGGCTGCGAAATGGTCTGGCCATGGCCGATCGGCAGCGGCCGGTTCTCGTAGGCGTGCGGTTTCTGCGGGTCCGGCACGAACTCATGCCGCGGCACCTGGCCCATCACGGCCATGACGCCCGGGGCGATGCCGTGGCTGCGGTTCGGCACGCCGGCGCCCGCGTCGATCGCCGCGATCTCGCTGACCATCTCCGCGCGCTGCTTCAGCCGGTCGTCGTCGGCCGCGCGGCACAGCCCGGCCGCTGCCATGGCGGCAACGGCAATGGCGAGAAAGGCGATCGGGGGATGGCTGGCGGACGGCTGCACGATGGGACTCCAGGGAGCCTACCGTCATCGTAGGTCATCGGCTGCGCCGGCGCCGGCAAGTGGCAATCCAGGCGCTTGCCGCTGCCCGGCCTGCGTGGCTATCCTGCGATCAGCTTGAGGCCGGCCGGCAGCGCCTCGCCGAACACCCGTCCTTCGTCCGCGGCATCCAGTTCCACCACCTCGCGCACCATGGCAATCCAGCCCGGCGGCGCGTTGGCGGCTTCCAGCCGGCGCACCACGCTCGCGCGCAGCTCGTCCGGCAGGTCGCGGGTGCGGTCGCCGGTCATGCGCGCGATCTGCACCGCGGCGAATGCGGCCGGCTCGACCTTTTTCCAGTCGAGCGCCAGGATGGCGTCCAGCCACTGGCTGGCGGTCTCGGCCGGCACCACGCTGTGCGCGCTGCCATAGAAGGGCATGCGCGCGCCGATGCGGCCCACCGCCCACCAGCCCTGGTTGTTCTCGGACGGCTTGCGCAGCCGGGTCAGCAGCCAGTCGGCCAGTTCGATCTTGGCGTCGGCGGGCAGGCGCTCGAGCGAGCCGGCCAGCCGCACCATGTCGGCATAGCCGCCGCGGGTGGGCCCGGCGGGCTTCTTGAAGCGGCCGCTGCCGGGCGGCTGCAGGTAGAAGGCCATGTCTTCCAGCAGGCGCAGCTGCGCGCTTTCATCCAGCCCGCCGGCGGCGCGCCGCCACAGCGTCCACCATTCCGACCAGTTCTGGCTTTCGTTCACATACTGGATGCCCTGGTCATACTGCGACCACAGTTGCGCGACGCGCCATTCGTCGAGCGGGTAGCCGAAGCCGGGGCGCACGCAATAGCCGGCCAGGTTCAGCCACAGGCGTTCATGGTCGGCCGTGCGGCGCCGGCGCCTGGCGCGCTCCCACAAGGCGCCGAACAGCTCGCGCAGCAGCGCGCTGTCCCATTGCTCGCGCGCACCCAGGATCTGCTCCAACTGCGCGCGCAGGCGCTTGACTTCCTTCGGCCCGACTTCCTGCGAGCGCGCGCCGAAGGTGCGGTCGATCAGTTCCAGGGCCTGCGGCAGCGACGGGTGAGCCGTTGGCGCGGGGGACGGCTGCGCCGTGTCGTTGCCGCGCAGCTGGAACTCCAGGCGCCAGCGCTGAGCGGCGTCCCCGGTGTCGATGCAGTGGACCTCGAGCGTGCCGACCTCGGTCAGCGCGGTGGTGATCTGCACCGGTGTTTCGCGCGGGCCGCCGGTGCCGCGCGTCGGCACCACGGTGGCGATCGGCGGCAGGCGCACGAAGTCGCCGCCGGACAGGTCGGTCAGCGCGCCAGGCTGGTAGGGCGTCTCGGCCACCGAAGACACCAGGTGGAACTGCACCGGATGGCCCAGCCGCAGCGCGAAGGTGCGGTCGCTGAGATGGATCTCGTGGCCTTCCTCGGTGCCGCGCGGCAGCAGGCAGATCCCTTGCTGGCCCGCGGCGCCATCGTCCAGCACCAGGAAATAGCTGCGCGCCGAGCCGCCGCCGATGCGCGGCGCCTGGCCGGCGCGGGCGCGCGCATACGCGACCGCGCCGCGCGCCACGGCAATGTCGGGATCGGCGTTGTGCAGCACCTGCAGCGGCGCGCCGCGCCAGCCGCCCAGCGTCTGGGCGATGCGGTCGGCCAGTGCCTGCGCGCGGAACACGCCGCCGTTGAGCAGCAGGGTGTCGGGCACCGGCAGCGCATCGTCCGGTGCGTCCTCCATCTCGAGCGCGGCGCGTGCCTGCGCGGCATGCTGGCCGAGGAAGGCGGCGACATGGCGGGTCACGGCGGGATCGGCCGCATAGGGCAGGCCGAACTCGACGATGGCGCCGCGCGCGCGCCGCGGCCGTTCGCTGGCGGGCACGTTGGGGAAGAAGCCGTCGACCACCAGCTGTTCGACTTCCTGCCGCGTCACCTGCACCGAGCGCGCACCGCCGACCAGCCGGGCGCCCGCGCCCAGCAGCGTCACGGTGACGGCATCGGGCGCATCCGCGCCCAGCAGCTGTTCCTTGGCGGCGCGGCAGCGCGCCACCAGCTGCGACAGGCTCGCGGCCGACAGTCGTGGCTGCGCCGGCTCGCCGTGGCCCAGGCGCGCTTCGACCTGGTGCGCCAGCCCCAGGTCCATGTTGTCGCCGCCGAGCATCAGGTGGTTGCCCACGCCAATACGGGTCAGCCGCGGCTGCCCGTCCTGCATCGACACGCGGATCAGCGTAAGGTCGGTGGTGCCGCCGCCGACGTCGCAGATCAGCACCAGCCGGGTTTGCGCAAGGTCCTGCTCCAGCGTGTGGCGATGGTGGAACAGCCAGTCGTAGAGCGCGGCCTGCGGCTCTTCCAGCAGGCGCAGCGCGGGCAGCCCGGCAAGGCGCGCGGCTTCCAGCGTCAGCGCACGCGCGCCCTCGTCGAACGAGGCCGGCACGGTGAGCACCACGTCCTGCTGTTCCAGCGGCGCGTCGGGGAAGCGGTGGTTCCAGGCCGCGCAGACATAGCCGAGATAGCTCGCGCTGGCGACCACCGGCGAGATCTTGTCGAGATCCTCCTCGCCGCCCCAGGGCAGGATCGGCGCGGTGCGGTCGACCGAGGCATGCGACAGCCAGCTCTTGGCGCTGGCCACCAGCCGGCCCGGCACCTGCGCGCCCAGCGTCGCCGCCAGGCGGCCGAACACGGTGCGGCGCGCGGCCGCGCTGGCCGTCGATTGCCAGGGCAGCTGCAGGTCGTCGCCATTGAGCTCGCCCGGCGCCGCGTGGTAGCGCACCGACGGCAGCAGCGGGCGGGCCGCGACCTCGCCCGGCGCGACCAGCTGGTCGATATCGAACACGCGGATATCGTCCGAGCCGGCCCGGGCATAGGCCACCACGGTGTTGCTGGTGCCCAGGTCGATGCCGACGACGTATTGCTTCATCGACTGCTTCATCGACTGCTTCGTCGCCGCTGCCGCGGCTTCAGGCATCGGCGTTGCCGCGCACGTCGAATTGCACCTTCCAGCGTTCGCCGCTGGCGCGCGGCACGGCCTCGAGTTCCAGCGTGCCGGCCTCGGTCACGCGCGCATGCAGCCTGACCGGCACCACGTCGCCGGCGGTACGGCCTTCGGCGGGCAGCGTCGCCTGGATTTCTTCCAGTTCCTGCAGTTCCTCCGGCCCCCAGTAGTCCAGCAGCGTGCCGACCTGGTCCTGGCGCCGCACCGACGAGCCGAAGAAGCGGAAGTGCACCGGCTCACCAACCACCAGGCCGAATTCCTGCGGCGGCAGCTCGGCGTCGGTGCCTTCTTCCATGCCGAACGGGGCCACGCACAGCGCCTGGATCGGCGGCTCGAAGCCGGGCACGGCCGGCATCGACGATTCCACCGCGACGTAGTACGCGCGCGCGGTGCCGCCGCGGATGCGCACGCCCTTGCCGCGCCGCACATAGCCGTAATAGGCGGCGCCGCGTGCCACCGCCAGGTCCAGCTCGGCGCCGTCGAGCAGCCGCGCCGGCGCCGCGCCCTCGGCAGCGAGCCAGCCGTTGAGCGTCTGCAGGATGCGCTCGACCAGCAGGCCCGACTTGAACACGCCGCCGTTGAACAGCACGGCGGTGGGGCGCAGGAAGGTGGCGCCTTCGGGCTGCGCGGCCTGCAGGCCTTCGATCTCGGCCAGTGCGCCGGCCTGCCGGCCCAGGAATGCCGCCAGGTGGCGCGTGATGGCCGCGTCCTGCGCATAGGGCAGGCCCAGCTGGGTCAGGCCGGCGCGGGCCCGGCTGACGGGGCGCGCCGACGCGTCGACCTGCGGGAAGAACCCTTCCAGGATGGTCTGGGTCAGTTCGGCGCGGGTCAGTTCGGTGCGGATCGAGCCGCCGATCAGCCTGGCGCCGCGGCTGGGCACGACCAGCGGCACGGTCTCGGTGGCGGGGTCGGTCAGCAGCGTTTCCTTGGCGGCGCGGCAGGCATAGGTCAGCGCGCGCAGTTGCCACGGATCGGCCTGCGTGCCCTGCGCCGCGAGCTTGCGCGCGACCACGTGCGCCAGCGCCAGGTCCATGTTGTCGCCGCCGAGCAGGATATGGTCGCCGACCGCGATGCGATGCAGCTCCAGGTTGCCGTCGCGCTCGATCACGGCAATCAGCGACAGGTCGGTGGTGCCGCCGCCGACGTCGACCACCAGGATGATGTCGCCCACCTTGACCTGCTTGCGCCACTGGCCGGCGCTCTTCTGGATCCAGCTGTAGAGCGCGGCCTGCGGTTCCTCGAGCAGCGTCATGCGGCCATAGCCGGCCGCCGCCGCGGCCTCGGCGGTCAGTTCGCGCGCGGCGGGATCGAATGACGCCGGGATCGTCACGGTGATGTCCTGCTCGCCGAACGGTGCCTCGGGGTGCGCCTGGTCCCACGCTTCGCGCAGGTGCGTCAGGTAGCGCACCGATGCCTCCAGCGGGGACACGCGCGGCACTTCGGGCGGCGCGTCGGCCGGCAGGATCGCCGCGCGGCGGTCGACGCCGGGATGGCACAGCCAGCTCTTGGCGCTCGACACCAGCCGGATCGGCGTGCCCGCGCCGCGGCTGCGCGCCATCTCGCCCACTGCGAAATCGCGCGTGGCGTTCCACGGCAGGTTCAGGTCGCCGGGCGCGAGTTCGCTGGCGTGCGGCAGGTACAGGAACGAGGGCAGCAGGTCGAGCTCGTCGACCGCCCCGGGCGCGGTCAGCTGCGTGATCGGCAGCACGCGCTGGCTGGTCTTCTCGCCATCGCTGGCGGCCAGGTCGACGTAGGAGACCGCGCTGTGCGTGGTGCCCAGGTCGATGCCGATGGCATAGCGCGCCTCGCTCATAGCTCGACCTCGGCGGGAGCGATCACGCTGGCGTCATGGCGTTCGGCCAGGCGCGGCAGGCGCACGTCCTCGACCTTCCAGCCGCGATGGCTGATGGCGCCATGGAAAGGCGCGCTGCCGACCACGTTGCCGGTCAGGCGGATCGCGCTGGCGTCGAAGCCGTCGGCCAGCGTCACGCGGCTGCCCTCGGCTTCCTCGCGCACCGGCCGGATGGTGAAATGCTCGCGCAGCACCGCGCGGCAGCCATCGTGCACCAGGCGGGCGGCGGCGCCGATCTCGGCATCGGCATAGCGCGTGATGTCTTCCTCGACGAAGTCGACGAAGCGGGCGTCGCGCTGCAGCAGTCCGAGCAACTGCAGCGCGGCCACGGGGCTGGCTTCCTTCAATGCGGGCGCAGGTTCGGCAACCGGCGCCGGTGTCGGTGCCGGCACGGGGGCTGCCTGCGCAACCGGGCCGCCCTCGCGCAGCCGCTTGATGCCGGCCGCCAGTTCGCGGTTGCCCAGGATGGCGAAGAAGGTGCCCATGGCAAGCGACAGCCTGCCAAAGAAAGAGAGGTTCGAGTCAGGCATGGATAGCACTCCTCTGTGCGCGGAGGCGGCGGGGCCGCTCAGGCGTCGCGCAGATAGGTGATCAACTGGTCCGCGCGGCTGGGGTGCCGCAGCTTCTTCATCGCCTTGCTTTCGATCTGGCGGATCCGCTCGCGCGTGACATCGAACTGCTTGCCGACTTCCTCCAGCGTGTAGTCGGTCGACATGTCGATGCCGAAGCGCATGCGCAGCACCTTGGCTTCGCGCGGCGACAGTTCATCCAGCATCTCGCGCACCACCGCGCGCAGGCCGGCCTGCAGGGCGGCGTCGGCGGGCGTGGCGGTGTCCGAGTCGGCGATCATGTCGCCCAGGCTGGTGTCGCCGTCCTCGCCCACCGGGGTCTCCATCGACACCGGCTCCTTGGCGATCTTCATGATCGAGCGGACCTTGTCCTCGGTCATGTCCAGGCGCTCGGCTAGCACCGCCGGATCGGGTTCCTTGCCGGTCTGCTGCATGATCTCGCGCGACAGGCGGTTGAGCTTGTTGATCTGCTCGATCATATGCACCGGCACGCGGATGGTGCGGGCCTGGTCGGCGATCGCGCGCGTGACGGCCTGGCGCACCCACCAGGTGGCGTAGGTCGAGAATTTCCAGCCGCGGCGGTATTCGAACTTGTCGACCGCCTTCATCAGGCCGATATTGCCTTCCTGGATCAGGTCCAGGAACTGCATGCCGCGGTTGGTGTATTTCTTGGCGATCGAGATCACCAGGCGCAGGTTGGCCTGCGTCATCTCGTGCTTGGCCTGGCGCATCTGGCGCTCGGCGGCGAGCATCTTGCGGTTGACGGTCTTCAGCTCGGGCAGCGGCAGCGCGGCGCGCGCCTGGATGTCGATCAGCTTTTGCTGGTGCGCTTGCAGGTCCGGCAGCGCGCGCGCCACCGCGGCGCTGTAGGGGCGCCCTTCGGCGGCCAGGCCCTGGCCCCAGGCCAGGTTGGTTTCATTGCCCGGGAAGCGCGCGACCACGTCCTCGCGCTCCATGCCGCAGCGCTCGACCAGCAGCTGCACCACCTGGCGCTCGATCGCGCGCACCTCGTCGACCATGCCCTGGACATTGGCGCACAGGCGCTCGATGGTGCGGGCGGTAAAGCGGATCGTGCGCAGTTCCTCGCGCACCGCGTCGCGCGCGGCGGCGAAGGCCGGCGCGGCCGCGCGGCCGGCTTCGCTTTCGGCGCGCATGCGCTCGAACTGCTCGGCAACGCGCGCGAAGCGCTTCATGCATTCGTCGCGCAGCCTGGCCAGGTCGGCTTCGGCGCTTTGCTGGCCGCTGCCTTCATCGGCGTCGTCGGCGTCTTCGTCGGTCTCTTCGGCGCTGTCGATGCTGCTGTCGTCGGCGTCGTCCGCAACGGCGGCGGCCGGCTCGGCGATGCTCTCGTCGCTGAGGCCGTCGATCACGTCGTCGATGCCGATCTCGTTGCCGGCAACCTTGGCCGACAGCTCGAGAATCGCGGCGACGGTGAACGGGCAGGCCGAGATCGCATGCACCATGTTGTTCAGGCCGTCCTCGATGCGCTTGGCGATCTCGACTTCCTGCTTGCGCGTCAGCAGCGTGGCCGAGCTCATTTCGCGCATGTACATGCGCACCGGGTCGGTGGTGCGGCCGAACTCGGAATCGACGGTCGCCAGCGCGACCTCGGCTTCCTCTTCGGCCTGCTCGTCGGAGGCCACCACCGGGCCGTCGCTGAGCAGCAGGGTCTCGGCATCCGGGGTCTGCTCGTAGATCTTCACGCCCATCTCGGCGAAGGTGCCGACGATGCTTTCCATCGCGGCCGTATCCGTGAAGTTCTCGGGCAGGTGGTCGCTGATATCCGCGTGCGTCAGGTAGCCGCGCTGCCTGCCAAGCTGGATCAGCGCGCGCAGCTGCTGGCTGCGCGCGGCGGCGTCGGCCGTCGGGTCAGAGGGTGCCGTGGCCGCATTGGCCTGGCCGGTGTCCTTGCCTGCTGCTGCTCGTGTTTTGGCTGCCGTTCGTTGTGCGCCACTTGTCATTGACTGCTGTTTCCTTCGTGCATCGCGTTTCGACGGCAGTGCGCACGAGGGCGCGCGTGATTCCAACCTGCTGTCAAGGCTCGCGTGGGGTTCGGCGGGGGCGGAGGGGATTACCTACGCCGCGGCCGTTTGAATAGGGGCCGCATATTCTACAGCCATTGCTGCGTCGCAGCAGGTCCGGGGCCCGGAATGCGTGGCGGCAAGTCTGCCGGAACGCGGGGTATTTGCAACAGGAAGAGCAGAAAAGCGCGGAAAAAGCCGCTGAAATGGCGCAAATTCCCAGCGCTGCCGGCTCAGCCGCCCGCGTCCGCCCGTGCAAGTGCCGCCTCAGGCATAGTCCAGCGGCAGCGCGGTGGTGTACTTGATCTGCTCCATCGCGAAGCTGGAACTGACATCGGCCAGTTCCGCGCCCTGGATCAGCTTCTTGTAGACGCGGTCGTAGGCGGCGATATCGGGCACGACCACGCGCAGCAGGTAATCGGTGTCGCCGGCCATGCGATAGAACTCGGTCACTTCCGGGATCGACGACACCACCCCGTGGAACTGCTTGAGCCATTTCACGTTGTGCTGGCTGGTGCGGACCGAGACGAAGACGGTGACGCCGGCATTGAGCTTGCCGGCATCGAGCAGCGCCACGCGCTTGCGAATCAGGCCGGCTTCTTCCAGCTTCTGGATGCGGCGCCAGCATGGCGTCGAGCTCAGGCCGACGCGCTCGCCGATCTCCGCCACCGGCAAGGTGGCGTCTTCCTGCAGGATGGCGAGGATCTGTTTGTCGTAGCGGTCCATGGCGCGTGGCGGTCAGTGGAAGAGGGCGCGCCCGCGCCTGGCGCGCAGCGGGGCGGCTAGGCGTCGGCGGGCACCAGCAGGTTCACGCCGGTGGCGATATGGTCGCGGCTGACTCCGTACAGATGCAGGGACACCGCGATCTCGTCGCTGGCGTTGCCGAGCGCATGGATGTGCTGCAGGCCGCCCGGCACGCTGAAGGTATCGCCGGCCGTGCGCGTGACGGTGTTGCAATGATGCGCGTGCCGGCTGGCGGCATCCCACCGGTAGTGCTGCTCGGTCAGCGTGCCGCGCAGCACGCGGTAGGCGCACCAGGTGCGATGGCCATGCACCGGGCTGGCCTGGCCCGGGCGCCAGACCAGCACCATGGCCGAGAAGCGTTCCAGCGGATCGCCATAGACCAGGTGCCGGGTATAGGTGTCGGCCGAGCCTAGCAAGGCGCCTGCCGGCAACGCGGCCAGCAGCGTTTCGGTGTCGGGCAGGTGCTGCGCGAGTTGGCTGGCAACCATGCGCGCGCTGTTGGTGAAGATGTCGGCCAAGTCGAGCGCGAGCCGGTCGAGCGGGGCGCCAGCCGGGCGGGAGGCGGGATGAAGTGAGACAGAAAGGGAGGAGGCGGTCGTCATGGCGGGCTGCGTCGGCTTGTTCTTGTCTATTCATGATAGGGACCGGCGGTAGCACAGGCATGCGATTTGTCCTTCAAGGCATGCTGGAATTGTAATGCCATTCCTGTATTTGGCGTTTTTTTGGAATTTCTTTCTATCAAGGTGCCGTCGGTGCGATAGCGCACGCTGTGGGCCCCGGTGCCGCCTGGTCACGGCGACGACCTAACCGCCCTCGTCCTTGGGCCAGAACGTGATCAGGATATTGGACGGCGCCACGCCGTTGCTGTCGCGCGGCAGCGGGTCCGAGCGCTGCACCGCGCGCAGCACCGCGTTGTCCCAGCCGGCATTGCCGCTGGATTTGGCAAGCCGCGTCGACAGCAGCGAGCCGTCGGGCGCCATGTGCACGGCGACCACCGCCGCCGGATTGCCGGCGACTTCCTCGGTGAAGATGATGTTGGGCTTGACCCGCTGGCGCACGCGCTCGGCATAGCCCGAGGACGGCTTCGCCGAGGATCCCGAACCTGCGCCGGCGTTGGCCGTGGCGCCGGTACCGCCCGCCTGCGCGCGCAGGCGCGCCAGTTCGGCCTGGCGCTCGGCATTGCTGGCCTGGCGCTGCGCTTCCTGGGCCTTGCGCTGCGCTTCCTTGCGCTCCGCTTCGGCGCGGGCCTGGTTTTCACGCTGGCGCGCCTGCTCGGCCTCGCGTTTGGCCTGCCTGGCCTTGCGTTGCTTTTCCTGCAGCGAGATATCGGCCTCTTCTTCCTCGACGGGCGGTGGCGTCGGCGTCGGCTTGACAGCCGGCTCGGGCGTGGTGGCTTCGGGGATAGGCTCCCACAGTTCCGCGGCCACACCGGTGGGCACGGCATTGCGCCAGCGCACGCCGTAGTAGAGCAGGGCCCCCAGCAGCAGGTGCATGAGCAAGGCCAGCAGGAAGCAGGTCAGCGTGCGCCGCTCGCGCACGGGCTGGTAGGGATACGCAACGGTCTGCATGGTGCTTCGATGCGGAAAACCAGGCCATTCCATTCTATGAGGCGCAACCGCATCAACCAAGTGCAGCACGGGCGCAGGCGGCGCCCGCCCGTGTCTCGCCAAAGGCACGGCAAGCCCCCGCAGCCGTCAGCCCCTGGTAAAGATCTCCAGGAAGTGCTTGCTGGGATCCTCGAAATAGATGCGCCGGCCGCCGTCATCGGTATTGACCTCGCCGGGGCGGCGCCGGTACGGGTCGGCCCAGTAAGTGAGCTGGTGTGCGCGGACGCGCGCAAAGCCGTGGTCGAACTCGGCGTCGCTGACCAGGAAGGCGTAGTGCTGCATGGCGATATCGCCTTGCGCGTCCATGAAGTCGAGGGTGACGCCGTTGTCGAGCGCTACGCCGAGGAAGGGCCCGAACGGCTCGGCGGGCGGGCGGCCCAGGACCTCGCACAGGAAGTCCGCGGACACCTGCTTGTCGTGAGAGAAGACGATGGTGTGGTTGAGCTGGACGGCCATGTCGCAATCTCCGGGCTGGGGAACGGCGCCTCCAGCGTACAAGGAATTTGCGCGCCGTGCCCGGCGGTGCGGTCAGGCGCGGTCCAGCTTGCGCAGCGCCGCGCCGACTTCGCCATGGAAGGCGCGCAGCGCCTCCAGCTCGAGATTCGCCGGCTGCAGCGCGGGCCACAGCAGGGCCACCATGTCCGCGGCGGTCTTGTCGATATCGACCTCGCGCTCGCGCGCGATGGCGTGCCACAGGATATGCTCCATCGGCCCCAGGATGGCGGAGCGCAACAGGCTCAGCGGCAGGTCGGCGCGAATCTCGCCATGTTCGCGGCCGCGCGCCAGCAGGTCCATCAGCGGCGCCGTATAGCGGCGCTGCAGCGGCACGAACTCCTGCCCCAGGTCCGGCCCCTTGGCCCGTCCTTCCGACAGCACCAGCGCGCACAGCCCGGTGCCCTGGATCAGGAACAGCTGCAGGTGCGTCTTTACGTAGAACGCCAGCTGCGCCTTGATGCTCTGCTCGCGCGGCATGCCGCGCTCGATGGCGCCGATGATTTCGTCGTACCAGTCCTCGATCACCCGCACGCACAGCTTGCGCTTGCTGTGGAAGTAGGTGAACACCGTGGCCTCGGACACGCCCAGGCGCTGCGCGATCTCGGTGGTGGTGGTCTTTTCGTAGCCCAGTTCGGCGAACACCTCGCGGCTGACGCGCAGGATGTCGCGGATGCGTTGTTCCGCCCGGGCGCCGGACGGGATCCGGCGGGTGGCGGCGTTGTCTTCCATGATGTCGGATCCCGGCAGGCGAAAGCGCGAAAAGATAACCCGTGCCCCGGTGCGGGGCGCGGAACTGCGGCAGCGCGGACCTCGTAGGTGCCGCGCGGCGCGGTGACATCGTACTCCATTTTCAGCAGAAGTTGAGTAAGCCTCAAATTGAAGTTGAATTTTCCGGCCCACCCGTATACCTTTTCGTCATTCCGCTGTGACGAGACCGGAAGTCGAACTAGCATCCGGCAGCACAGCCAGTAGCTTTACGGGGTTAACCCTGATCAGGGCGAATCACCCCGGCGATATTCGTGCCTTTGAGTTTTGCTCAACTCAAGTCGAGACCGACGCGCTTTGGAGACAACGATGACGATGCAGGGCGAGCCGCTTCCCACCATTCTGCCGATCGACGGGCTGTCGCATGTCCGCGGCGACACCAGCATTGCGCTGTCCGAGCAGACCGTATCGGCGCTGCTGGCGCAGACCGTGGCAGCGTTCCCGGAACGCGAGGCGGTGGTGTTTCGCGAGCAGGGCGTGCGCTGGAACTGGCGCGAGTTTGCCGAAGCCATCGATGCGCTGGCGGCCGGGCTGCACGCGCTCGGCCTGGCGCGGGGCGATCGCGTCGGCATCTGGGCGCCGAACCGCGTGGAGTGGCTGGTGACGCAGTTCGCCACTGCCCGGCTGGGCCTGGTGCTGGTCAACATCAATCCGGCGTACCGGCTGGCGGAGCTGGAATACGCGCTGAACAAGGTCGGCGTCAAGGCCATCGTCGCCGCCGAGGCCTTCAAGACCTCGCGCTACCTCGAAATGCTGCAGGCGCTGGCGCCTGAGCTGGCCACCAGCGCAGCGGGCGCGCTGCAGGCCGCGCGGCTGCCGTCGCTGCGCTGGGTGATCCGCATGGGCGAGGGCGAGACTCCCGGCATGATCCGCTACGCGGACGTGATGGCGCGCGGCGCCGGCGTGGCGCGCGCGCAGCTCGACCGCATCACGGCGCAGCTGGACCGCCATGACCCGATCAACGTGCAGTTCACCAGCGGCACCACCGGTGCGCCCAAGGGCGCCACGCTGACGCATCGCAATATCGTCAACAACGCGCGCTTTATCGCCATGGCGATGCGCTTCTCGGAGCAGGACAAGCTCTGCATTCCGGTGCCGTTCTATCACTGCTTCGGCATGGTGCTGTCGGTGCTGGCGTGCGTGTCGACCGGCGCGGCGATGGTGTTCCCGGGCGAGGCCTTCGAGCCCGAGGCCACCATGCGCGCGGTCAGCGAAGAGCGCTGCACCGCGCTGCATGGCGTGCCGACCATGTTTATCGCGCAGCTGGACCATCCGCGCTTTGCCGACTACGACTTCTCTTCGCTGCGCACCGGCATCATGGCCGGTTCGCCGTGCCCGATCGAAACCATGAAGCGCGTGGTGGCGCAGATGCATATGTCCGAGGTGACGATCGCCTACGGCATGACCGAGACCAGCCCGGTGTCGTTCCAGAGCAGCACCACCGATCCGCTCGACAAGCGCACCACCACCGTCGGCCGGGTCCAGCCGCACCTGGAAGTCAAGATCGTCGATGCCAGCGGCGCCACCGTGCCGGTGGGCGAGAAAGGCGAACTGTGCACGCGCGGCTATTCGGTGATGCTCGGCTACTGGGACGACGAGGCCCGCACCGCCGAAGCCATCCGCGACGGCTGGATGCACACCGGCGACCTCGCCACCATCGATGAAGAGGGCTACTGCAATATCGTCGGCCGCGTGAAGGACATGCTGATCCGCGGCGGCGAGAACATCTACCCGCGCGAGATCGAAGAGTTCCTGTTCCGCCATCCGAAGGTGCAGGCGGTGCAGGTGTTCGGCGTGCCCGACCCGAAGTATGGCGAGGAGGTGTGCGCGTGGATCGTGCTCAAGCCGGGCGAGCGCGCCACGGAAGACGAGATCCGCGCGTTCTGCCGCGACCAGATCGCGCATTACAAGATTCCGCGCTATATCCGCTTTGTCGAAGAGATGCCCCTGACCGTGACCGGCAAGGTGCAGAAGTTCGTGATGCGCGACCAGATGGTGCGCGAACTGAAGCTCGATGAATCCCGCACGGCCTGAGCGACAAGCCGTCTACAACCCATCACAACTGCCCGAGGCCCCTATGGCGGCAATTGAAACCAAGCTGAACGCCCGCTCCGAGTCGTTCAGGACCAACGCGCAGGCCATGCAGGCACTGGTTGCCGACCTGCAGGAAAA